>JBGPDK010000090.1:0-13151 GCA_041482235.1 Thermoanaerobaculia bacterium | reverse complement strand
CGCTGGCTCCACTACTACAATCACCATCGCCAGCATTCCTCGCTCGGAGGTAAGCCACCGGTGTCCAGAGTGAACAACCTGTTTAGCCCCGACAGCTAGGCGCCGCATGCACGGGCGCCCGTTCGCCGGTCTCGCCGCCACCGCGTGGGCCCTCCTGCTCGGCGGCCCGGCGACGACGCGCTCCGCGCCGCCCGCGGCCGCGCCCTTTGGCGAGGCAAAGGCGGCGCGTTCGGCCCGGGGGATGGTCTCAGCCGCGACTCCGGAGGCCGTCGAGGCGGGCGCGCGCGTCCTCGAAGCCGGAGGCGGCGCCGTCGACGCGGCGATCGCAACCGCATTCGCCCTTGCCGCGACGTATCCGCAGGCCGGCAACCTCGCCGGCGGCGGCTTCGCCATCGTGCGCACGGTGGGTGGAGGATTCTTCGCGCTGGACTTCCGCGAGACTGCTCCCGCGGCCACCTGGCGGAACACGTACCTCGATGCCGCGGGCGCGCCGCGCGACCGGGCATCGCGCTCCGGCGGTCTCGCCGTCGCGACGCCCGGGACTGTGCGAGGCCTCGAAAGCCTCCATCGAAAGCTCGGCAGGCTTCCGTGGGCGCGCCTCGTGGCGCCCGCCGTCCGGCTCGCCCGCGAGGGCTTCCGCGTCCCCCCCGGCCTGACGGCGCAGCTCGCCCTTTCTCGGGAGGTCCTATCGCGCGATCCGGAGGCGGCCCGTCTCTTCTTCTCGGGAGGCGAGCCGATCGCGGCCGGGTCACTCCTCGCTCAGCCGGACCTCGCCCGCACGCTCGACGCCATCTCGGCCCGCGGCGCTGACGCGTTTCACGTCGGCGAGATCGCCCGCCGGATCGCGCGATTCGTCCGCGCGACGGGCGGGGTTCTGACGGAAGCGGACCTCGCGAGCTACTCCCCGTCGTGGCGGATCCCGTTCGCCCTCGACTTCGGGCGCTTTCGTCTCGTCACGATGCCGCCTCCTTCGGCGGGCGGCTTCATTCTCGCGTCGATCCTCGGGCAGCTTCCAACCGTGCGCGGGGACCTCTCGTCCCGCGACGCGGCGGAGTCGATCCACCTGATCGTCGAAGCCGAGCGCCGCGCGTACGCCGACCGAAACCGCTTCCTCGGAGACCCCGATTGTGTGGACCTGCCGCTCGCGCGCCTCCTCGCGCCCGGGAGGCTCGCTGCGCTCGGATTTTCGATCGACCCGGCCCGCGCGACACCCTCCTCGGCGATCGAGGGCGGCGGGTGGCCCGGCGAGCGGGACCAGACGACGCACCTCTCCACGGCAACGGCCGACGGCGAGGCCGTGGCGCTCACGTACACGCTCAACGACACGTTTGGAAACGGCACCGTCGTGCCGGGCACCGGCGTCCTCCTCAACAACGAGATGGACGACTTCTCGGCGGTGCCGGGGACCGCGAACATGTTCGGCCTCGTGCAGGGGGAGGCGAACGCCGTGCGCGCCGGCGGGAGGCCGCTGTCCTCGATGACGCCGACGATCGTCCTCGAGGACGGCCGGCCGCGGTTCGTCCTCGGCTCGCCGGGCGGCGGCACGATCCCGACGACCGTCCTTCAGGTCTTCCTGAACGCCGGCCCGCGCGGCGAGCCGCTCGCCGAGGCCGTCGCGGCGAGGCGATTCCATCACCAGCACCTGCCGGACCGGATCGAGCTGGAGGCCGGAGCTTTCCCCGAGAGCGTGAAGGCGGCCCTGCGCGAAAAGGGCCACGTGGTCGAGGAGAGATCGCCGACATCCACGCACGGCCGGCTCGGACTCGTCCACGCGATCGCCTTCGAGAAGGACGGAACGCTCACGGGGGTCGCGGACCCGCGCGGCTACGGAGCTGCGGCGGGGCCGTAGCCGATTCGTATCGACTCGGCGTTTGGCTGCGAAGGTCGGCGGATGGTATCGTTGACGCTCCTCGGGGCGTAGCGCAGCCTGGTAGCGCACACGGTTCGGGACCGTGGGGTCGGAGGTTCAAATCCTCTCGCCCCGACCATCTCCTTTCGCGTCAGGCCCCGCTTCCCGCGCGGGGCCTTTTCGTTTCCGGAGGCCGAGGACCTAAGATTCCGCGCCATGTCGCGGAGGGAAGTCGCCGGGGCGCACGGCGGCGGCACGGCCCGGCGACGGGCCCCGTCGGCGCACGTCGAGACGAAGCGCAAGGCCAAGCGCGCGCGGATCCTCGAGAGCGCGGTGCGCAGCTTCGCGGCAAAGGGGTTCTACGGCACCTCCATGGACGACATCGCCGAAGAGCTGCTGCTCACCCGCGGGAGCCTCTACTACTACTTCCGCGACAAGGAGGAAATCCTCGCCCTCTGCCACGCGACGGCTCTCGAGGCCATGCTCGACGTGACGGAGCGCGTGCGCGCGTCGGCGCTGCCGCCCGATCAGGCGCTGCGCCGGATCGTCGTCGAGCACGCCCGCGTCATGGTGGACAAGTTCCACGGCACCGCGCTGGCGCTTCAGTTCGACGCGCTCGACGCTCCGCGACGGGCCGCGGTCGTGAGCGCCCGCGACGCGTACGAGAGAAGCCTGCGTGACGTGATCGCCGAGGGCGTGCAGCAGAAGGTCTTCCGGCCGGTCGACCCGAAGCTGGCGGCCTTCGCGATCCTCGGCGCGATCAACTGGATGGCCCGCTGGTATCGCGCGGGCGGGGGAGCCTCCGCGGACGAGATCGGAGAGGAATTTGCCTCGCTGTTCCTCAAGGGCCTGGCGTTTCTCGAGCGGTGAAGGGGGCAGGGGGGAAACACGACCGTGTTTCCCCCATCACTCGCAGCTGTTAGCCCGCCTCTTTCCGGCCTGGACCGCGCAGCGGTCTGCGGGCTAACGGTCGAGGATTTCGAGGACGCCGAGCAGGATCTCCGCCCGGTCCTGGACGCCCGGAGTCCTGAGAAGGACCGCGTAGGCGCCCGCGGGAGGCACTTCCGGCGGCAGGCGAAGCGACGGAGCACCTTCCTCGATGTCCTTCGAAGGGAAAGCGCCGGACTCCCAGGCCACCCTCTTTCCATCGGAGAGAGCGATGGCCCAGGCCGTATGACCGTGGCCCAGCAGCGAACGCGGAAAGCCGAGAAGGACCGCCCCGCCCGGCGGACGCCTGAGACGCGTGAGCGACGGGCCTGCAGAGTAGCTCTCGCCGAGGATGACCGACTGCACGAGCGGCGCGACGGCCGCCTGGGCGGCGGGATCGGCGGTTCGTGCGGGCCGCGCCGCCAGCTCGAGCCGGGCGCGGGTCAGGTCGCTCTTGAGGCGCAGCGCCGAGAGGAGGGCCGCCACGAGGAGGAGCGCCAGGAGCCCGAACCCGATGCCCACTCCCGAGCGGCCCGGAAAGAGCCGCCCGTCGCCGGCGGACGCGATCGGGCGCTGCGGGAAGAGCCCCGGGGCCGCGACCTTCAGCCGGAGCCCTCTCGTGGTCTCGACCCGCTCCCTGTAGTACGGCGTTCCGAGAAGAGATTCCTCGAAGAGGCGTCTCTCGCCGTCGCTCAGCCGTCCGAGGACGTAGTCGGAGACGAGCGCATCTTCTTCGGCTTCGATCCGGTCCAGCAGGGCATCGTCGCTGAAATACGCGGCCTCGAAGCGGCTGCGCTCCGTGTCAGGCATACGGCGCAGCAGGTAGTCGCGGATCTCCACGGAGCCGGGGGACGACGCACTCACGAAAGAGGGTCCGAGCCCGGGGGCGGAGTCTCCGCCTGCGTCGCCTTTTCGCGTTCCATGCGCCTTTTCAGCTCGCGCTTCGCGCGGTAGACGCGCATGTCGATCGCGTCGGTGGAAATGCCTTCCTCGCGCGCGATCGTGCGCGACGGCACCTCCTCCACGAACCGTTTGAGGAGGAGGCTCTTCATGCGCTCGGGAAGGAGCTCGAGCGCCTTGCGAAAGCGAAGGGCCTGACTCGACGCCAGAGCGTCCGTCAGGGGGTCCTCGCCTCCGGCAAGCGCCACGGCGCCCGAGAGGCCGTCATGGGCGTGGGATTTCGCCACGCGCCTGCAGTACTCGAAGAAGACGTTCTTCGCGACGCCGAGCGAGAACGCCTCGGGCGAGTACAGCAGCTCTCCCCGCGAGAGCCGTTGAAGCACGCGGAGGAGCGTTTCCTGCGCGAGATCCCGCGCGTCGTCCTCGGTTCGTACGCCGCGCGACAGGAAGAAGCGGCGCAGCTTCTCCGGCAGGCGCCCGAGCTCGGCTTCGAACGGGTCGATGAAGCGCGAGGGGCTCATCACGGCCCGGGCCGGAGCGAGACGTCGCGCCACATGTGGTCATTCTAAGCCCCCGTGCCTTCCGGCCTTCGTACCGTGGGTCACGAAAGAAAAGACTTGACGCGCGGCCCAAATGAATGAATATTCGCGCATGTGAATAGTCATTCGACAGGATTGAAGCGCCGCGACGAGATCCTCAGGGTCATCCGCGACGGCGCCGTCCACTCGCAGGAGGAGCTTCAGCATCGCCTCGCGCGGCGCGGGATCGACGTCGCGCAGCCCACGCTTTCGAGGGATCTCAAGGATCTCGGGCTCGCGAAGACGGCGGCCGGCTACGTGGTTCCCGGCGCGGAGGCGTCGGCGACCGACGTCGAGCTGAAGGCCCGCCGCGAGGAACGTCTCGAGCGCGCGCTGCGCGAATGGGTCGTTCTCGTTGCCGCCGCGGGAAACCTCGTCGTCCTCAAGACGCCTCCGGCCGCGGCGCATCCCGTCGCGCGCGCCGTCGACGAGGCCGCGCTCGACGGGGTCGTCGGCACGATCGCGGGGGACGACACCATCTTTCTCGTGGCGGCGTCTAGCTCCGTCGCGCAACGGCTCGCGCGTCGGCTCGAGTCGGGTCTCGTCCCGGGACGCCTCCGCCGGGGCCGCGGTTGACGAGGGCCGCGATCGTCGGGGCCACGGGGTACTCGGGGGCGGAGCTGTGCGCGCTCCTCGTGCGCCACCCCCACGCCGAAATCGTCTCCGTCTTCTCCTCCGGAAGAGGCGATGCGCGTCCCGTCCCGTTCGCGCGGCTTCATCCGCTCCTCGGGGGCTCGGACGGGCCGGACGCCGAGCCGTTCTCCTTCGAGCGCCTCGAAGAGTCGCGGCCCGACGTCGTCTTCCTCGCGACGCCGAATGAGACGTCGGCCGCGCTCGCGCCGAAGATCCTCGAGGCGGGCGCGAGGGTCATCGACATCTCGGGGGCCTTCCGCCTCCGCGACGCGGCCGCCTATCCGAAGTGGTACGGGTTCGAACATCCCGCGCCGCGGCTCCTCGCCGAAGCGGTCTATGGCCTCGCCGAGTGGTGCGGGAAGGAACTCGTCGGTGCCAGGCTCGTCGCGAACCCGGGCTGCTACCCGACGTCGGTCCTGCTCGCGCTGAAGCCGGTTCTCTCTCTCCTCGCGGCAGGCCAGCCCGTCATCTGCGACAGCGTGAGCGGAGTGTCGGGGGCGGGAAAGAAGAGCGAGGTCGCGTACTCTTTTTCCGAGCTCGAAGGCAACTTCAAGGCCTATGGCGTCGGCGTCCACCGGCACGAGCCGGAGATGCGGCAGGGCCTCGGTCTGTCTCAAGACGCGCCGTTCGTCTTCGTGCCGCACCTCCTGCCGACGGTGCGCGGAATCCTCTCGACGCTCCACGTCTCGTTCGGGGAGCCCCAGACGCCCGAAACGCTGGCGGCCGTTTACGCAAAACCCTATGCGGCGACGCCGTTCGTGCGCGTGCGGCCCCCGGGGGAGCTGCCGGAGCTGCGCGATGTCGTCGGCACGCCGCGCGCCGAGATCGGCTTCGCGCTCCTTCCGGGCGGGCGGCGCGGCGTGCTCGTTTCGGCCATCGACAACCTCCTCAAGGGCGCCGCCTCGCAGGCCGTGCAGAACATGAACCGGATGCTCTCTCTCCCGGAGGCGGAGGGGCTCGCGTGAGCGCGTCCCATTCCGGGCGGCCCGTCGTCGTCAAGCTGGGCGGGAGCCTTCTCGAGGAGCCCGCGCTCCGCGCGCGCGCCCTCGCCGCAATCGCGGCGCGCTGGACCGCGGGCCGGCGCATCGTCGTCGTGCACGGCGGCGGCAGGCGGATCGACGCCTCGCTGCTGGCCCTCAAGATTCCGAAGAAGACCTACCGCGGCCTTCGCATCACCGACCCCGAGACGCTCGACGTCGTCGTCTCGATTCTCTCCGGCCTCGTGAACAAATCCCTCGTGGCCGAGTTCCGCTCGCTCGGCATCACGGCGGCGGGGCTCTCGGGCGCGGATGGCGAGACGCTGTGGGCCGAGTTCCATCCCCGCCTCGACGGCGTGGACTTCGGATTCGTCGGGCGAGTGGCGTTCTCGAATCCGAAGCTCATCAGCGCGATCCTCGACGCCGACATGCTGCCCATCGTGGCGTCCGTCGCGCTGGGGCGCGAAGGCACGCTTCTCAACGTCAACGCCGACTCGGCCGCCTCGGCGCTCGCGGTGGCGCTCCGTGCCGAGAGGCTCGTCTTTCTCACGGACGTCGAGGGACTCCTCGACGCCGACGGAAAGCTCGTGCGGGAGCTGGATCCCGATTCCGCCTGGGCCTTGCTGTCGTCCGGAGCGGTGGGCGGCGGGATGCGCCCGAAGCTCGTCGCCTGCCTCGAGGCCGTGAAGGCGGGCGTTTCCCAGGTCGTCATCGCCGGACCGAACGACCACGCCTCGGCTCTGTCCGAGGGCATCGGAGGAACCCGACTTGCATCAGCCGCCGCATGAGAATCCGTCACTCGTCGAGAAGCGGGACGCCGAGAATGTTCTCGGCACCTACAAGCGCACGCCCTTCCATCCGCTCGCGGGCAAGGGCTCGAAGCTCGTCGATGCGGACGGGAAGGTCTACTGGGACCTCCTCGCCGGCATCGCGGTGAACGCGCTCGGCCACCGGCATCCGCGCCTCGTGAAGGCGTTGCGCGAGGAAGCGAATCGCCTTCTCCACGTCTCGAACCTCTTCTACCATCCGGCGCAGGGCCTTCTCGCCGAGCGCCTCACGCATCTCTCCGGAATGCCGCGCGTCTTCTTCTGCAACAGCGGCACCGAGGCGATCGAGGCCGCGGTGAAGTTCACGCGCCTCGCCACGCCCGGGCGAAGCCGGATGATCTCGCTCGAGGGCAGCTTTCACGGGCGCACGATGGGAGCACTCGCGCTGACGGGCAACGAGGCGTACCGGAAGCCGTTCGAACCGCTCGTCGGCGAGACCGTCTTCCTTCCCGCGAACGACATCCCGGCCCTCGAGCGCGCCGTCACGCCTGACACGGCCGGGATCTTCCTCGAGCCGATTCTCGGCGAGGGCGGCATCGTGCCGCTCACGCCCGAGTATGTGCGCGCCGCGCGCGCCGCGGCCGACCGCGTGGGCGCCGCCCTCGTCTTCGACGAGGTGCAATCCGGCCTCGGGCGGACGGGCCACTTCTTCGTCTTCCAGGAGCTCGGCGTCGTGCCCGACCTCGTGGCGCTCGCCAAGCCCCTGGGCGGCGGCCTGCCGCTCGGAGCCGTCCTCGTGGGCGAGCGGATCGCGCCGGTCGTGAAACCCGGTCACCACGGCACCACGTTCGGCGGGAATCCGATCGCATGCCGTCTCGGCCTCGAGGTGCTGTCCGAGATCGCCGACGGCGGCCTCCTCGAGAAGATCCGCGAGACAGGGGAGTGGTTCGGGAAGAAGCTCCTGAGCGCGAAGAAGCGCAGCAAGGGCGCGATCGTGGACGTGCGCGGCCGCGGCCTCATGTGGGGCGTGGAGCTGAGTCGCGACGCCGCCGAGGTGCAGAAGGCGCTCCTCGAAAAAGGATTCGTCGTCGGGACCTCGCGCGCGAAGGTGCTGCGCCTCCTGCCTCCGTACGTCGTTCCCCGGCCGGCCCTGTCCGGATTCGTCAAGGCTCTCGAAGGGATCCTCCGCGAGGCGCCGAAGGAGAAAACCTCATGAAGCCGAAGATCGAGAAGGTCGCGCTCGCGTACTCGGGCGGGCTCGACACGTCCATCATCATTCCCTGGCTCAAGGAGAACTACGCCTGCGAGGTCGTGGCGGTGGCGGTCGACGTCGGCCAGGCCGAAGAGACCTCCGGCCTCGAGGAGAAAGCGAGAAAAACCGGCGCGTCCGAGTTCTTCCTCATCGACGCGAAGGACGAGTTCGCGAAGGACTATCTCTTCCCGGTCCTCAAGGCCGGCGCCCGGTACGAGCACGACTACCTGCTGGGGACGGCCACCGCGCGCCCCCTGATCGCCAAGAAGCAGGTCGAGGTCGCGCTCGCCACGGGCTGCGACGCCTTCGCGCACGGCTGCACCGGAAAAGGCAACGACCAGGTGCGATTCGAGCTGGCGTACATGGCCCTCGCGCCGGAGCTCGCGATCATCGCGCCGTGGCGCGAGTGGGACATCACGTCGCGCGAGGACGCCATCGACTACGCCGCGGCACGGGGCATTCCCGTTTCCGCCACGAAGAAGGATTCCTATTCGCGCGACCGCAACCTCTGGCACCTCTCGCACGAGGGCGGCCCGCTCGAAGAGCCCGGCTTCGAGCCCGAGCCCTCGATGTTCAAGCTCACGGTCGACCCCGAGAAGGCGCCCGACACGCCCGAGCGCGTGACGATCTCCTTCGCGGCGGGCCTGCCGGTGGCGGTGAACGGCCAGCGTCTCGCGCCGGTTCCGCTCATCCAGAAGCTCAACGAGATCGCCGGCCGGCACGGCGTGGGCCGCGTGGACATCGTCGAGAACCGCCTCGTGGGCATCAAGTCCCGCGGCGTGTACGAAACCCCGGGCGGCACCCTGCTCGTCCAGGCGCTGCGGGCCCTCGAGACGCTCACGCTCGACCGTGACAGTGTGCACGAGAAGGAAAAGCTCGCCGCCCGGTACGCCGAGCTCGTCTACTTCGGGCAGTGGTTCTCCCCGCTGCGCGAGGCGCTCGACGCCTTCATGAACGCGCTCATGCCGACCGTGACGGGCGACGTCACGTTGAAGCTCTTCAAGGGCGCCTCGTCCGTCGTGGGCCGCACGTCGCCGCACGCGCTCTATTCAGCGCGCCTGGCCTCGTTCGACATGCGCGGTTACACGCCCGCGGACGCGTCCGGCTTCATTCGTCTCTTCGGCCTGCCCACGAAGGGGCGCCTGCGCCTGAAGGCCGGGACGACGTATCAGGCCGTCGTCTCCGGGGAAGGGTGAGAAGTTGGCCCGCCGACAGCTCTGGGGAGGCCGATTCTCCGAGCCCCCCGCGCAGGCCCTCCGGGCCTTCAACGACTCGTTCGGGTTCGACCGCGCGCTTCTCGCCGAGGACCTCCGCGGCTCGATCGCGTGGGCCGAGGCGCTCGGCGCGGCCGACGTGCTGTCGCCGGGAGACGTCAAGAAGCTCGTCGCCGCCCTGCAGGAGATCGGCACCGAGGTCGGGAAGACGGGCGTGCCTTCCGACGCGGACGACGAGGACGTGCACTCCTTCGTCGAGGCGCGGCTCGCCGCGAAGCTGGGGCCGCTCGCGGGAAAGCTCCACACGGGCCGGTCGCGCAACGACCAGGTCGCGACGGACATTCGCCTTTACGTGAAGGACGCTCTCGGCGAGGGCGCGGCGGCGGCCCGCGGCCTCGCGCTCGCGCTCGCGCGCCGCGCGGAGGCCGAGGCCGCGACCCCGATGCCGGGCTACACGCACCTGAAGCGCGCCGAGCCGGTCACGTTCGGGCATTGGTGCCTCGCGTACGTGGAGATGCTGCGGCGCGACGCGGGCCGCTTCGACGACGCCGCCTCGCGCGCGGACGAATGCCCGCTCGGTTCCGGCGCTCTCTCGGGGACGCCGCTTCCGATCGACCGCGAAGCGCTCGCGCGGAGCCTGGGCTTCCTCAGGCCCACGGCGAACTCGCTTGACGCCGTCTCCGACCGCGACGCCGCCGCCGAGTTCCTCTTCGCCGCGACGCTTCTCCTCGTCCACCTCTCGCGCCTCGGAGAAGACCTCATTATGTTCACGTCCGACGAATTCGGGTTCGCGGCGCTTCCCGACGCGCTCGCGACCGGCTCGTCGCGGATGCCGCAGAAGAAGAACCCCGATGTCCTCGAGCTCGCGCGCGGCCACGCCGGGCGCGCGATCGGCGAGCTGACCGGTCTTCTCGCGCTTCTCAAGGGGCTGCCGCTCGCGTACGACAAGGATCTCCAGCTCGACAAGGAGCCTGTTTTTCGTGTGAGAGGCGTCCTCGCAGCCGCGCTCCCGGCGCTGATCGGTCTCGTCGAGGGGCTTCGTCTCGACCGCGAGCGAATGGCTCTGGCGGCCTCGGACGACCGTCTTCTCGCCACCGAGCTCGCGGACGCGCTCGCGAAGCGGGGCATCCCGTTCCGCGAGGCGCACGAGATCGTCGGCCGCCGCATTGCCGAGGCCGAGGCGCTCGGCACGTCGCTCGCCGCCCTCGGGCCCACCGTGGAGATCACGGTCCAGGACCTTCAGGCGCTCGATGTGAGGCGCGCGCTCGCGAAACGGGATCTCACGGGCGGCACCGCGCCGCGGCAGGTGGCCCGCGCCGCGAAAGCCGTCGTCCGGCGTCTCGCCGGAAGCGCGACATGAGGCTCCCGAAGGGCTTCCTTGCCTCGGGCGTTCGGGCGGGCATCCGCAAGAAGCGCCCCGACCTCGCGCTCTTCGTGGCCGAGAAGGGCGCGAATGCCGCGGCCCTGTTCACGAAGAACCGCTTCCAGGCCGCGCCCGTCGTCCTCGGAAGGCGGGACCTCGCCCGCAGCCGGGGCCGCGTCCGCGCGGTCGTCGTGAACGCGGGCTGCGCGAACGCCGTCACCGGAAGGCCCGGCCTCGACGCGGCGCGCCGCGTGCGCGACTGCGCGGCGTCGCTCCTCGGGTTCCCGAAGGAAGAGGTCATCGTCTCGTCCACGGGCGTCATTGGCGTGCTCCTGCCGGACGCGAAGATCCGCGCCGCGCTGCCCGACGCGAAGCACCGGCTCTCGGCCTCGGGGCTCGAGGCCGCCTCGCACGCGATCCTCACGACCGACGTCGGCCCGAAAGTCGCACAGGCCTCGTTCACCAGGGGCGGCCGCCGCGGCCGCGTCGTGGGCGTCGCCAAGGGCGCCGGCATGATTCATCCGAACATGGCGACGATGCTCGCGTTCGTCATGACCGACGTGGCCGCGACGGCCGGGTATCTCAAGACGGCGCTTCGCGAAGCGGCCGACGCGAGCTTCCACCTCGTCTCCGTGGACGGCGATACGTCCACGAACGACACCGTTCTCCTGATGGCCTCGGGCGCGCTCGGGGGAGAGGAGCTCGCGGCCAAGGACGACGGTCCGGAGTTCCGAAAGGCGCTCGCCGAGGTCTGCCGCGCCCTCGCCTGGATGATCGTGCGCGACGGAGAAGGGGCGACGCGCGTCCTCGACCTCCGCGTTACAGGTGCGCGCACCGAGGCCGAGGCCAGGGCAGCGGCGCACGCCGTCGCGACCTCGCTGCTCGTTAAGACCGCTCTCCACGGCGGCGATGCGAACTGGGGCCGAATCCTCGCGGCCGTGGGCCGGAGCGGCGCCCGCTTCTCGGAAAAGCGCGTCTCGCTCCGCCTCGGCCCGCTCACCCTCGTGAGGGACGGCGTTCCGGCGGCCTACCGCGAAAAGGACGCTCTGCGCCTCTTCCGCAAGGAGCTCGTGCACGTGGTCGTGGACCTCGGCGCCGGGAAGGCCACGGCGTCGAAGCTGTCCTCGGACCTCGGGCACGACTACGTCTCGCTGAACGCCGATTACCGGAGCTAGCGGCGATTCGGGTCTACTTCTTCGCGGGCTTGGCCTTCTTTGCGGCCGCGGGCGGGGCAGTCGTGGCAGGGGCGGCCGCGGGAGCGGCGGCCGTGAGGCCGAGAACGCCCATCGCATCGGTGACCTTCGCCTTGACGGCGTTCCCCTTGGCGACGGCCTCGTTGAGGTTGCCCGCCTTGTACGCATCGGCGGCCTCGCCAGCGGCCTTCTTGATCTCGGCGAGGCTCGCCTTGGAGGCTTCGAGCTTCGCGGCATCCATGTCCTTCGGGAGCTTCTTCATCGCGCTCAAGGCATCGACCTTCACCCTGATCTGTTCGATCATGCCCGGAACGGAAGTGGCCAGCGCATTCCACGACTTCGTGAGCTCGTCCTTCCTTGCGGCGACGGCGGCGGCGACGTCCTTGGCCTTCGCGGGAATGGCTTGCGCCATCTCCATCGCGGCCTTGTAGTCGCCCTTGTCGAAGGCCTCGCGGGCGGCGAGAAGGGAAGCCATGAGGGCCTTCGCCTGGTCGGGGACGTACTTGCCGGCGTCGGCCTTGACGCCGTCCACGGCGGCCTGGGCGGCGGTGAGAGCGGCTTCGGCCGGACCCCTCTGGCTGCAGGCGACGAGCGCCACGCAGCACAGCGCCGCGACGGTGATCTTGAGAGCGTTCTTCATTTCAATTCCTCCCTGTTCACTCCCGTTTCTCGGTCGGGAGATTCTCTCGAATCAACATCAATGGAGCGGGCCTTCAAATGGAGCACGTGCCTCATTTCGCGCGCTTCCGCCGGGATTCCGTTGCGGCGCCGATGAGCTGACGCAGCTGCTCCGCGTCCTTTTTCCAGAGGCCGTGGAGCACGATCGGCGGCGAGCCGCCGGCCGTATCGAGGACCACGTCCGCGAAGACGACGCCCGCCTGCACCTTCACGGACGCGATGAGATCGGTCGAGATCGAATCCTCCGTGTGGCCGAAAAAACGTGGCTTGTAACGCGCGACACGTTCGGGAAAGACCGCGACCTGTACCGGGAAGAGCAGATTGCCGGTGGTCAGGCGCGATGCGCTGAGAGGCTGCGGGTTGGCGCTGAATGGTCGGTTGAAGAGATAGAGGATTCCAGCGAAAAAAAGGAACACGAGCACGAGGGCGAGAAGCGCCGATCGCAGGATGCGGCGGCCGACGGCCGTCGCTTGGCCAGGGGCTCTGTCTTCGGGCACGCAGCGGGAGTTTATTCTTCCTTGACGGAGGCTGAATTTACGCCTATCTTACGCGTGATCGATCTATTGGGCTGACTGCCGGAAATGGCGCATCGATTCGTGTTCCTTTCTAAGAAAATTAGGTATTTCTCATAGGAAGCCTTATTTATTATGGCGCTGACACTCACTCCGAAGCAAAAAGAAATCTTGGACTTCCTTCGCACCTACCGGCAGAAGAGGGGCTTTTCGCCCACTCAGCGCGAGATCTGCGATGAGTTCGGCTACTCCTCGTTCGGCACGCTTCAGAAGCACATCAGGCTGCTTCTCCAGAAGGGCGTGCTCGT
>JBGPDK010000089.1:0-13179 GCA_041482235.1 Thermoanaerobaculia bacterium | reverse complement strand
CGCGCGGCCGGCGAGGCGGCGGGCTTCCGTGTGACGGGCCTCCCGGACGTCAAGGACGCGGGCGGCGCCATCTCGTCGACACGCATCCGGAACGCGCTGCACGACGGCGATGCGGTCTCGGCGCGGGACCTTCTGGGGCGCCCGTACGCGATGGACGGGATCGTCGCCAAGGGCGACCGCATGGGGCGCAAGATCGGGTTCCCGACGATGAACCTCAGGCCCGACAACGAGCTCTTCCCGAAGGACGGGGTCTACTTCACCACCGTGCGGATCGACTCGTTCGACCGCACCTTTCCCTGCGTCACGAACATCGGTCGCCGGCCCACGGTGTACGAGGACTTCGCGACCACGATCGAGTCGTACATCCTCGACTTCTCGTCCGACGTCTACGGCGAGCGCGTACGCCTGTCGTTCTTCGATCGCGTGCGCGACGAGCGGACGTTTCCGTCGCTGCTGGACCTCACGGCGCAGATCCGCCTCGACGTGGATGCGACCCGCGCCTACTTCGCGGAGCACCCGATCGCATGAGCACGGACGTTCTTCTCCGTGGCGGAGCCGCGGTTCTCGCCCTCTTCCTCGCCAGCCGGATGGAACGCCGGGCGACCGCGTTCGCGATCGGCGCACTGGCGGGATTCACGGTGTTCGGCGCCCGGATCCGGGCGATGCCCGCGGCGGCCGGAAGCGCTCTTTTCGCGACATGTCTCGTGGCGCTTTTTGCCCTCGGAGCCGCGCGCACGTGGTCCGCGATCACGGGGGAGGGCCTGTCGGCGGGCGCGCTGATCGCCGGAGGCGCCGCGTTCGCGGCCGCGGTCGCGGGGAGACATCTCCCGGGATGGCAGGCGCCCGCCCTCGTTTCCATCGCCGTGGCGGTCGTCTCGGCCTTCGCCGCGGAGGCCACGCGCGCGAGCGCGGAAGCGGGTTGGCGCGAGGGGGTCGCGTGGCTGAGCGCCGCGCTCGCGCCCGCGTTGCTCGCGGCCGCGCTCGCGGGGCTCTTCGCCGGGGTTCCACGCCGGCTCGAGTTCCTCATCGTGCCGACCGCGCTCGCAGCCGCCGTGCTCGCGTGGGGGCCCGCGCTTCTCGCCGAGAGGTCGCGCGTGTCGCACGAGCTCACGGAGGAGGTGACGACCGGGCTGCTGCCCGAGGAGGACGCGGTCGCGCTGAGGCTTCCCTGGACGCGTGGCTTCGAGAAGAGATTCGGCAGGCCCGACGAGCGGCGCGAGTACGTGAGAAGCGCGCTGCTGCTCGCGGTCGCGCGGCACCAGCAGCGGCATCGCTCAGGGCAGGCGGAGCGCCTCCGGCATCTCGAGGTCATGACCTTCCGGACGCGCCTCCGGAGGACACAGGAGGCGCGGGCCGCGCGATTCAAGAAGCGGATTTCGGGAGAGTTCTCCGCCGACGAAGCGAAACAGGAGCCCTAGAACCGGACGCCTCGTTTGCGCCCGGGGGCCGATTCCCACGCCGCTGCGTTCACGCGCGCGGGCCGTCCGCGTCCCAGAGCGTCGTATCGCCGAACGAGTCGAGGACGGGCCGGATCAGTTTCGCGTCCCCGACCGCGGCCAGGATGCCGGTGCCGGGATGGAAGAAGTCCTCCGCGACCCGGCAGGCTTCCTGCCTCGACACCGCGCCCACCCGATCCCGCCAGGTGGCCCACTCGTCCTCGGGCAGCCCGTGCAGGAGGCGCGAGATCTCGTCCTGCGCGACGCCGCCGGGTGTCTCGCGCGGAATCGGAAAGCTGCCCAGCAGAAATTTCCGCGAGCGCTCGTGCTCGTCAGAAGTGGGCCCCTCGGTTGCGAACGTGCGGATGAGATCGAAGAGGCCCGAGCAGGCCTCGCGCGTCACCTCGGTCCGGCAGTCGATCGAGGCGCCGAACTGTCCACCGGCGACGCGCGCCGTGAGGGACGAGTACGCGCCATAGGTCAGGCTGCGCTCCTCGCGGAGGACGTGAAAGAGACGCGAGGAGGCGCCGCCTCCGAGCGACTGGTTCGCGACGACAGCCGTCGTGAAGCGCGGGCTCCGGCGTGCGAGCGCGGGCCGGGCGAACAGCAGGTTCGTCTGCACGGAACCGGGCCGGTTCACGAGGTGGATCGAGAAGTTGTCGATGCGCGGCGGCGGAGGAACCGCCGCGAAGGGCGCGCAGGGTCCGGCGGGAAGCCCCTCGAAGGCGCGCGCGGCAGCCCGTATCAGCGCGTCCGGATCCGCCGCGCCGGCGAGGATGAGGGTGGCATCGGCGAAGGAGAAGCGCGTCGCCGCGAACGAGGCGACGTCGCCCTGGGCGAGCGCCTCGAGGCCTTTCTCCGTCGCCGTGAGGCGGCCGTAAGGGTGACCGGGATAGAGCCGGTCGAGAAGGCGCTCGCGGGCGAGGAAATCGGGCTCGGAGCGCTGCTCGGCGAGCACGTCGATCTGGCGCCGTCGGTTCTTCTCGAACTCGTCTTCGGGGAACGTGGACTCGGACAGGACCTCGGCGAGAAGGGCGAGCCCCTCGTCGAGATCGTTCTCGAGAACGAAGAGGCGCGCGACCGACGAGTCGCTGCCGGCGGACACTTCGAGGACCGCGGCCAGGTCGTCGATCTCTTCCGCGAGCGCGCGCGCGTCGCGCCTCCGGGTTCCGCCGAGAAACGTGTCGCCCGTGATCTCCGCCATGCCCTCGCGTCCCGGCGGGTCGGCCGCGCTGCCCGCGCCGGGAAAGAGCACCGAGACCGCCACGGTTGGGCGGCGGCCCCAGCGGGCCGCCCGCACGGCCAGACCGTTCGCGAGTCGCGCGCCGGTGAACGTCGGCAGGACGAACGGCAGCGGGGGCAAGGAAAGCGGAGGCAGGCGGCGCGTCGCGCTCATGCGGCCTCCTTGGATTCGCTTGGCTCGACGGTCACGACGGACCGGCGGGAGGCGACGAGGAGCCGCGCCGCCGCGTCCCGCACCGCCGAGGCGTCCAGCGCGAGGACCGCCTCGACGTCGTGGCGAAAGAGGCCCGGATCGCCGTCGTAGAGCCCGTACTCCGAAAGGAGAAAGGCGATCGCCTGCGTCGTCTGCGTGGCGCGCACCGCGCTCGCGAGCAGAAGCCGCCGCGACCGTTCCATCTCGCGCGGCGTCGGTCCGTCCGCGGCGAAGCGCTCGAGGTCGCCGAGGATCTCGGCTTCGAGGCGTTCGAGCGTCACGCCGGGCCGGGCCAGACAAAAGACGCGGAAGAGCGACGGGCCGCGGCGCTCGTCGAGCGATACGGACAGCGAAAGGGCGAGCGAGTCGTCCTTCACGAGCCGGCGCCAGAGCCGTCCTGATTCGCCGGCGCCGAGGATGCGTTCCACGACCGACAGCGCGAAGAGGTCGGGATGGCGCCGTTCGGCCACCTTGAAGTTGACGTGCAGCGCCGGCATCGCGGCGTGCCGGTCTTCCACGCGCTCGCGCCGCTCGGCGGAAGGGGAAGGCTCGTCGAACGCGAAGCGCGCCGGCCCTTCCCGCGCGGGCACTTCGTCGAACGCTCCTCTCACGCGGCGGAAAGCGTCGGCGGGCTCCACGTCACCCACCACCGCCAGAAGCGCGTTGCCGGGAGAGTAGTAGCGGCGGTAGAAGTCCCGAGCGTCATCGAGCGAGGCTGCCTGAAGATCGTCCATCGAACCGATGACGGAGTGCTTGTAAGGAAAGGCGTCGTAAGCGAGCGCGTCGGCGGCCTCGAACGACGGGGCGTACGGCTGGTTGTCCACACGCAGACGTTTTTCCTCCTTCACGGCCTCGCGCTGGTTGTCGAGCTTCTCCTGCGTGAGGACGAGGGACCGCATCCGGTCGGCCTCGAGGAAGAGGCCGAGATCGAGGCACTCGGCCGGGAGCGTCTCGAAGTAGTTCGTCCGGTCTTCCGACGTCGTGCCGTTCATCGAGCCGCCCGCCTCGGCCACGAGGCGGAAGTGGTCGCCTTTGCCGACGTTCTCCGAGCCCTCGAACATGAGGTGCTCGAAGAGGTGTGCAAACCCGGTCTTTCCGGGCGACTCGACGCGGCTTCCGACGTCGTAGGTGACGTCCACCGTCACGAGAGGAATCCCGCGCTGCGGCGACACGACGACCGTGAGGCCGTTCGCGAGACGTTCGACGTGGAACGGGATTTCGAGATCGAGGGAAGAAGTGATTGCGTCCTCCTGAGAAACCCGCGCCTGACGGGTGCGTAATATAACGATTGTGTCGAGGCGCAGTTCTCTCGCGCTCTCCGCGCTTCTCGCCGTCGGCGTCTTTCCCGCCGCGCGGGGAGAGGACGCGACCGCGCAAACGGAATCCGGCCTCCCGAAATTCCGCCTCGAAGCGGTCCTTCACGATTTCGAACCGGTCTCGGACCGGCGCGAACGGCTCGCCGAGCTCTTCTACGGAGCACTCGCCGCCGACTGGACGCGCGGGGACTTCACGGCCAAGGCCGAGGTGCGCGGCCGCGACGGGCGATTCCGCCCGTACTACGACGGCGGCGTCTGGCTGCAGGAGGGATGGGCCTCCCTCGCGACCCCGATCGGCGCCCTCAGGGCGGGAAAGCTCCCGCGGGACTTCGGCCTGGAGGACGAGTCCTTCATCGGCACGCTCTTCTCGGTGAATGGAGTTTCGCGAAACCCGGACTGGGGGGCGGGCCTCGCGGGCGAGAAGCGATTGGCATTCGACACCCTCGGCTGGAGCGCGCGCTACTACGGCCAGAACGACCATGTGAGCTGGGAGGACGACGGCCGGAGCGTGGAGTCGGACCCCGCGCGCGTCCTGCGCGACGGCCTCGAAGCGCGGGTCTTCTATCTCGTGAACAAGGGCCTCTGGACGCTGAAGCCCGGTTTCTCCGTCGCTTCCGCGCGGCTGGACGAACGCGGCGGTCCGGCCTCGTTCCGGCGGACGGACGGCGCTCTCGACCTGACCGCCACGTTCGGGCCGCTCGCTCTTTTCCTGCAGGGTTTCACGCGCTCGGGCGAGCGCTGCGCTTCCGGAGCGCCCTGCCGACTCGGCTACGACGACGCGACGGCGGCTCTCGCGGGATTTCGGATGGAATTCCCAACCGTCACGTATCGCTATCTCTATTCGGTGTGGCGGTATCGCGGGGCCGGCGCCACCGAACAGCTTCATCTGCCGGGGGTCGTCTGGATGCCGCGGAAGGGTCTCGTGGCTACGATCGAGTACAGTGCGCGGGTGATGACGACGATTTCGGGCACCGAGGTCGTAAAGGCTTTTCAGCTCGGCTTCTCGGTGGCATTTTGAGACCCGCCGCCGTCAACGCACCCCTGCATTTCGCGTCTCACGCATTCTCGAGGAGCTCATGAAGAAACGGGTCCTGATCGTCGGAATCGTCGCCGCCCTCGCCGCGATCGCGGCGGCGCTCCTTTTCGCGCGCCGCGGGTCGTCCGAGCCGAAATTCAGGACGGCGAAGGTCGACAAGGGGGACGTCGTCGCCACGGTGACGGCCACGGGAACGCTTTCCGCGGTGACCACCGTGCAAGTGGGCAGCCAGGTGTCCGGCATCATCGCGAAGCTCCACGTCGACTTCAACGCGATCGTGAAGAAAGGGCAGCTCCTGGCCGAGCTCGACCCGACGCCGTTTCAGCAAACCGTCGATCAGAGGCGCGCGGATCTCGAGAAAGCGAAGGTGGAGCTCAGGAACGCGGAGCTCTCCCTCACGCGCTCGAAGAACCTGGCGAAGCAGCAGCTCCTCGCGCAGTCCGATCTCGACGGCGCGCAGACGACGCGGGATTCGGCCGCGGCCGGGGTCGCGCAGGCGCAGGCGGCGCTCCGACAGGCCGAGACGAACCTGTCATACACCCGGATCACGTCTCCCATCGACGGCGTCGTCGTGAGCCGGCAGTACGACGTCGGCCAGACCGTGGCGGCCTCCTTCCAGGCGCCGGTCATCTTCACGATCGCGCAGGACCTCACGAAGATGCAGGTCCTGACGAACATCGACGAGGCCGACGTCGGGCGCGTGAAGGTGGGGCAGGAGGCGACGTTCTCGGTCGATGCTTTTCCGGACCAGCCGTTTCGCGGAGCCGTCTCGCAGATCCGCCTCTCGCCCCAGACGGTCCAGAACGTCGTGACGTATCCGGTCGTCCTCGACGTCGCGAACCCCGACCTCAAGCTCAAGCCCGGCATGACCGCGAACGTCCAGGTGCCCGTGGACGTCCGCAAGGATGCTCTGCGCGTGCCGAACGCGGCGCTGCGCTTCCGGCCGGACAACGCCGATCTCGTCCCCGACGCGCGAAAGGACAAGGCGAAGAGCGCGCCTTCCGCAGGGTCCGCGTCGTCCGCGCCGTCTTCGTCGCCCGCCGCTCCGGAAACGGGGCGGATCGCGCCGCTTGCGAGCTCCGCGGCGACCGGCGGCCGGCCCGGCGCGGCGGGAGGTCGCGGGCCCGGCGGTCGCCCGGGCGGAGGCGGAGGGGCGGGCCCGCGGTCGGGAGCGTCCACGGCGGGCACGCTCTACGTCGAGGTCCCCGGCTCTGGCGGAAAGCTGAAACCCGTCACGGTGAAGACGCTGATCACGGACGGCAATCTCACCGCGATCCGGTCGGAAGACCTCAAGGAGGGCGACGAGATCATCGTGGGCCTCGCGACGGCCCGCGCCGGAGTGCCGGGCGGAGGGACGGGCGCGCCGGGCGGCGGCGGCGGACGCCGTCCGTTCTGAGGAGACGCGGCTCGTGGCGCGTCCCGTCATCGAGATCGAGAACCTGACGCGCGTTTACCGCATGGGTGAAACCGAGGTGCGCGCGCTGGACGGCATCACGCTCGTCGTCGAGCCGGGCGAGTTCCTCGCCGTCATGGGCCCGTCCGGGTCGGGCAAGTCCACGTTCATGAACATCGTCGGCTGTCTCGACCGACCGACCTCCGGCCGCTACGTCCTCGAGGGAGTCGACGTCTCGGGCCTCGACCGCGACGAGCGCGCGAGCATTCGGAACGACAAGATCGGATTCGTGTTCCAGAGCTTCAACCTGCTTTCGCGGACGAACGCCCTCGAGAACGTCGAGCTCCCGCTCCTCTACTCGACGAAGTCGAAGATCACCGAAGAGCAGGCGCGCGCGCAGGCGTTGAAGTGCCTCGAGCGCGTGGGGCTCGGGCCCCGGTGGGACCACACGTCCGCCCAGCTCTCCGGCGGGCAGCAGCAGCGCGTCGCGATCGCGCGCAGCCTCGTGAACGATCCGGCGATCCTCCTCGCGGACGAGCCCACGGGAAACCTCGACTCGAGGACCTCGATCGAGGTTATGGCGATCTTTCAGGAGCTGAACGAGGAGGGGAAGACCGTCGTCCTCATCACGCACGAGCCGGACATCTCCGAGCACGCCAAGCGCGTCGTCACGTTTCGCGATGGAAAGATCGTGTCGGACGTGACCGTGGCAAAGAGGCGCGTTGCCGCACCGCCGGCGCCTGCGGGAGGAGCCTCCTCATGACGACGGCCGGAATCCCGAACCGCGCTAACCTTTCCGGGTGAATTCGGACATCTCGGGGGGGAGTTCCGCCGTCTCCGGCCGTTACAGCCCGGCCGCGGCGCGGACGACGCGGGATGCCGACTCGTGGAGCCCGCGGCGATCTCTCGCGGCGCGGCTCCTCTGGTACGTCGTCCCGGTCGCGCTCGTCCCGGCCGTCGTCTACTGGGTTGCCGGAGACCGCATCGGCGCCGAGCAGCAGAACACGATCCTGTCGACTCTTCTCGTCGACGCGCGCCGGCACGAACGGCAGACGCTGTCCGACCAGGCGGCCGACCGGGTGAGGCAGATCGGGGACGACAAGCGGGAGGTCATGGACATCGCGCGGCGCGCGGCCGTCGAGTCGTCCAGGGCACTCGACGCGGGGCCGGACCCGAAGCTTCCAGCGGAAACTCTCGTGGACGAGGCCGGCGGCCTCCTCCGCACGTCGGGCCGCGGGGTCAGCGTGGCGATGGTGAGCCGCCGGCGGCCAATCGCTTACGAGGCGCGCCGCGACCTCGCCTCGACGCGCCGTCTCGAGGCTCCGTTCGCGGCTCTCGGCCTCGGTCCCGGGGATCTGTCCGCCGTCTCGATCCGGACGGCGTCGGGCGTTCTCCGCGTGGTTCCCGGGCTCGATCTGAAGCCGGGCGGAAGGCCCGTCATCGACCCCGCGTTCCGGTTCCCGAGCGACTCGGCTCGCCCGCTCGTGGATGAAGCCGCGGGGACCGGGTCGCCGCCTGTCCTCTGGACCGACGTGTACGAGGACACGTACGCCGGAAACGGGAACATCGTCTCGGCCGTGGCGCTCGTGAAAGGGCAGAACGGCCGTCTCCTCGCCGAGGTCGCCGTGGACTGGGTCTTCCCGCGCCGGTTCCAGGAATCGCAGGATCCGACGCGGCCGGACGACGTGGAGTTCGTGTTCACCGCGGACGGGCGGCCGGTCGTCGTCGCGCCGCAGAACCGGCTCTCCCCGGAGCGAATCCGGGAGCTCGGAGCGATCGTGGCGACGCAGGGAGCCGGGATCGTCGAGACGAGGGTCGGCGGCCAGACGTTCCTCCTGGCCATGCGCGAGATTGGGGATCTGAGGTGGACGTACGCGAGGATCGCGCCGCGGGCCACGCTGGAGAAGAGAGTCGCGGGTCAGATTCAACCCATCTTCGCCGCCACGCTGCGCAAGCGGAACGAGCTTCGGCTGCTCTACATCGCCCTCGTCGGCGTGTTCGCCGCGGCCGTCGTCGTGGCCATGCGCCGGGCGCTCGCGCCCCTGCGCCGCGTGGCCCGCGTCGCCGACGCGATCGCCTTCGGGGGGCCGACGCCTCGTCTGCCCGAAGGCGACCGCCTCGACGAGGTCGGCCGTCTCTACCGCGCCATGACGAACCTCGACCGAGGCGTGAGGTGGCGGATCGCGTCCATGGAAGGCGTCCACCGTCTCGCGCAGACGGCCGCTCTCATGACGCGCCCGGAAGAGACGTTTGCGCAGCTCACCCGCCAGATCGCCGCGCTCGTCGGCGCCACGAAAGCCTGGATCTGCCTCTGGGAGCCCGAGACCCGTTCTCTCGTGCTGACGCCGCCGGGCTTCGGAGTGCCCGACGAGACCCTCCGCGGCCGGCGCGTGGGCCTGAAGGACCAGAGCCTGGCGATCGTCTGCTACCGGACAGGAGAGACCTGCCTGCAGAACGACGTCGCGTCCGACCCTCGTCTGTCGAGGATCCTCCTCGACGCCTTGCACATCGAGAAGAACATCGTCTTCGCGCCGCTCAAGGCCGAGGTCGGGATCCTCGGCGTCCTCGCGGTGGCCGACAAGCTTGGGGGCTTCGACGCCGAGGACCAGTCCGCGATCGACGGATATGCCGACGAAGCCGCGCTGCTCCTCAGGAACGCGCGACTCTACGAGGAGCTGCAGCGCAGCTACGAAAGGCTCCGGGACGCTCAGCGCAACCGCGACTACTTTCTCCAGAACATCAACCATGAGCTCCGTACGCCGCTCACGGCCATCCTCGGCTGGAGCGAGGTCCTCGCGGAGGATCGGCCCGACAAGGAAACGATGCGGATCGCCTTGGACCAGATCAACCGGTCGACCCAGTTCCTGCTCGCGCTCATCTCCGACCTCCTCGACCTGTCACGTTACGAGGAGGGCCGCACGCGCCTCGAGCCCGAAGACGTGGACCTCGGTCCGCTCGTGACGGACTCGGTCGAGCCCGTCTCCGTCATGGCCGCTGCGAAGGGAATCCGGATGGCCGTCGTCGTGCCGCCCGGGAAGACTCCCGTCCGTCTCGACCCCCTCCGCGTCCGGCAAGTGCTCTGGAACCTCGTGCACAACGCGGTGAAGTTCACGCCGAAGGGCGGCGAGATCCGCGTGGAAGCCGCGGCCGACGACCGAGGCGTCTTGTTTTCGATCGCGGACAACGGCGTCGGCATCGACGCGAAGGACCTGCCCCTCATCTTCGAGCGCTTCCGCCAGATCGACGGGTCCTCGACGCGGGCTTACCGCGGCATGGGCATCGGCCTCGCGCTCGCGAAGGCGTTCGTCGAGCTGCACGGCGGGACGATCCAGGTGGACAGCCAGCCCGGCCGGGGCACGACGTTCCGCATCCGGCTGCCGAGGATCGCGCCCACCGGGCACCCGGGTCCCCGGACGCCGCCGGCGGCCCCGTGAGCGGTCAGCCGGCCGGGGGCTTGGCCTTGAGGCGGTGTGCCTCCGCAGCCTTCCGGTGCCCGAGACGCGCCTCGATGTCGGCGAGCCGCTCGTGGGCGCGTGCGACGCCTCTTCGCGCCCATGCGTTCGCGGGGTCGCTCGACGCCACCTCCTGGCGCAGCGCGAGGGCGCGCGTGTACAGCGCGCGCCCGAGGGAGAGGTCTCCCGAGTCGACCGCCAGGGATCCGAGCGAACCGACGCTGAAGGACAGGTCCATGCGGGTTTCCGAGGAGTTGGGATTCTCGGCGAGGCGGAGCTCGTCGAGGGCGATCGCCTCCTCGTAAAGCGCCCGCGCGCCCGCGAGATTCTCCGTTTGGTGGAGGAGGGCTCCGAGCATCTTGTCCGACAGGGCGAGGTTCCGCCGATCGGACGACACGGCCGCCGGACCGGCGGCGATACCCGCGAAGAGCTCGTGCTCCCGGCGCCGGAGCGTGAGCGCCTCGCCGAACTCCTTCCGGTCGACGTGGAAGCTCGCCGAGGCCTCGAGGCTCCGCGCGAGCCCCCGTTGGAACACGCGTGAAGACGGGTCTCTTTCGAGGAGCGCCGTGCGAATCTCGAGCGCCCGCGCGTGCGCCGCGGGCGCGTCCGGATGCGACGACCCGAGCAGGCGACCCACGGCATCCAGCTGTGCCGCGAGCGAGTCGAGGTCTTCCGCGGCGGCGCCGCCGGGCGCCGCGAGGTTCTCCAGGAGCGCGATCGCGGCCCGCCGGCTGCGGAGCGCGCCCTCCGGATCACCGAGGCTCGCGTTCGGCCCGCCCTGGATGTCGGCGAGGCGCGCGTAACCGGCGGCGACCTCCCGCACGAGCGCGGAATCGCGTCCGGTTTCCTTCGCGAGCGAATCGAGATAGCGGAGCGAGGTCGAGACGAGCGTCGCGCGCGCCTTCGTCGAGCCCGGCAGCGTCTCGATCTGGTCGTGGAGGTCGAAGAGCACGGTCTTCGCGAGAGCGCGCACCTCCTCGAAGCGCCGCCGCGCGCCCGCTTCACTCGCTCGCGCGCGCTTCGCCTGCCACACCGCGACGCCGGCGCCCGCGACGAGTGACGCCGCGACGATCGAAGCCGCCGCGACTCCGAGCCGGTGCCGTCTCACGAACTTGCCGGTGCGGTAGGGGAGCGTGTCCTTTCGGGCGAGGACGGGACGGCCATCGAAATTGCGCTGGAGGTCCTCCGAGAGCGTCTCGGCGGAGGCGTAGCGGCGCTCGGGCTCCTTGCGAAGCGCCATCAAAACGATGGTGTCCAGATCTCCGGCGAGGAGGCGCGCCTTTCTCGAGCCCGGTCCTCCCTCCGCGCCGAGGACGGCCCGGCTCGGCAGCTCGGCCTGGGTCTCGCAGACCGCCCGCGCGATCTCCGCCGGGGTTCTGTCTTTCCGGCGGAACGGGTGCACGTCCGTCAGGAGCTCGTAGAGAACGACGCCCAGCGAGAAGACGTCGCTTGCGGTGGTGATGGTCTGGAGCCGCACCTGCTCGGGGCTCGCGTACTCCGGGGTGAACGCGCTCATCCCGGCGATCGTCAGATACGAGGTGTCGCCCGATTCGCGCGCGTCGAGGACCTTCGCGAGGCCGAAGTCGAGGAGGTGGGGTACGCCCTCGGGCGTGACGAGAATGTTCGAGGGCTTGATGTCGCGATGGACGACGAGATTCCGGTGCGCGTACTGGACTGCGGCACAGACGGTCCGGAAGAGCGCGACGCGCTCCGAAAGCCCCGCCCGCCGGCCGCGGCACCACGCGATGAGGTCCTCGCCTTCGATGTACTCCATTGCGAAGTAGGGACGGCCGTCCGCCGTCGTGCTGCCGTCGAGGAGGCGGCCGATGTTCGGGTGCGAGAGCGACGCGAGGATCTGCCTCTCGGAGCGAAACCGCTGGAGGATGAAGTCCGTGTCCATGCCGCGCCGCACGACCTTCAGGGCGACGCGTCCGCGGTACTCGCGGTCGGCGCGTTCGGCGAGGTAAACCGTTCCCATCCCGCCGTGCCCGATCTCGCGCACGATCGTCCAGGGGCCGACGCGTGTGCCCGGACTCGCGCCGGCTTCCGAGAGGGCGGAGGCGTCGCGGATCGAGGCCGGAAGGAGTCCGTGCAGGAAACCCGGTGAATGGGACTCGGACTCGAGCAGCGTCGCCACTTCGCGTTCGAGCTCGGTGTCGCCGCCGCACGAGGCTGAGACGAAGGCGTTCCGCTCGGCTTCCGGGCGCTCCAGGGCATCCAGAAAGATGGTCTTCGCGTGCGCAAAGCTCTCGGGCGTCATGTGCCGTTCAGGACATCTCTTTGTGGAGCCACGTCTCGGCGTGGCGCCACTCGCGGCTGACCGTGGCGGGCGAGATCTCGAGCACCTCGGCGGCCTCGTCGATCGTCAGGCCGCCGAAGACCCGAAGCTCGACGAGCCGGGCCTGGCGTTCGTCCAGGGTGGCGAGCCGCTTCAACGTCCGGTCGAGGTCGAGGAGATCGATGTTCCTCGGTGCCGCCGCCGGGTTCACGTCGTCGATGGAAATCAGGCTGTCCGGGCCGCCTCGCTTCCTCGCCTGCCGCTTCCGGGCGTGATCCACGAGGATTTCGCGCATCGCACGGGCCGCCACGCCGAAGAAGTGCGCGCGGTTCTGCCATTTCACCTGGCTCTGGTCGACGAGCCTGAGATAGACCTCGTGCACGAGGGCCGTGGGCTGGAGCGTATGGCCGGACCTTTCGTTCCGGAGGTATCCCCGGGCCTGGCGCCGCAGCTCCCCGTACACGAGCGGGATGAGGCTCTCGAGGGCACCGGCGTCGCCTTCGTTCCACGCGATGAGGAGCCGGGTCACGTCGCCTGCCGAAGGAGTCCCGGCTTCGGATGAGCGTAGGTGTGCCATGAGGGAATCCGGCGTCCATTTTCGCATTACTAGTTGGGAGCACCCTGTCCGCCCTTCAAGGGCGGACATCAGATCTCGATGGGAGGCTCTCAGGGGAGGCGCACATGCCCGATTACCGATCCCTGCTCCGG
Organism: Thermoanaerobaculia bacterium; assembly: GCA_041482235.1. Classification (GTDB taxonomy): domain Bacteria; phylum Acidobacteriota; class Thermoanaerobaculia; order UBA5066; family UBA5066; genus Fen-183. The sequence continues at coordinate 125 of JBGPDK010000089.1, read as the reverse complement.
ACCCTGGCCCTGCCGTTCGGAGTCGCGCTGGTTCTCGGATTCGCCGGGGACGCGAAGGCCCAGCCCTCCGTCACGCTGATCCCCGGCACCGTGAATGCCGGCGGACTGAACGGCACGCGGTTCGT
>JBGPDK010000088.1:0-13229 GCA_041482235.1 Thermoanaerobaculia bacterium | reverse complement strand
GGGGGGTCGTCTTTGCTCTGCTATGCGAGTTCATCCCGGGTTCCTCCGAGGGCTTGACTGATGTTTCGCACCACCAGTTTCCCCCGGATACCCGGGTGAACAACGTCCTGAGCCTTTACACCTAGCGCAGAGCAACCGTGAGGTTTTTCGACGCGTCCACGTCGAGCGAGAGCGTCCGCCCTTCGCCGCCGAGCGTCAACGTGACGACCTTGTACTGATTGACGCTGCGATCCGTCGCGATGACCCAGGCCTTGAACTCGGCAGGTCCGGCCGGCAGCTCGATCTCGCCGTCGAGACTCCCGCCTCCCGACTTGCGGCCGAAGTCGAAGGTGCGCCGGAAGACCTCGATGTCGTTGCGGCGCAGCATCACGTAGCCTTGCGGCGCGGGCACGGTCACGGCGATGCGCAGCCGGACACGAGACGGCGTCGGCCCGGCTGGCGGCGGGGCGTCTGGTTTCGGCGCCACGGCCACGGGCACCGGGGCGGCCGTCGGCACGACCGCGGGCTTCGATGCCGACTTCATCGACCGGATCCGCTCCGCGGCCTTCTTCGGGGAGGTCTTCCCCCGACTGGCAACCTCCGCCAGAGCCGCGGCCCTTAGCTCCGTCGCCTCCACGGAATCGGGCACGAGGGCCAGGGCCGCGTCCGCCTCTGCGACGACGCGGGGATAGTCCTTCGCGTCGCGGGCATCGCGGGCGGCCGCGAGGCGCGCGCCAGCCTCCGCCAGGCGGCGGTCCTGCTCCTCCTTTTTCGCGATCGCCGCCTCTGCCTTCTCGAGAGCCGCGCGCGCCGCGATGGAGTTGGGAGCCTGGCGGATCAGCTCGACGAAAGCGGCTCTCGCTTCCACGGGGTGGCCCTCGGCCAGCATCCGCGCTCCGTCCGCGAGGAGCTTCTTTCGCGCGAGCGTGTCCTGCTCCGCCACCTCGTCGGGGGCCTTGCCCGCAATGGCGCAACTGCGCTGCGCGAGAACGCTCACGACCACGAGCGCCAGGAGGACGGCGCCGGTAAGGACGAGGTACACGAAGGGGCGGTTGACCTCGCGCTTCAGGATCTCGGGCACTTTCACGCCGGCCTGCGCGCCAGCGCCAGGGCTCGTCGTGGCGATCGCGGCGGCTCCGGGGCGCAGCGGAATCGGCGTCGTCGCGACGGGACTCGTGATGTCGCGGCCGGGCGCGCGGGTGGCGCCCGCAGGCCGAGCCACGGGCGGCGGGGCGGGCGGTCCGGCGAGAGCTGCGGCCGGGCGCATCGGCTGGATCGGCCCCGTGATGTCCCTGGCTGGTTTGGCAATGAGGAGTGCTCCGCCCGACAACTCGACGGGCGGAGCGGGCGCTCCGGGCCACGCCGTTGGCTGCGGGGATGAAAGGGGCGGCGCGGTCCGGGAGGGCGGTGCCGGAGGCACCACGCTCGCAGGAGCAGGAGGGCTCTCCCGCGGGTTCGCGGGCGCGGCTGGCTCCGGCGTGTGCTCCGGCGGCTCGATGCGTCCCGAGTCGCCCTCCGTCGCGGGCTTGGAGACGCGCTGCACCTCGGAGACGAGTGTCCCCGGCGACGAAGGCCGATTCTCGCGCGGGGCCACCTCGTCCTCGGCGTTCCCCGAATCTTTCCTCAAGGCGCCCGTGTCCAGGCTCCATTCGGGGCCCGAAAAACCGCGGCTCAGCGCGTGCTGCGGCATCGCGGCCAGGGACGGGTCGAGATCGCTCCGCGCGCGGCGGGCGAGGTCCTCGAGGGACGTCGTTCCACCGCCGACGGGCAAGGGCGCCGCTCCGGGACGCGAGGGCGGCATGTCGGGCGCCGAGGTCTTCGCCGCCGGAGCCGGAAGGCTCGCCTGGGATTCCAACGCGGACACCGGCCCGAGCCGCTCGGCCTGCGCCACCATCTCGCCCAGGCCCTTCAGCATCTCCATCTCGGCGTTCCGCGCGCGAAACTCGGAGAGGGCCTGCACGAATTCTTTTCCGCTCTGGAAGCGGACCACCGGATCTTTCGCGAGCGAGCGCTCGAGGATCGGGTTGAACTCGGCGGGGATCGCAGCGTCGTACATCTGCGGAGATGGATAGCCCTCGTGGACGATCTTGTAGGAGATCGACGTGAGATTTTCGCCGGCGAACGGCTTCTTCTTCGTGAGGAGCTCGTACAGGACGACGCCGAGCGAGAACAGATCGCTGCGCCCGTCCACGACCTCGCCCGCCACCTGCTCGGGCGACATGTAGTTCGGCGTGCCGAGGAACTGTCCGGCGGCGGTGAGACTCGAGCTCTCCATTTTCGCGATCCCGAAGTCCGTGATCTTCACGGTGCCGTCGGTCGTGAGGATGATGTTGGCCGGCTTGACGTCGCGGTGCACGATGCCCCGCCGGTGCGCGTAGTCGAGAGCGTCCCCGACGGAAATCACGATCTCCGCGATCCGGTCGTAGGAGAACGAGACCTTGTCCTTCAGGAGCTGTTTGAGGTTCTTCCCCTCGACGTACTCCATCGCGATGAACGTGGTCCCCGTCTCGACCTCCTCGCCCACGTCGTGAATCGTCACGATGTTCGGGTGGGACAGCGTTCCCGCCGCCTGCGCCTCCCGGAGGAAACGCTCGGCGAACTCCCGCGTTTCCGCGTCATCCTCGCCGATGGCCCGGATGGTCTTCAGAGCGACACGCCGGCCGATCACGGGATCGCGCCCGAGGAAGACGACACCCATCGCACCCTTGCCCAGCTCGCGCTCCACCTCGTAGCGTGCGAATTTTCTGGGCAGATCGAACGACCCCGGTTCGGGCGGCAGACGGCCTCCGTGGCCTGCGCTGTCGCGCAGGCGACCGGGGAAATCCCCGGGAATCTCGAAATTCTAACAGTCGCACCACGTGCCGCCCGCATCGCCGAGCGCCCGCCCTGTCCTGTTCCCGCGCAATCTCGCACCGGCGAAAAGAACCCGCCGCGCCGAAAGGCCAGCGCCTATAATTCCGACCCCGAAACGAAATTCCGGAGGGCCGCCGAATGAAGGTTTATCCCGCTTCCGCCATCCACAACGTCGCGGTCGTCGGCCACAACGGCGTCGGCAAGACGACGCTCGTTTCCGCCCTCCTGCACGAGGCTGGCGCGACGCCGCGGTTCGGGCGCGTGGAGGACGGCAACACGCCGACCGACTTCGACCCGGAGGAGATCGAGCGGAAAATCTCGATCTCGCTCGCGGTCGCGTCGCTCGAGTGGAAGAAGAACAAGGTCAACCTCATCGATACGCCTGGCTACGGGATCTTCGTGTCCGAGATGATCTGCGGCCTGAAGGCCGCGGACGCCGCGCTCCTCGTCGTCGACGCGGTTGCAGGCGTCGAGGTCCAGACGGAGAAGGCTTGGAAGCTCTGCGACGAGCTCGGCCTCCCCCGCCTCGTGGTCGTGAACCGGATGGACCGCGAGAACGCGGACGGCGGACGCGTCATGGAGCAGCTTTCCCGCAAATTCGGCCGATCCTGCGTCTGCCTCGAGGCCCCCATCGGGCGTGAGAAGTCCTTCCGGGGCGTCATCGACCTCGTGGCCATGGAGGGTTACCTCACGGACGCCGGCGGCAAGACGGCGCCGGCCCCCGTCCCCGACGAGTTCGCGAAGGATGCCGCGACCCTGCACGAGTCGCTCGTCGAGATGGTCGCCGAGGGCGACGACAAGCTCATGGAGACGTTCTTCGCCCAGGGCAATCTCTCCGAGGACCAGATGAAGCCCGCCCTCCGGATGGCCATACGCGATCGCAAGATCACGCCGGTCCTGTTCGCCGCAGGCGGCGACCACGAGACCGGGGTCGAGAAGCTCCTCGACGAGATCGTCGACCTGCTGCCGGCGGCCGATTCCTTCCAGACCGTCGCGAGCAACAAGGCCGGAGCCAGCGAGGCCCTCGCCGCCGACGCGGCCGGCCCCGCCGCCGCGTTCGTCTTCAAGACGATCTCCGACCCTTACGCGGGGCGCCTGACGCTTTTCCGCGTCGTCTCGGGCACGTTCAAGAGCGACGGCACGTATTGGAACCCCGCGCGTGAGACTGCCGAGCGCTTCGGTCAGGTGTTCTCGCCCCTCGGTAAGGCGATGCAGAACCTGCCCGAGATCCCCGCGGGCGACATCGGAGGCGTCGCCAAGCTCAAGGAGACGCTTACGGGCGACTCCCTTTCCGTGAAGGAGAAGCCTTTCGTCTTCGCGCCTCCGGCTTTTCCGGAGCCCGCGATTGCGTTCGCGATCGAGCCGAAGTCCAAGGGCGACGAGGACAAGATCTCGGTTGCGCTCCACAAGCTCATCGAGGAGGACCCGTCCCTCCGCTTCTCGCGCGACGCCGACACCCACGAGTTTCTCCTCGCGGGCGCGGGCCAGCTCCACGTCGAGATCGCGGTCGCCCGCATGAAGAGAAAAAGCGGCGTCGAGGTCATCCTTCACCCGCCCAAGGTTCCGTACCGCGAGACGATCACGCGTTCCGCCGAAGGGCACGGACGCCACAAGAAACAGACGGGCGGCCACGGCCAGTTCGCCGACTGCAAGATCCGCATCAAACCCCTCGCGCGCGGCGAGGACTTCGAGTTCGTCGACGACCTTTACGGCGGCTCGATTCCGCGCAATTACGTACCCGCGGTCGAGAAGGGCATTCAGGACGTGAGGAAGCGCGGTTTTTTGGCCGGGTTTCCGATGGTGGATTTCAGGGTGGAGCTGTACGACGGCCAGTACCACGACGTCGACTCGTCGGAGATGGCCTTCAAGATCGCGGGCTCGCTGGCTTACAAGGACGCCATGGAGAAGGCCAAGCCGACGATCCTCGAGCCGATCATGAAGATCGCGATCCGGGCGCCGCAGGAGTACATGGGCGACCTCATGGGCGACCTCACGTCGCGCCGTGGCCGGCCCGCGGGCATGGACCAGGAAGGCGAGGACTCGATCATCCACGCCGAGGCCCCGCTCGCGGAGATGATCTCGTACGGGTCGATCCTCAGGGCCATCACGCAGGGGCGGGGCTCATTCCACATGGAGATGGGCCGCTACGAGGAGGTCCCGCGCCCGCTGCAGGACAAGCTCATCGCCGAGCACTCGAAGCACCGGAAGGTGGAGGTCGTCGAGGAGTAGCGGAGCTTCCCCCTCCGACTTGCACTGATCTGTCCGCATCATGGCGCTGGAGGGCCTTCAGGGTGGACGTTTGGAGAGAGGTCTGTCCATGCCAGTTCTGGAGATAACCGCCCAAGAAGAGCTCCTCGGAGGACTGATGGGCAACGAACCGGGCCGGGCGGGGGCGCCTATCTCCTCCGCGCCCGAGACGCTCTGGGGGTCGCGCTTCGCGCAGCGCATGCAGGGCATCAGGGCTTCGATGATCCGCGAACTTCTCAAGCTCACGGAGAAGCCCGAAATCATCTCCTTCGCCGGCGGGCTACCGGCACCCGAGGTTTTTCCCGTGGAGGAAGTGCGCTCGGCAACTGACCGCGTCCTGAAGGACCACGGGACGACGGCTCTCCAGTACACGACGACCGAAGGCTACAGGCCGCTCCGCGAGCTGCTCGTCCGCCACATGAGCCGATACGGCGTCGAGGTGCGGCCCGAAAACGTCCTCGTGACGTCCGGCTCGCAGCAGGCCCTCGACCTGATCGGCAAGCTCCTGATCAACCCGGGCGATCACGTCCTGACCGAGGCACCCACGTACCTCGGGGCCCTGCAGGCCTTCAACGCGTACCAGGCGGAGTACCTCCCCGTGCCGATCGACGACGACGGGATGGACATGGATGCCCTCGAGCGGCAATTGAGGGGCGGGCCGAAGTTCGTTTACGCGCTTCCGAACTTCCAGAACCCAGCGGGCGTCACCCTGAGCCTCGCGCGACGGCGGCGCCTCATCGAGCGAGCGGCCCATTACGGGATCCCGATCGTCGAGGACGATCCCTACGGCCAGCTCCGGTACGAGGGCGAGCACCTCCCCTCCCTCGTGAAGCTCGACGCCGAGCTCCACGGGTGCGGGGGCGGTGAGCGGGCGTTCACGGGCAACGTGCTCTACATGTCGACGCTTTCCAAGACGCTCGCACCGGGTCTGAGGATCGCCTGGGTCGTGGCGCCCGAGGCGGTCATCTCGAAGCTCGTCCAGATCAAGCAGGGCACCGATCTCCACACCTCGACTTTCTGCCAGTACGTGGCGTACGAAGTCGCCAGGGGCGGATTCCTCGACCAGCATGTTCGCCGCATTCGGGCGGTTTACGGGGAGCGCCGCGACGCGATGATCCGCGCACTCGACCGCCACGCTCCGTCCGGCATGCGCTGGACGCGGCCAGGCGGCGGCCTTTTCCTATGGGCGACGCTCCCCGAGGGTTTCGACACCCTCAAGCTCCTCGACGAGGCGATCGCCGAGAAAGTCGCGTTCGTCCCCGGCGCCGCGTTCTACCCCTCCGGCGGCGGCGAGCGGACGATGCGCCTGAACTTCTCCTACGCGCCGCCCGACGTCATCGAGGAAGGCATCAAGCGGCTCTGCCGGGTCATAGAGAGAAAGAAAATCTAGGCCCCGTGGATGCCTTCCTTGGACGAGACGATGAAGTCGCGCAGGAACTTCACGTCGTCGGAAGTCGCGGCGATTGCGTCGAGGCCGGCGAGCAACGCGGTCCGGTCGTGGCGGTGCTTGTGGAGGATACGATAGGCCTTCTGGAGGGCCGCGACGCGCTCCTTCGAGAAGCCCTTCCGTTCGAGGCCGACGGCGTTGACCTTGTACGCCTTGACGTCGCGTTCCGCGGAGCTCCAGAGAAATGGCAGGACGTCGTGGTTCATGCCGGAGAAGGCGCCGACGAAGGCGTGGCGTCCGACCCTCAGGAACTGGCGGACGGCCGCGTAGCCCCCGAGGATGACGTCGTCCTCGACCACGCAGTGGCCCGCGAGGACCGCGCCGTTGGCGAAGACGGTTCGGTTCCCGACGACGCAGTCGTGCGCCACGTGCGAATAGGCCATGAAGAGGTTGTCGTCGCCGATGACGGTCGTCGCGCGGCCCGTCACGGTCCCGCGGTGGATCGTGCAGAACTCACGGAACATATTCCGGTTCCCGATGACGAGCGTCGTCGGCTCGCCCTTGTACTTGAGATCCTGCGGAGGTCCGCCGAGCGCGGCCAGGGGGCAGATCCGGTTGTCTTCGCCGATCGTCGTGGGGCCCTCGATGACGGCGTGGGCGCCGACCGTCGTGCGCGCCCCGATCGTGACGTTCGGGCCGACGATCGCGTAGGGACCGATCTGGGCCGTGGGGTGTACGGCGGCCGCAGGGTCGACGACGGCTGTCGGGTGAACCGCCATCAGCGCGAAGCCGCCGGGCGTTGTACGAGGTTGCACATGAACTCGCCCTCCGCGCAGAGGGCGCCGTCCACGAGCGCCTCGGCCTTCATGCGCACGAGGTTCGAGCGCACCTGAACGATCTCGGCGACGACCACGAGCTGGTCGCCCGGAAACACGGGACGCCGGAAACGCGCCTTGTCGACGCCCGACAGGTACATCAGCTTCTTCTCCGGTTCGGCCTCGCCCGCGAAGAAGAGGCAGCCTCCCACCTGGGCCATGCACTCCAGGATGAGAACGCCGGGCATCACCGGATTCTCCGGGAAGTGTCCCTGGAAAAACGGCTCGTTGACGGAGACGTTCTTGAGGCCCGTGACCTTCGAGCCCGCGACGATCGGTCCCGCGGTCATCGAGAGGATTCGATCCACGAGCAGAAACGGATATCGGTGCGGCAGGAGCCTCAGGATCTCCTGGATGTCGGCTCTCGGGACCGGCTGGCTCATGAGTTCCCTCCCTTGAGGAGCCCGGCCTTCTCGGCGAGGCGGCGTACGAGGCGCGCCGTTTCGGGCAGCCGGCGAAACTCGATGTGCGACTTCTGGTAAGCGCGGTATCCGATCGCGGGCGTTCCGTGGAGCGCTTCGCCGTCCGGCACGTCCGCCCCGATGCCGCTCTGCGCCTGCACCTTGACGCGGTCGCCGACGGTGATGTGCCCCGCGACGCCCACCTGCCCGCCCAGGACGACGCCGTCCCCGATGACGGCCGAGCCCGCGACGCCGACCTGCGCGCAGAGGACGTCGTGGCGGCCGATTCTCACGTTGTGGCCGACCATCACGAGGTCGTCGATCTTCGTTCCGGATCCGACGGAGGTCGTCTCGAGGGCCGCGCGGTCGATGCACGTGTTCGCGCCGATCTCGACGTCGTCGCCGATCGTGACGCCCCCAACCTGCGGAATCTTCACGAGGCCCTTCTCCGTCGCGGCATAGCCGAAGCCGTCCGCGCCGAGGACGGCCCCGCTGTGGACCTCGACACGGTCGCCGAGGAGGACGTCGTCGTAGAGGACGGTGTGGGGATGCAGCCACGACAGCGCGCCCACCCGGCACCGCGCCCCGACCACGGCATGAGCTCCCACGATCGCGTTCGCTTCCACGCGCGAGGAATCACCCACGACGGCGTAGGGCCCGATCTCCGCCGACGGATCGATGAAAGCGCCCGCGTCGACGACCGCCGTCGGATGAATGCCGGGCCGCGGGGAGCGCGCCGGATGAAAAAGACGGAGAGCCAGGACGAGAGCGGCCGGGGGATCGGGCACCTCGATGACGGTTCGACCCGGGAGGGCGGAGGCCGTCCGCGCGAGGAGCGCGCCGGCGCCGGATGCGGCCGCGCGCGGCAGCGCCCGTTCTTCGTTCACGAACGAGAGCGCGTCCGCGCCGGCCCCCTCGAGCGAGCGCACGCCGGACAGCAGCCGGTTCCCGTCGCCGACGACGCGTCCGCCGCAGGCGGCGGCCACCTCGGCGACGGAGAACGACGCCACGCCCGGCTTACTTCTTCGGCGCGGCCGGGGTGGCCGTCGCGGCCGGCTTGGCCGCGGACTTGGCGGTGGCGGACGCCGCAGGCTTCGCGGCCGGGGCCGGCGCCGCGATCTGCGAATTGAACCTCGTGATGACGGCTTCCGTCAGATCGACGGCCTTGTCATCGGCGAAGAGCAGCCCCGAGTTGAATTTGTTGAAAACCAGGGCGTAGCCCTGCTCGCGCGCGACTTCGTTGATCACCGGCATGATCCGCTTCTCGAGCTCCCCGAGCTCCTTGCGCTGCGACTCTTCCAGCTCGCGCTGCGCGTCGTCCTGGAAGCGCTTCAGATCGAGCGCCTTCGCCTGATAGTCCTTCTGGAGCTTCTCCATGGCGTCCTCGGAGAGGGACTTGCCCTGGTCCTGGATCTTCTGCTCCATCTCCCGAAGCTCTTTCTGGCGCTTGGCGAGATCGTCCTGCTTGGCCTGCTGGACCTTTTGCACGCGGGCGAGGCTCTCCTTGCCGACTGCGGATTCCTGGACGATCTTCTGGACTTCGATCACGCCGATCTTCGCGCCGGGCGCGGCGGTGGGGGCGGTCTGGGCGAACGCGCCGCCGGCGAAAAGCCCGAGGGCGAGGGCGCCGGCCGCGAGAGTGACGGTGCGATTCATGGATGGAACTCCTTCGTTGGATTTGGTCTGAGAGAGGACGCCGTCTCCACGGAGGCGGGCATCATACTGGAAATGGCTAGAACGTCGTCCCGATGGAGAACTGGAAGTCCGTCCGGGACTCGCTCTGAATCACCGCACCCGCGCGGTCCTTGACGTCCCTCGGGGAGAGGTTGACGCCGTAGATGAACCGCAGCGGCGCCTGGAAGATCGGCAGGAAGACGCGCATCTCGAGGCCCGTCGAGGTGCGCATCGTCCGAAGGTTCAGCGATTGGCCTTCGAGCCAGGCGTTGCCCGCGTCGAAGAAGAGCGCGAGCTTGAGGGGGCCCGCCAGGGCATAGACGTATTCGGTGTTGAAAACGAGGAAGCGGTCGCCCCCGATGAGCGCGCCATTGCTCGTGAAAAACGCCCGGTTCTCGCTGTCGATCGGAAAGATCGAGCCGAATTTGAAGCCGCGCACGGAGCGGTCGCCGCCGATGCGGTAGCGCTCGAAGAGCGGGAGCCGGCTGTCCTCCTCCACCTCGTTCGGGTCGCGCGCGCCGCCATAGGCCCGCAGAAGGCCGAAGTCGAGATTGAACGCGAGGTTGCCTTTCCTGCCGAGAGGAACGTAGCGGGTCGCGTTCGCACTGAGCTTGTAGTACGAGAAATTGCCGCCGAGCGGGCCTCCCGCGATCGACAGCGAGGCTCCGATCTTCGTTCCGCGGTTCGGGTCGAAGGGATCGTTGCGGCTGTCGTACCGGTAGCCGGGAGTGATCGCCGAGGTCTTGCCCAGAAACGTCGCAAAGGCGACCGGGACCGCGCCGCCGCCGGGCGGAACGGGGGGCGGAAAGACCTGAAACGTGCTCCGCGTGTCGGTGTAGCCGTAGAAGATCGACGCGAGGTCGAACAGACCCAGCCCGTAGCCGAGCGAGAGGGTCGCGCCCTTGCTCTGCTGATCGAGGCCGCCTGCGACGTCGCTGTAGTCCAGCGTGCGACTGAAGATCGACCCGCCGATCGACATTCGCTGGTCGAGAAACCATGGCTCGGCGAACGAGATATCGAAAAAGTTCGAGCGGTTGCCGCGCTGAAACTGCAGGCCGAGCGTATCGCCTCGCCCGAGAAAGTTTCGCGTGTTGAACTGGAACTGCCCGAAGAGGCCATCGAGCTGAGAGTAGCCCGCGCCGAACTGGACCTCGTTGCGGTTCGTGTCCGTGCCCTTGACGGAAACGTCGACGGTCTTCTTCTCGGGGTTGACGCGGAAGTCCGGGTCCTCCTCGATCTTGAAGTAGCCGAGCTGGGTCACCTTGAAAAGGCTCTTCTTGAAGGTCTCCATGTCCATGATGTCGCCTTCGAAGACCTGCAGCTCGCGCCTCAGCACCTTGTCGCGCGTGGTCTTGTTGCCCGCGAACTCGATCCTTCCGAGCCGGTACTGGTCGCCCTCGGTGATCTTCACGGCGACGTCGACGACGTGCTTCGGCTTCTCGGTGTTCTCGGGGTTCATGAACACGTAGATGTAGCCCCGGCTGCGGTACGTGGCGTCGATCGCCTTCATCCCGTCGGCGATCACCGCCCGGCTCATCGCCTTCCCCGCCTTGTAGCCGAAGAACCGCTCGAGCAGCTCCGGCTTGAATACCGTGGAGCCCTCGACGGTGACCTTGCCGAAGTAGAACTTCTCGCCCTCGACGATCGGAATCGTCATGTTCACCCGGCGGTTGATCTTCTCGGGCCGCTTCTCCGCGGGGTTCGTCACGAAGACATCGAGGATCGGGTCCTTGATGACGACGTCCTTGTAGCCGGCGTCCTGATAGAGCTTGCGAAGGCTCTCGACGTCTTCCTCATAGCCCGCCTGGTTGTACGTGGACTTGCTGTCGAAGAAGCGCCACCAGTGCGCCTGCTTCGTCTTGTGGATCGCGTAACGGAGCTTCGTCTGACCGAAGACCGTATTGCCGGCGAACACGATCGACTGGATCTTGATCTTGTCGCCTTCGTCCACCAGAAAGACAATCCGTCGCTGGAGGTCGGAGACGTTCTCGGTCGTGGCGTCGATGGCCACCGAGCGGAATCCCTCGGCCTTGTACGCATCGAGGAGAACCGTCTTGGCCTTCGCGACGTCGCGCAGCGAGACGGGCGCGCCCACCCGGATCTCGGCCTTGCCCTCCTTCAGCTTGTCCTTGAGCTGAGAGGTCGTGAGCTTCTTGTTGCCGCGGAACTCGAGGTCCGAGACGGTCGGCCGCTCGACGACGATTGCGACGAGCACGACGCCTGCGGGGGACGTCTCCTTTTCGAGCGTCACGTCCTCGAAGAGCCCGGAATCCCAGAGCTTGCTGAAGTTACGCTTGATCAGATCGTCGTCGTAGGGATCGCCTGCCTTGACGCCCAGGTAGAAGCCCACGGTCTCGGCTGCCGTGGTCTTCCCTCCACGCACGACGATCTGCGCGATCTTCGGCTTGTCGCCGGCGGGAAGCGGGGGCTCGGGGGCGAGCGCCATCGACGCCTTCGGCATGCCCATGAGGGGCGAATCCGGTCGGGACGCGCCGAACGCGGAGTCGCCGGCGGGCGCGGGAGTGGGCGTCGGACTGGGAGTCGGGCTGGGCGCCGGGCTGGGAGTCGGGCTGGGCGCCGGGCTGGGAGTCCGAGCGTGTCCCCGCATCTCGTAGACGAACCCCACGCCGGGCGTTTTCTTCGCTTCGAGGTCGGCGCGGAATGCGTGCGCGGCATCAACGTCGGCGAACTCGCCCAGGACGACGCGATACCACACGCCTTTTTCGCCGAGGTCTACCTGGACGGCCCGCGCGGGCGCGCCGAGCGCGGCCCCGAGCTTCAGCGCCTCCTTCGCGGCGTTTGCGCGGTCCTTGTGCGACGAGAAGTGGATGACGTACACGTCCGGCCTTCCCACCCAATCGGGCGTCAGGAGCAATGGCGCGCCACCCTTCGGAACGGCCGCACTCGAGCGGGGAACCGCCGTCGCCTGGGCGAAGGCCGTTCCGCAGCCCAGGAGGGCGGCCAGAGCCCCCGCGAGAGCCCCGGCCGGAATGGCGCGCACTGAACGGCCCCGGGCGAACCCGGCAGGACAGCCGGACGAGCGTTTCAGCGGCACCCAGCTTACCGGCTCGTGCCGATCGGCTCGGGAGCCCGAACCCGAACCTTGAGCTCGTCTCCTGATACGGTCACTTCGACGCACTCGATTGGCTCTCGCGAGCCGATCAGCAATTCCGATACCGGGTCCTCGACGTGCCGCTGGATGGTCCGGCGAAGCGGCCGCGCCCCCGAGTGCATGTCGTGCCCCGAAGCCTTCAGGAGCCAGTCGACGGCCGGCTCGTCGACGACGAGCGTCAGGCCGCGATGCTTCAGAGTCGCGCTCACGTCGTCGAGGAGGAGACGGCCGATGGCCCGGAGCTCCGGAAGTCCCAGGGGATTGAAGACGATGACTTCGTCGATCCGGTTGATGAACTCCGGCGAGAACTCGCGGCGCAGCTCCTTGAGCACCATCTCCTCGACCTCGCGCTTCTCGGGTGTGTTCTTGCCGTCGCCGAAGCCCATACGGCTGCCCGTGACGAGGAACTTCGTTCCGACGTTCGAGGTCATGATGATGAGCGTGTTCTTGAAGTCGACGACGTTTCCGTACGCGTCCGTGAGCTGGCCGTCCTCGAGGATCTGCAGGAGGAGGTTCGCGATGTCGGGATGCGCCTTCTCGATCTCGTCGAGCAGCACCACCGAGTACGGATTGCGGCGCACGCGCTCGGTGAGCTGGCCGCCTTCTTCGTGGCCGACATATCCCGGAGGCGATCCGATCAGCTTCGATACCGCATGCTTCTCCATGTACTCCGACATATCGAAGCGAATCAGGTGCTTCAT
>JBGPDK010000087.1:0-13270 GCA_041482235.1 Thermoanaerobaculia bacterium | reverse complement strand
GGCTTTCCCGCCGCCGAGAAATCCCGGATCGCGACGCCCTATGTGAGGTTCCACGGCAGCGAAGCCGTGCCCGGCACCGGCCTCGGCCTCACCGTCGTCCAGAAGGTCCTGCAGGCGCACCGCGGCCGCCTCGACGTCGCGAAGAACGACGACGGGCCGGGCTCGACGTTCACGCTGTGGATTCCGGCGTAGCCGCTCTCACCCGACCTTCAGCACGATCTTTCCGAAGCCCGCGCCCGAGGCCATCCGCTCGTACGCCTTGCGCGCGTCGGCGAGCGGGAAGACCGAATCGACGGCGGGCTCGAGGCGGCCCGCGTCCACGGCCGCCAGCATGGCCGCGAACTCGGCATCCGTGCCCATCGTGGACCCGAGGATCGAGAGCTGCTTCCAGAAGATGATGTTGATGTTCTCGGGAGGAGCGGGGCCGGAAGTGGCGCCGCAGGTCACGATGCGCCCCTTCTTCGCCGCCGCCGTGAGCGAGTGCCGCCACGTGGCCGCGCCCACCGAGTCCACGACGACGTCCACGCCGCGTTTTCCCGTCATCTCCCGGACCGCCTTGCCGACGTCCGTCGCCGTGTAATCGATCACCTCGTCCGCCCCGAGCTCTCTCGCGCGCGCGCGTTTCTCCTCCGAGGACGACGTCACGAAAACCCGGGACGCCCCGCAGAGCTTCGCGATCTGGATCGCGAACGTCGAAACGCCGCCGCCGACGCCGTGGATGAGCACGGTCTCGCCGGGCCGGAGCGCCGCACGCGTCACGAGCATCCGCCACGCGGTGAGCCCCGCGAGCGGGAAGGCCGCCGCCTTCTCGGGAGAGAGACGGCTTGGAACGGGGAAGACATTCACGCGCGGAACGGCGATCTTCTCGGCGAACGTGCCGGGCACGTGCTCGCCGAGAATCCGGAAGCTCACGCAGAGGCTGCGCTCACCCGCGAGGCAGAACTCGCACGCGCCGCACGAGAGGCCGGGCTGGAGCACGACGCGCGTGCCGGGCGAAGGTCCCGTGACGCCCGGCCCGAGCGCCTCCACGACGCCCGCGCCATCGGCGCCCGGCACGTGCGGAAAGGCGACGGGGACGCCGGGGATGCCGTCCCTCACGAAGAGGTCGAGCCGGTTGAGAGCGGCCGCCTCGAGCCTCACGAGCACCTCGCCCGCGCCCGGCACGGGGTCGGGCCGCTCGCCGAAGGTGAGGATGTCGTTTCCGCCGTGCGCCGTGAAGAAGACTGCTTTCATCGCCGCCTCCGCGGAGCCGAGATTAGCCCACGGCGCCGTCGTACATAATGCGAGGCTCCGGCGCTCCCGAGCGCCCGGAAAGGAGCCGCATGAGGGCCTGGGAGATCCGCCAGAAAAGAGCGCAGAAGCGGGCTCGCGAGCTCGCGCGCAAGGAAAAGAACAAGAGCTCGAAAGAGACGTCCACGTTCCGGCTCGTCGTCGCCGGGCGCGAGGGCGACGCCGCCGTCGTGGAGTCGGTCATTGTGAAGAACCCCGACGAGTCGGTGGCCGAAGCGACGTTCGACGAGATCGAGCTCGGAATCACCTTGATCGTGGAGGGCGAGCGCGGGCTCATCCAGCGCGTCGTGGTCGAGGAGAAGCTGGAGCTCACCGAGCCGGAGCTGATGCGCGAGGTGCGAGTCCGGCTCCTCTAACCTTTCCGCCGGCGAGACGCGCCGCGACCGCGTCGCCCGCCTCCGCCGTCGAGAATCTCCCTCCGAGGTCGCGTGTCGTCTCTCCCGCCGCGATGCACGCCGCGACGGCGCCCTCGACGCGTTCCGCGAGATCCTGCCGCCCGAGGTGCGCCAGGAGCATCCCGAGGCTGCGGATCGACCCGAAGGGGTTCGCGATTCCCTTGCCCGCGAGGCCCGGCGCCGAGCCGTGCACGGGCTCGAACATGGACGTGCGCCGAGGGTGGACGTTTCCGGATGGCGCGAGGCCCAGGCCGCCCTGCAGGGCGGCGCCCAGATCGGAGAGGACGTCGCCGAACAGATTGTTCGTGACGACGACGTCGAGCGAAGCCGGATCGCGCACCATTTCGTGGGCGAGGGCGTCGGCGAACATGTGCCGGCCGTCGCACGCGGGAAACGTCGCGGCCAGCTCAAGGAAGACCCGGTGCCACAGGCCGCCCCCGCGCTTCTGGACGTTGTGCTTGTCGGCGAGGAGGACCCGCGGGCGGCGCCCGAGGCGCCGGGGCTTGTCGAAGGTCTCCGCAAAGGTGAAGGCCATGCGGCAGATCCGCTCGACGCCGCGGCGGGTCGTGACGTCCTCCTCGACCGCTTCTTCGTCCGCGGTGCCGGCATTCGCGACCCGCCCGCGGCCCGAGTAGGCACCTTCCGTGTTCTCGCGGAACAGGACGAAGTCCACGTCGGAGGCGCGCGCCTGCCGGAGGGGGACGACGGAGTCGTGAAGGGCGCGCACGGGACGGACGTTCGCGAAGAGGTCGAGGCGGCGGCGCATGCCGAGGAGGATCTCGTCGGCATGCCGCCCGTCCGGGACGCGCGGGTCGCCGAACGCTCCGGCGAGAACGGCGTCGAAGTCGCGCGCGAGCATGTCGAAGGCGCCCTCAGGGACGGTCTCTCCAGTCTTCAGGAAATGGTCCGCGCCCCAGGGGAAAAGAGAGACTTCTACCGGCTCCATCGCCCCGAGCACCTTCAGAGCCTCGCGCGTCACCTCGGGGCCTATGCCGTCGCCGGGCACGACCGCGATCCGCACCGCGCGTCCCGCCCTACACCTCGAGCGCGAGGAGCGCCGCGAGCAGCTCGCCGCCGTCCGGGAAGCGGTCCGGGCGGTGGCGGGCGAGCGTCCGCATGAGGACCGTGACCTCCCCCTCCGAGAGGAAGGGCGCGTAGGGCCGGGGATCGTCGGGATCGCGCTCGAGCCTCGCGACCAGGACGTCGTCGCCCACATAAGGCCACCGGCCCGTCGCCAGCGTGTAGAACGCGGCGCCGAGCGAATAGACGTCGGAAGCCGGACTCGGCATCTCGCCGCGGAGCACCTCGGGCGGGAAGAAGGCCGGGCTGCCGATGAGCTTGGACGTGCCGCCCGCGTCGGCCTGCGGAAGCGCGAGGCCGAAATCGAGGATGCGCAAGGTGTCATGCTCGTCGAGGATGAGGTTCGCGGGCTTGAGGTCGCGGTGCAGGATGCCCTTCGCGTGCGCGGCCGCGATGCCGCGCGTCGCCTGCACGAACCAGCTTCTCCAGTTCTTTCGCACTCTTTCGGAGTCCTTCTTGATGAGCTTCTGGAGGTTCGGCCCTTCGAGGTACTCCATCGCCAGATACAGGCTTCCGAACCCGTCCCCGTAGTCGTAGAGCGCGACGACGTTCGGGTGCTTGAGCGCCGCGATGGCCTTGGCCTCGCGCTTGAAGTAGCGCATCGCCGTTTCGTCGCCGCGGAGCTGCCAGGGCAGGATCTTGAGCGCGACGAACCGGTCCAGCTTCTTGTCGAGGGCCTTGTGCACGACACCCATGCCGCCGCGCCCCAGCTCGGAGAGGATCTCGTAGCGCGATTCGGGCGTCTCGGGCAGGCCGAAGCCCGACGTGGACCTGGCGGGCGGCGAGGCCGGGGGTGTCGCGATGCGCAGCCGTGGGGGCTGCACGGGCGATGACGGAGATGGAGGCGCGAACGTGGAATAGGTCTCCGACTTGTGCACGGCCGGTGTCCGGATGAGCGCGGCGGGCATGGGATCGTCTCGCCCCTCCTCCACGAACGGTACGGGACGCACCGCGGCGCCCTCGAGCACCGAGGGATCGAACGCCGCGATCCGCCCCAGCTCAACGCCCTCTCCGGAATCGCCGGACGCGCGAATGGCCTCGAGCAGCGTCCTGTGGAGCGGGAGATTCTCGGCCTCGACCTTCCCGCGCCCGATCAGCTCGCGCAGGACGTGCACCGCGTCCTGGTTCTCGCCCGCCGCCAGATGTGCGCGCGCGAGCTGGTGGAACACTTCGGCGAGCCCCGGCTCGTTGCGCGGAACTCCGGTGAGGTACTCCCACGCCCGCTCGCGATGGCCGGCGAGGAGCGCGCACCGGGCGGCCTCGAGACCGCGCCCCGTGCGGAGAAAGAGCTGGGCCGCCTCGTCGAACCTTCCGCCTGCCTCGAGCGCCGCCGCCGCCGCGGGCAAGCGGCCGGCGCCGCGAAAGAGCGTCGCCGCCCGGTCATAGTCCTTGAGCTCGCTGTAGAGAGCCGCCGCCTTCTCGACCTGTCCCGCCGCCGCGAAGGCCTCGGCCGCCGCCGTGCGATTCCCGCCGCGCTGGTAAAGGAGCGCGGCCTTTTCGGGGCGTCCCGCTTCCTTCCACGCGTCCGCCGCCCGCGCGAAGTCCCCGGCCTTTTCGAAGAGGCCCGCCGCGCGCAGCGCCTGTCCGGCCCGCCCCCACGAGTCCGCCGCGGACACGAGGTCGCCGCGGCGTTCGGCCTCTCGCGCGAGAAGCTCCTGCGCCCCCTTCTCATCGCCGGCGCGCGCCGCTGCGAGGGCGGCCTTCGTGAGCGCGCCGCTCCTTTCGAAGGCCTGGATCGCTTCCGTCGGCCGGCCACTCTCCACGAAGAGCTCGCCCGCGAGCATGTGCTCCTGCGCGTTTCGGTATGCCTCCGCGGCGTCCCCAGTCCGCCCCGCGTTGCGATAGGCGTCCGCGGCCCTCTTCCAGAGCGCCGACTTCACGGGCCCCTGCGGCGTCGACTCGGCGAGATGGCGGCAGGCGTCCCCGAGGGCACCATGGTCTCCGAGCGCCTCGGCGATCTCGGCGAGCCGGTCCCAGCGGGACGCCGCGCGCGCCAGGAGGAGCGCCTTCTTGCCGAGCTCCTCGGCGACCGCAGCCTCGCCGGCGGCTTCCCACGCGCGCGAGGCCTCCCACGCCCAGGCATCCCCGGACTCCTGGTACAGCCGCGCGGCTTCGCGGGCGTTTCCGTCGCGCTGCTCGAGCGCGGCGAGCCGAGGCCACGCCCGGGCCTTCCGGAACATCCGTCGCGCATGCCTGGTGTCGCCCGCCTTCAGGTACGCGTCTCCGGCCGTGGCCCAGTCCTTGGCGGCTCGAAAGCCCCGAGCAGCGGACACCTCGGGAGGCGCCGGCTGGCCGAGGCGGATCGCGAAGAGACAGACGAGCAGCCCCGCGATGTCGATCGCGAAGCGCAGCGTGGCCGTGCGCTGAAGGAGTTGGTACAGCGGCGAGGCGCCCAGGTCTCGAGACGCCGCGTGCAGGACCGGCTGGCGCGCGAGCAGGTCCAGGGAGTTCAGGATCTGGTCGAGGTGCGCGGCCACGAGAAAGCCGACGCCCACCATGACGACGAGGAGCGAGGAGCGGAGCCACTCGCCGACCGCAACGCCGCGCAGGTTGAGCGCCTTCACGATGACCCAGCCGAGAATGAGCACCACGAGGACCGCGCCGATCTGCGGCGCGAAGTAAAAGCGCTCCTCGACGAGACGGCGGGCGAGGTCGCTCGTGGCGGTATTCGCCCGCGCCCAGTCCACAAGGCGCACGAGCCCGAATTGAGCCGCGACCGCGAGGATCAGCGTGGGCAGGTCGTCTTTCCAGCTTCTGGACTCCACGAGTGCCTGATTATGAGCGTTTCCCGGCCCTCGGCCCTCGGGAGGCTTCGGGCGGGGTACAGTCGCACCCGGATGCGCAAGGCGATTCCGGTCCTGGTCGTTGCCGCCCTCGCGACGGCCCTTCCGGCCGCCGCTCAGTCTTACTCCGACCCCGGCACGGGCTACGGAGCGGAGGCGGGATATGCACGCGGACGCGACGCGGAGTCGGGCGGCGCGACCGGCGGAGTCCATGCGCGCCTGCGCCTCACCGGCGGAATCGGCCTCGAGCTGTCGGCCGGGTACCGGCTCGAGACGTTCGCGACCGACGGCGCACGCGTCCTCACCGTGAACGAGATCCCGATCGCGGTCTCGCTCCTCACGTTCTTCCTGACGAACGGCGGGGTTCAGCCGTACCTTCTCGCCGGCATCGGCTACACATGGGCGAAGCCGCGCGGCGAGGGGGCGAACGCCGGCGCGCCGCATCCCGCTGAGAACCTTTTCGCTCTTCACGCCGGGGCGGGCGTGGATGTGAGGACGAGCTTCAGAACGTCGGTGTTCCTCGACGGCCGCTACGTCTTCCTCGACGTCAACGCGGTCAAGGCTCTCCCGAGCCGGCCCAAGGCGGACTATCTCCGCATCGCGGCGGGCTTCAACGTGAGCTTCTAGACGCCATCCGGTCCGAGGCCGTCGACGAGCCGGCTGAACGTCGCGGGGTCGACGTTGCCTCCCGACAGCACGACGCCCACGCGCTTGCCCGAAAGGCCCGGCACGCGGCCCGACAGGACGCCGGCGAATGCGGCGGTCGCGCCGGGCTCGACGACCAGCTTCATCGCCGTGAAGAAGAGCGACATCGCGCGCCTGAGCTCGAGGTCGCTCACGGTGACGACGTTCTCGACCAGGGCGCGTACGAGCGCGAACGTGTGGACGCCCGGTTTCGTGGTCTGAAGGCAGTCCGCGATCGTCCGAGGTACGGGGATCGAGACGGGGTGGCCCGCGGCGAGCGAGCGCACGAAGTCGTCGCCTGCTTCCGGCTCGACGCCGAAAACGCGGGCCGAGGGCCGGAGCGCTTTCACCGCCACGGCGACGCCCGAAAGAAGCCCGCCGCCGCCGAGCGGCGTCAGGACCGCGTCGAGGTCCGGCACGTCCTCGAGCAATTCGAGCCCGGCCGTGCCCTGCCCCGCGATGACGGCCACGTCGTCGAAGGGCGGAACGAGGATGCGGCCTTCGTCCGCGACGATCTCCTGCGCGATCTTCTCGCGGCTCTCCTCGGCGCGGTCGTAGAGGCGCACCTCGGCTCCGTAACCGCGCGTGGCTGCGAGCTTGAGCGCGGGCGCGTCGCGCGGCATCACGATGACGGCCGAGACGCCGAGCTCGCTGGCCGCGAGCGCGACAGCCTGCGCGTGGTTACCGGAGGAAAACGCCACGACGCCGCGCCGCCTTTCCTCCGGCGTGAGGAGCGCCAGCCGCGAGAACGCGCCGCGCGCCTTGAAGGCGCCCACGCGCTGGAACGTCTCGCACTTGAAGAAGAGGCGGCACCCGGCGCGCGCGTTCAGGCGGCGCGAGGTCATCACCGGCGTGCGGTGCACATGCCCGGCAATTCGCTCCCGCGCGGCTTTCACGTCGTCGAGGGTCACGGGCAGGCTCAGGTCCTCTTCTCCCTTTCCCGCGGCGCGCCGGTAACGCCGCAGAGGCGGTCGGCTTCGGAGGTCACGGCGTCGATCGCCTCGGCCGCGCGCGCGAGGAACATTTCCTCGGTCTCGCCGACGGCGCGCTCGAGCGCAGGCGCGAAGACGACGACGCAGCGCGAAAACGGCAGCGGGAGGAGGAACCGGTCCCAGGAGTTCAGGAACCTCGGCCGGCTCGACGACGAGGACGAAGGCAGGATGAGCGTGTCCCCCTGCTCGGCGAGCGTGAGGATCCCGCGTTTGCAGCGCCGCGCCGGGCCACGAGGTCCGTCGGGAGTGAGGGCGCCGCCGGGCGCGCCCTTCAAGGCCTCGAGGAATTCCAGGACGGCGAGGTCGCCGCCTTTCGAGGACGACCCGCGCGCGGCCTTGAAGCCCCAGAGCGCGAGAAACGTCGCGATGATCTCTCCGTCGGCGCTCTTCGACGCCATCGTGACGAAACCCATGCCCCGATGCGAGAGGATTCCGCCGATCATCCGCTGGTGCCAGATGGCGTGGAGCGGCTTTTTTCCGCGCGCGCGGACGGCCGAGCGGTGTTCCTCGCCGACGATAGAAAGGCGCAGCGTCAGGCGGTAGACGGAGACCGCCAGGAAGGCGAGAAAGCCCAGGACGCGGGAGCGCACGCGGGAGCGATTATGCTGTCGTCATGCGCCTCGTCGCCGAGAACCTCTCGCGCTCCTTCGGTCGCCGTGCCTTCGGGCCGGTCTCGTTCCGCATCGAGACGGGGCGCGTCCTCGGCGTCGCGGGAGAGAACGGGAGCGGGAAGACCACCTTGCTGAAGACCCTCGCGGGCCTGATTCGGCCGAGCGGAGGGTACGCGAAGATTTTCTTCGATGGTGAAGAGGCCGGGGATGGCCATGAGCCACGCGACATTCCCTGGAGCATCGGGTGGTGCGCCCCCGACCTTTCGCTGTACGGCGAGCTGACGGCCGAGGAGAACTTGATTTTCTTCGAAAGGGTCAGGGGGCGAGCCGCGCAGTTGTCCGGCGTGAAGGCGCTTCTCGCGGAGGTCGGCCTGCCGGAATCCTCTTATTCGAAGAAAGCTCTCGGGGCTCTCTCCACGGGCCAGCGGCAGCGCGTCAAGCTCGCGTTCGCGACGCTGCACGAGCCCGATCTCCTCCTCCTCGACGAGCCGGGCGCGAATCTCGACGAGGCGGGGCGTTCCATCGTTCAGAAGGTCGTCTCCGAGCAGCGGTTCCGAGGAATCACCGTGATCGCCTCGAACGATCCACGCGATCTCGCGCTCACGGACGAAAGAGTGACGCTCTCGTGAGCGCGCCGCGCCCGGCTGCCGGAATCCTGCCGGCAGCCATCGCCGTGTTCCGGCGGGAGCTCCTCGCGGAGTGGCGGACGCGCGTGGCCGTGAATTCGCTCTTCCTGTTCGCCTTCGCCGTTCTCGTCCTCGTCGCCTACGTCGTGGGCCCCACGCGCCTGTCCCCGGAGGACAGGCCCACCGTGAACGCCGTTCTTCTCTGGATCGTTCTCTTCTTCTCCGCGATGACCGGCCTTTCGCGCACGTTCGTTCACGAAGAGGACGCGGGAACAGCCGCGGCCCTGAGGCTGTCGGCGCCCCCGCCGGGGGTTCTCCTCGGAAAACTCTTCGCGAACGTGGTGCTGCTCGGGGCCGTGACCGCCTTCATCGTGCCGCTCTTCGTCGTCTTCATGGGCTTCGAGATCAAGGAGCCGCTGCTCTTCGTTCTTCTCCTTTTGCTCGGAATATCCGGACTCGCATCGGCATCGACGTTCACGGCGGCGCTCGTTTCGAAAGCGAGTGCCAAAGGGGCACTCTTCGCGGTCCTCGCGATCCCGCTCCTCCTGCCTCCCCTGGTCGGCTGCGTGCTCGCGACCCGCGTCGCGGCCACGCAGGCGGATTTCTCGGCTGGAGTCGATTTCCTGAGGCTGCTCGTGGCCTACGACGGGGTCGTCACGACGGCCGCGTTCTTGCTCTTCGATGCCGTCTGGCGGGAATAAAGCGGGCGCCGGGACCGTCCCAGGGCCCGGAAAAATGATTCTCCTGCTTTAGAGAACGATTCTCGATAGGGCGGTATCATGCAGGGCGTGAAAAGCCTCGGTTTTTTCCTCAAAGCCCTCTTGGGACTCGGGATGGCCGCGATCTGCTGGGCGGCGTTCCTGTGGGCGCGCCCTGCCCAGAGCTTCGTCGGCGAGTCCTCCCGGATCGTCTTCTTCCACGTGCCGATGGCGTGGGTCTCGACCCTGGCGTTTTTCGTCGCGGCGTGGCATTCGGCCTTGTACCTTCGGAAGCGCCGGATGGAGAACGACGACGCGGCGGCGGGCGCCGCGAGACTCGGCTTCGTCTTCTGCGTCCTGGCCACGGTCACGGGCTCGATCTTCGCCCGGGTGATGTGGAACTCGTACTGGAACTGGGACCCGCGCGAGACGTCGATCGTGCTCCTGCTCCTCGTCTACGGCGCGTACCTGGGTCTGAGGGGCGCGCTCGACGATCCGGAGCGGCGCGCGACGCTTTCGGCGGCCTACGCCCTCGTCGCGGTCGTGACGGTGCCTTTCCTCACGTTCGCCGTCCCCCGCATGTATCAGTCGCTCCATCCCGACACCGTGATCAACACCCGCGGCAAGGTCGAAATGTCCGCGGACATCAGAACCGTCTTCTTTTCCTCGATGGTCGCTTTCATGGCTCTGTTCTACTGGATGTGGAATCTCGACCGGCGCGTCTCCCGCATCGTGCGCGAAAGGGCGGCATGAACACGGCTCTCGGCTACGTCGCCGCGGTCAACATCGTGATCTGGGCCGGAATCTTCGGCTACCTCGTCTACCTCGACCGGAAGGTCCGGGCCGCCTCCAGGCCCAATCAGGAGTAACCAATGAAACGCGCGTATTGGGCCGGCGCGGTCCTCGTCCTCGGATTCCTCGTCCTCGGTCTGTCCACGTTCTCCCGCTCGATGACGCAGTACGTCTCGTTCGCGGAGGCGAAGGCGTCACCCCGCACGGTGCAGGTGATGGGCGCCCTCGAGAAGGGCACTTCGCATTACGAAACGGCGACGAAGACGCTGCACTTCACGCTCCTCGACCCGAAGACGAACGAGCCGATCGCGGTCTCGTACACGGACGTGAAGCCCGCGAACTTCGAGGACGCCGTCTCCATCGTGGCGATCGGCCGCTACGAGAAGGGCGTCTTCGCCGCCGAAAAACTCCTCGTCAAATGCCCGTCCAAGTACCAGGGCGAGGAGATCGAGAAACAATACGGCGCCAAGAAGGCCTGAGGTCACCCATGAATAACCTCCCCGGCCTTCTCGGCTTCGCGCCGGGCACGCTCGCGATTTGGGCGGCCATGCTCTTCGGAGTCACCTGCGCGCTCGCTTACCTGCGTTCGATGCGGCTCACGCCTGCGGGCGCGAGTGTATCGGGCGGAGGCCGAAGAGAAGATTCTCTTAGAAAGGGTAAGAGGGGCGTCGGCGCGGCCGAAGCGACGGCCGGTGCCTCTGCCCTATTACCATTCGAAGAAAATTTTTCTCCGAATCCCTCTTCGGGTCTTTCTCCGAGCATTCTCTTCGCCCGGCGTCTGTATTACGCCTATGTTTTCTCGATTCTGCTCGCGTCGTTCCTTCTCCTGACGCGCCTCATCACACACGACTTCCGGATCTCGTACGTGGCGTCGTACTCGGGGCGCGACCTGCCTTTCTACTACCTCTTCTCGACATTCTGGGCGGGACAGGAAGGCTCGTTCCTGCTCTGGCTGTTCTGGGGCGCGCTCATCGGGCTTTTCGTGCTCCGGTCGGCGAAAGAGCAGGAAGCGCCCGTGATGGTGGTTTACATTGCGTCGTTCATCGGAATCGTCGCGATCCTCGTCAAGCAGTCCCCGTTCCGGTTCCTCGCGCAGATCCCGCCGGACGGCCAGGGCCTGAACCCGCTCCTGCAGGACCCGTGGATGGTCATCCACCCGCCGGTGATGTTCTCGGGGTTCGCGTCCCTCTCCGTCCCGTTCGCGTTCGCGATCGGCGCGCTGTGGATGAAGCGCTGGGACGGCTGGGTGGTGCGAGCGATGCCGTGGGCGCTCTTCACGTTCGTCACGCTCGGGACCGCGATCCTCATGGGCGGGTACTGGGCCTACAAGACACTCGGCTGGGGCGGCTACTGGGGCTGGGATCCGGTCGAGAACACGTCCCTCGTGCCCTGGCTGGCGACGGTCGCGCTCGTGCACGGCATGTTCCTCCAGAAGATGCGCGCCAAGCACCGCAAGATCAACATCATCCTCGCGATCCTTGCCTTCTGCTGCATCCTCTACGGCACGTTCCTGACGCGCTCCGGCGTCCTCGCGGACTTCTCGGTCCACTCTTTCATCGACCTCGGAATCACGGCCTGGCTCGTCGGGATCATCCTCGTCTTCCTCGTCGGCGGCCTCGGCCTCCTCGCGTGGCGCTGGAGAGAGATCCCGGTCGTCTCCGACCTGGATGCCGCGACCGGCAAGGAAAGGGAAGAGCCGTTCCTCTCGCGGTCGGTGCTCTTCATCCTCTCGGTGACGCTCTTCTGCGCCTCGGGCCTCGTCATCCTGCTCGGCACCTCCGCCCCGATCCTCACGCGGGTCCTGGGCAAGCCCTCGCAGGTCGCGACCAGCTTCTACAACGTGACGCATCGGCCGATCGCGGGCATCATCGCCCTTCTCATCCTCCTCGTCCCATACCTTTCCTGGCGCGGCGAGAGCGGGAAAGGCGTGCTCCGGAAGGCGCTCGTCCCCGGCGTCGTGGGACTTCTCAGCATCGGGGTCTTCTTCGCGGCCGGCGTCCGCGGCGTGGGCGACCTTCTGATCCTCGCGCTCGCCGTGGCCGGCTTCGTCGCGAACGCCGAGACCGCGGTCCTCTTCGTGAGGCGCGGGGCCGTCAAGACGATGGGCGGCTACCTCGCGCACATCGGGATGTCGATCATGCTCGTCGGCATCCTCGTGTCGGGCGTCTACGAGAAGAGGACGACCGTGAACCTCCTCAGGAACCAACCCGTCACCGTCGGGAAAAACACGCTCACCTTCACGCGCACGGTCTTCGTGACCGACAGCGGCGAGGTGAAGCGCCCCGAGGAGCTGAACGCGTTGAGCCTCGCCGACCGCCGCGCCAAGCAGGCGATGGAGGTCGAAGTGGCCTCGCCCGGCGGCGCGGTGTGGAAGGCCTACCCGAAGCTCTATACGAACTCGCGCACGAACCAGATGATGGCGAACCCGGACGTGAAGTCCTCGCCGCTCATCGACCTTTACGTCTCTCCGCAGGCCTACGACCCGGGCCGGCCCGCGCGCATCGAGGGCACGACGGTCGCTTTCAAGAAGGGCGAGTCGAAGACCGTCGAGGGCGTGAAGCTGAAGTTCCTGGACTTCTCCGCCGACCGCTCGCAAGTTTCGTCGGACCGACCGCGCGTCACCGTGACCGGCAACTTCCTCGTCACGACCGCTCAAACCTCCGAAGAGAAGACGGCGCGGCTCGTCATGTACTTCGGCGGAGGAGCGGCGGAGACCTCGACCGAGTCGCCGGACACGCCGCTTCCCGGCAAGGGCCTCCTCAGGCTCCGTCGCGTGTCGCCGAACGAGGCCACGTGTGAAATCGAGCTTCTCGGCCTCTCCTCGAGCAGCGACCTGAAGCCCGCGACCGCCGAGACCCTGTCGGTCGACCTCACGACGAAGCCCCTCATCTCCTTCGTGTGGGGAGGCTTCTACGTGATGATGGCCGGCGGTCTCACGGCTCTCCTGCGGCGCGCCCGCGACTCGCGCCAGGCGTCGCTCGCGTGACGCCCGAGAGTGTCGGGCTTCCAGAAATCACTTGAACGCTTTTCGGCGCTCTTTGGGGGAAATCATGCGCAACGTCGTGCGAAAAGTCGGCGCCTCAGCAACACTCTGTCATGCCGTGCAAGGTGCGTCAGCAGCCCTGGTGATGACGTTGGCGGTCGCGACGACAGCAACCTACGCGGCCGACGCCTTTGCGCCTGCTGGCGCGAAGGCCACGCTCAGCGTCGATTACGTCTACGAGTCGACCGGCAAGAAGAGCAGCGAGGGCATGTACGACCCCTACGAGTGGCTCGTCAAGCGCAGCGCGAACCTGGTGGCCGAACTCGCCGCGCAGCC
>JBGPDK010000086.1:0-13569 GCA_041482235.1 Thermoanaerobaculia bacterium | reverse complement strand
CTCACGGAGGCCGGCATGGGGACGAAGGGGCTCGTGTGGTCTTCCGCCGCGATGGGCGTTCTCCTGAGCGAAGGGATCGGCGACACGATCCGCGTCTCGCTCACCCCGCGTCCGGGCGGCGACCGCCGCGAGGAGGTGTACGCGGCGTGCGAGCTGCTCCAGTCGCTCGGCCTCCGCAGCTTCGCGCCGTCCGTGACGGCCTGCCCCGGCTGCGGCCGCACGACGTCCACGACGTTCCAGGAGCTCGCCGAGCGCATCCAGGACTACGTGCGCGAGCGGATGCCCGACTGGAAGACCCGCTACGAGGGCGTCGAGACGATGACGCTCGCCGTGATGGGCTGCATCGTGAACGGCCCGGGCGAGTCGAAGGCCGCGAACATCGGCATCTCGCTGCCGGGCACGGGTGAGGCGCCGAGCTGTCCCGTCTTCATCGACGGCCAGAAATTCACGACGCTCAAAGGCACGCCCGAGGAGCTGTCGGAGGCATTCCGGAAGCTCGTCGACGACTATGTCGCGACGACGTACGCGAAGAAGGCGGGGACGTAGCTTCGCCGGTTACCGCTCGCGCGGCAGGGGGTGCGGGCGGGACGAGAGCCCTTTCCTCCCGAAGTGCGCCTTGAGCCTCTTCGAGAGCGCGAGCTGCTTGGCGTAGTTCAGGGAGTAGACGGCGATGGGGGCGCCCGCCACGTTGAACGGCACGGAGGCGAGCGCGAGGAGAAAATGGCGCGCCTTCTCGGCGGTGGTGAACTCGGGGTTCCGGAAGTCGACGACCGTACGGTAGTACTTGCCGAGGTTCTCGTAGACGTCGCCGAGGACCTTCGTGAAGCCCATCTCGACGCCCCACGAGAGGCACTCGCCGGCGCGCACCGACGCGAGGAACTCCCGCCACGTCGCTCCCGGCGCCATCGTGAAGACGGACGCCACGGGCGGATAGGTGTGCGCGTCGGAGCCGCCGAGAAGCGCGAGCGAGCCGCGTTTCTCCTTGGCCGCCGTGAGGAGGTCCTCCACGAGCGCGTTGTGCTGGTAGGCCATCGAGCCGTTCTTCACCTCGAAGACGTCGAAGAGCTCGAGCATGGTCGTGAAGAAGTCCTCCGGGGCCTGCCGCATGCGGTACGACTGGAAGAGGTGGTTTGCGGAATAGAGCAGGCCCTCGCCCCTCAAGTACTCCACGAGGTCGAAGATGTTCCGCCGCTTGCGGTCGACGACCTTCCATTGCGCCAGAGAAAGGTCGAAGACGTTGACGTGGATGCGGTGCCCCGTGCGCGGGAAGAACGTCTCGACCTCGGCCGAGACGAAGAAATCCGTGTATTCGGGATGCCGGTCCTGGAATTTCAGGCAGCCGTCCACCGTGTCGTGGTCGGTGAAGGTCACGAAGTCCATGCCGCGGCTCTTGGCGAGCCGGTAGGTCTCGTCCGGGTCGTTGTACGAGTCCTTCGTGTTCGCGGCGCGGAAGTACTTGAAGACGGACGCGTTCGTGTGCAGGTGGAGATCCGCGCGCGCGAGCGGCAGCCTCGGCAGGGAAACGGGTTCCCGGGAGCCGGGGGCAGGAGAGCGGGGAGCCGCCATGGGGAAAGAAGTGTCCCGGTCCGCGCGGGGCGAGTCAAGGACGTCACCCCCGGGACGTCACCCCCGGGCCCTGCTAAAGTCGATCCGCCATGGGAGGAGTGTTCGGCAGAGTGATCTACGCGATGTTGCTGGCCGGTGTCCTCGCCACTGCGACCTGGCTGTCGTTCACACGCTTCGTGGCGGGGAAGTCGCTCAAGGTGCCAAACTTCACGAACCTCACCGTCGAAGAAGCGGAGACCGTCGCGGCCGAGCGCGGCCTCGAGGTGGAGGTGGACTCCTCGCGGGAGGGCTTCGACGACGCCGTGCCCGCGCATCACGTCCGCGCGCAAACCCCCTCCGTGGACACCGATGTCAAGGGCGGCCAGACGATCCGCATCGCCCTCTCGCTCGGCCCCCGCGCCGTGAGGATGCCCGATCTGACCGGCCTCTCGGCCCGCGCCGCGGCCCTCTCCGTCGCGAAGGCCGGCCTCAAGGACGCCGCGGTCGCCTCCGTGCGGCTGCCGGGACCTCCCGGAGTGGTCGCACAGGGAATTGCGCCGGGCTCGATCGCGCCGCCCGACTCGTCCGTCGATCTGCTCGTGAACCGCGGGATGCCCGAGATCGCGTGGGTGATGCCCGACCTCATCGGCCGCGACTTCGAGCGGGTGCGGGCGGCCTTCGAGGAGCGAGGCTTCCGGATCGGCGGCGTCAAGAGTCAGGTGTACGAGGGTGCCGCCAACGGCACGATCCTCAGACAGTTCCCGCTCGCGGGCTCGCCCGTCACGCGGCGCGACGCCCTGTCCTTCGTGATCGCGGCGCCCGAAGGGGGCACATGAGCATCGCCCTCGCGCCTTCGCTCCTGTCGGCGGATTTTTCCCGCCTCGGAGAGGCCGCGCGCGCCTGCGAGGACGGGGGCGCGGACTGGATCCACTTCGACGTGATGGACGGGCGCTTCGTCCCGAATCTCACCGTCGGTCCGATCGTCCTGAAGGCGCTCCGGAAAGCGACGCGCGTGCCCTTCGATGTCCATCTCATGATCGAGGAGCCGCTTCGCACGCTCGACCAGTATCTCGACGCGGGCGCCTCGCGCGTGGCCGTTCACGTCGAAGCCGAGCCCCACCTGCATCGCTTCGCCGAGCACGTGCGCGGGCGAGGGGTGAGCCCTGGTGTCGCGATCAATCCGGGCACCTCCCTCGCGTCCCTCGACGAGGCGCTCTTCTTCGTCGACTTCGTCCTCGTGATGACGGTGAATCCCGGCTGGGGAGGGCAAGCCTTCATCGAGGCATCTCTTGACCGCGTCGCGCGGCTCTCGGAGGCGATCCGCGTGGCGGGCTCGCGGGCGACGATCGCCGTGGATGGGGGCGTGGGGCCTGACAACATCGAGGGACTCGTCCGCGCCGGAGCGCGCCATTTCGTCGCGGGCTCGTCCGTCTTCTCGGCCGGAGACGTGCCCTCGGCGCTCGGGCGCCTCAGGCAGGCGGCCGGAATGGCCGGCACGTCCCGTGCTTGAAAGCTGGCGAAAGCCGGTGCATTCTCCGCACTCCATGACGCGCGCCACACCTCTCTTCCGTATCCTCGCCGCCGCGGCGCTCGGCGTCGCCCTCGGCGCGCTCTCAGGTTGCGCGTCGTACGCTGACTCGGCGGCGAAGCTGACCCGCGAGCTCCTCACGATGCCGAAGGAAGAGGCCTACGCGCGGGGCGAGGCGCTCGTCAAGAAGAAGAAATACGAGACCGGCCGCCAGTACCTGCGCTTCGTGGCCGAGAATTACGCGAACGACCCGATTGGACGGCAGGCCGCGCTCAGGCTTGCTGACTCGTTTTTCGACGTGAACACGCAGCTTGGCTACCTCGAGGCGGGCGTGCGGTATAAGGACTTCCGGAGTCGCTACCCCTCGCACCCCAAGTCCGACTACGCTCTCTACCGCCTCGCTCAGTGCTCGGACCGGCAGGCGGAAAGACCGGATCGGGAGCAGGCGAACACGCGCCTCGGGGCGGCGTCCTACCGGGAGCTCATCATCAATTTTCCCGACTCCCCCTACGCGACGGAGTCCCGCGCGCGCCTTGGCGTCATGCGAAACCTGCTCGCCCAGCACGAGTACCTCGTCGGCCACTTCTACCTGAAGCGCAGGGCGTGGCGGGCCGCGAAGGGCCGGATGGAGATGATCCTCGCGGCCTATCCCGAGTACGGCGGCCTCGACAAGGTTCTCTACGAGTCGGGCCTTCTCGAGACGAAGTTGGGGAACGGGGACCAGGCCCGGTCTCACTGGGAGCGACTCGCGCGCGACTATCCGGCGAGCCCTCTCGTGAAGCGTGTGCCCGCGCCCGCGGCCGCTGCCCCGGTTCCGGTTCGCGCCGCGGGCGCCTGAGCCTCCTCCCTCAAAAGACCTCGATTTGACGCAATCGCTTTCGGTGAGGTAACTTAGGGAGCTTCTTTGGCGCGTTTTCGCACGGCGTTGCCGTCCCATGGGCACCGTTTTCGAGCAGGAGGTCGTCATGCGTCATCCTCTGGCTGCGCTTACGGCAGGCATTCTCCTCGCCGCCACGCCCGTCGTCCGGGCGGCAGACGGGTCGCGCTCGCCCCTCACGCGCGAGACGGCTGTCGTCAGCGGGTCCCGTCTCGAGGTCGTGAGGGCACCGCAGGCCGTTTCGGGGCCGATTCCGATCGGCGTCGAGGCGGACGTCTACTGCTCGGGTTACCTTGGAGAAATTGACGAGGTTTTTCCGGGTGCGATCGTGAGCGCCGAGAAGGAGAAGAGCCAGACGTTCTTCATGAAGGGCGACATCGTCTATCTCGACATCGGCGCCGAGGACGGGGTCCAGGCGGGCGCGGAATTCACCATCGTGCGGCCCCGGCTGGTCGCGAACAGGTGGGGCATAGTGGGCAACTTCGTCGGCCGCGTCTACGAGACACCGGGCCGCGTGCGCGTGATCTGCGCGCAGGCAAGGTCGTCCATCGCGGAAATCTCCTTCGGGTGCGCGGATGCCGAGGTCGGCGATTTCATCATCCCCTTCGAGCCGGTTCCGGTGCCTCTCGTGCGCCGCACCCAGCTCGCGACGACTTGTGACGTGCCGAATGGGAAGGTGACGGGCTTCATCGTGGAGACGCGGGATGGCGAAACTCCGATCGGGACCGATTCGACCGTCTACCTGGATGTCGGAGAGGCCGACGGCCTAAACCCGGGCGACTTCTTCACGGTCTACCGGCCGTCCGGCCGCGCAGAGGGTGTGCGAACGATTCTCGGCGAGGCCTCGATCCTCACGACGAGAAACCGGACTTCGGTCGCGATCATCACGTCGATGTCCGACACGATTGGCGTCGGCGACGCGGTCGAGCTCAAGTAGGAAACGCCCCACAAAATCTTGTTGCGGGAAGAAGTTCCCGTGATAAGGTTTCTCTCCCCCAAACAGCGAGCGTTCGTGCTGTGCGCGGGAGGAGACGTGTCTGTGACGATCGACGGGCAGCTGCAGCGGATCATCGACGAGCTGGTTTCGAAGGGCATTCCGCTCGAGGCCGCCAAGAAGGAATTCGAGAAGAAGTACGTGGCCGCGGCCGTGACGCGCGCCTCCGGCAACATGGGCCGCGCGGCGAAGTCCCTCGGCATCCACCGCAACACCCTGCGCGCGAAGATCTCCCTCCTGAAGGTGAAGCCGCCGCTCAAGGGGCGCGATAACAGCTGATTTTCTTCGAGCTGAAGAGCCCTATCTGGGCTTCTTCCCGGAGGCCGCGGGCTGCCGATCTCCTACTTGGGCTTGCTGGCCCCGTCGTTCTTCTCGTTCTTCGAGCCGTCCTTCGAGTCGCCGGACTGACCTTCGCGCATCGAGTCCTTGAAGTTCTTGATGCCTTCGCCGAGCCCCTTGCCGAGCTGGGGGATCTTGCCGGCTCCGAAGATGAGGATGACGATCACGAGGATGACGAGAAGTTCGGGGAGTCCGAGATTCGGCACGGGGGCCTCCTGACGGCGGCATCATACTAGAGGAAGTCGAGAAGGGGAGCGAAGGCGCCCCTGGGCACGGTGTGGCGGCGGATGACCCGCCGCGCCGCCTCGCGGTGCGGGCGATAGAACGGCCTGCCCATGAGCATCATCTTCTCGAACGTGCCGAGGACCTTCCAGGCCCTCTGGAGAAGGACGGCCTCGGAGTACGCGGCCGCGTCGCACGCCACGGCTTCGGCCGCCCTTTCGAAGCGCAGCGAGACCGGATCGTAGTCCGGCGGCCCGAAGCGCAGGTCCTGAAAGTCGATCGCGGCGAGCTGGCCGCCGGGGGCGCGCATGAGGTTGTTCGCGTGATAGTCGCGATGCGTGGGAACGGGGTCTCCCGTGGCGCGGGGATCGGCAGCCGCGTGGGCGAGGTCCCGCGAAAGTTCCTGCCAGCGAGCGGCACGCGACGCTCCGAGGGGCTCGCGCCCTCCCTTCTCGAGGGCCCAGTGCCGGGTTTGGTCGAGCTCCGCGGCGAAGAACGCGGCGTCGAAGGCCGAATTGCGTGCCGCGACGGCCCTCGAGACCGAGCGGACCGAAAGAAGCAGGTCCTCGGCCTCGTCGAGGAGGCTCGATCGTCGGCCCTCACCCGGCGCCTCCGCCAGGTCCATCGCGAGATCCCGGTCTCCGAGATCCTCGATGAGCGCCGCGCCGAGGTCCGGGGCGTCTTCATAGAGTGCGGGCACGCGCACGCCCGCCGCACCGAGGGCGGCGCCGATCGAGGCCCAGTTCGCCTGCGCGGCCGAGGCGGGTTGCGGGTAGAGAACGAGGAGAGCCGAGGCGCCGCCGCCGGTCGGCTGCCGGAAGTATCGTCGGGCGCCGACATCCCCGGCGAGAGGCGTTGGCGCCGGAGCGCCGGCGAGACCGAAGCGCGCGCGCGCGCGTTCGAGATGCGCGGGCGGCTCCAGCTCCGGGAGACGGGTCACCCTTTCTTTTCTGGCGCGGGCGTTGGGGTCGGCATCGCGCCCCCTTCGAAAATGTCGACCTTCACCAGCTTCTGGTACACGCGGGGCCTGCCGAGATTGAAGTTGGCCGGATCCGGATTCGAATCCGCCGCGATCCGGTCCACGACGTCCATGCCCTTGATGACCTCGCCGAACGCCGTGTACTGCCTGTCGAGGGAGGGATAGTCCTTGAGGACGATGAAGAACTGCGAGGACGCCGAGTCCGGTGCGAAAGAGCGCGCCATCGAGACGATGCCGCGCCTGTGAGAGGTGTCGTTGAACTCGGGCTTCAACGTGACGGGCTGTCCCTTCGCGTCGGTCCTGCCCCCATTTCCCCAGACGAAGGCGTTCTTCGGATCCACCGTCAACGGATCGCCGCCCTGCAGGACGAAGCCGGGGATGACGCGGTGGAAGAGCGTGCCATCGTAGAAGCCGGACGCCGCGAGATCGACGAAGTTCTTCACGTGATTCGGGGCGCGGTCCTGGAAAAAACGGATCGTGATGTCGCCCTTTTCGGTGCGGAGGATCGCCACGGCGCGCGTGTAGTCGACTTGCGCCGCCCTGGGCGTGGGTTTCTTCTTCGGCTTCGGTTTCGCGGCCGCGGCGAGAACCCCGGCCGAGGAAAGGACGAGAAGGGCCGTGAGGGCCGCGCGGAGCGCCCGGCGAGGTGCCGTTCGGATCGACATTCCGTGTGTCCTCCTTGGAGCCGCGGGACGGTCCTTGTCAGCGGGACCGGCCCCGCCGATGATAGACCGAAGATGCTGGCCGAAACCTTCCTGAAGCTGGTCGAGAGGGCCACGACCGATCTCGACGTCGAACGCCTCCGGATTGACGTCCGGGAGCTCGCCGCGAAGTACCCGGACGCCACGACCCGCGAAAAGGGCGAACGCCTCGTCAAGAGGGCGGCCCGGCGCGCGGCGGTGGTCGGAGGCGTGGCGGGGCTGCCTCCCGGCTGGGCCGCGCTCGCGACAGCCGCCCCGGAGCTCACCGCACTTCTCATTTTGCAGAGCCGGCTCATCGTCACCCTCCACCTTCTGTACGGCGCTCCGATGGAGCCGAAGGAGCGCGCCTTCGAGGTGCTCGCGGGCCTGGCCTCCGGCGCCGGCATCAACGTGGGGCGCCGCCTCACGACCCGTGCCGCCGAAGAGATCGCGACGCGCCTCCTGGCGCGCTTCGTGGGCCGCGAGGTCTCCCACCTCGTTCCCCTGCTTGGCGCGGCCGCCGGGGCCGCTCTCAACTTCGCCGCCGTGCGTGCGGTCGGCCGGGCCGCGCTTCGGCGCGTCGAACGCCTCTACGGGCCGCCCGAACTCCCCGGAAAGGGACCCATTCTCGACGCGGCGGGGCGGGTGTCCTGAGCGTTGCATGGTAGAGTTCCATTCTCATTAGGTGCCGCGGCGTGAGCCGTACCCGAGCCTGCGGCGCGACGACATGATCCGGAGGAGACCGATGCGCGAGCTGTTCTACGAGGCGGTGCGGACGACGGCAAACGTCGGCTGGAATGCGTTCCAGGCCGTGAACCGCTGCATCCCCGCCCGCGTGTTCCACCCGGCATGGGCCCCGGAACCGCTCCCGAAGAGCCACGAGCGCACGAAGCCTCCGCTCGGCTATCCGCGCCGCACGGACTCGCTCTGCCCGACGTGCACGCGGGAGGTCCGGGATGCCATCGTGGGCGGCACGCGCGAGCTGCGCGAGCTCGTGGACGGGCGCCCGGGCGAGATTCCGGCCGACATCGTCCTGCGCGGCAACGAGATCTGGATGGTCAAGACCTGCCCGAAACACGGCACGTTCGAGGACCTCATGGCGAGCGACGCCCGCTTCTTCGGCCGGCTCGAGGAGAATTTTTTCGGGCGCGACGTGAAGATCGGCAAAGACGATCTCCACGACCACGGCTCGGCCTCGATCAGGTACGGCCGCGGGGCCGTCCTCACCGTCGACCTCACGAACCGCTGCAACATGATGTGCAACCCGTGCTTCATGGACGCGAACCAGGTCGGCTACGTCCACGAACTTTCCTTCGAGGACATTCGGGAAATCCTCGACAACGCGGTTTCGATCAAGCCGCGGCGCCAGCTCTCCGTGCAGTTTTCGGGTGGCGAGCCCACGATCTCGCCCTTCTTCCTCGAGGCGACGCGGTACGCGAAGGAGATCGGATACTTCTCCGTCCAGTGCGCGACGAACGGCATCCGTTTCGCGCAGGAGCCGGAGTTCGCAAAAGCGGCGTACGACGCGGGTCTGAGGCTCGCGTACCTCCAGTTCGACGGAGTCGGAAACGAGCCGAACGCGCACCGCGGCGTCGGGAACCTCTACGACGTCAAGCTCAAGGCGCTCGACAACCTTCACGCGGCCGGGGTCGACGTCACGCTCGTCACGACGATCGTGAACACCGTCAACAACGATCAGATCGGCAACATCCTGCGATTCGCGATCCGGAACATCGACAAGATCAACGCCGTCTCCTTCCAGCCCGTTTCCTTCACGGGGCGCGACGAGGAGATCGACGACGAGACGCGGAAGAGGCAGCGCTATACGCTCGCGCATCTCGCGCA
Source organism: Thermoanaerobaculia bacterium (assembly GCA_041482235.1). Taxonomy (GTDB): domain Bacteria; phylum Acidobacteriota; class Thermoanaerobaculia; order UBA5066; family UBA5066; genus Fen-183. The sequence goes on along the minus strand of JBGPDK010000086.1, from coordinate 4,560 downwards.
CGACGTGAAGGACCAGGCCGGCATCGGCGAGCCGATGCGCGACTGGTTTCCGCTTTCGGCCTCCGGCCCCTTCTCCGATCTCAAGGACCTCCTCGGCGGCCTCGAGGCGCAGTGGGGTTCGCTCAAGTGCGGCTGCCACCCGAACTGCGGCATCGGCACGATGATGCTCGTCCACCCCGAGTCCGGAGACGCCGTCCCGGTCACTCAGATTCTCGACGCGGACCGTCTCCTGCGCGACCTCACGGTCGTGACAGACTCCGCGCGCGGCCGTTTTCTCACGGTCGTCCAGACCGCGCTCGCCCTCGCGCGCAATATCCGACCCGGCGGCGTCCCGAAAAACCTCGGCGTCTGGGAGACGCTCAAGGTCATGGACGGGCACACCGGCAAAGGCATGGGCATCGCGAAGCAGGCGCGCTATCCGTGGCGCGTCCTCCTCGTGGCCGGCATGTGGTTCCAGGACCTCTTCAACTACGACTTCCGGCGCACGGAGATGTGCATCATTCCCTACGGCACCCAGCTCGGCGAGATCTCCTTCTGCGCCTACAACACGGGCGCCGGCTGGCGGAAGATCGTCGAGGAGATGTTCCAGAGCGCGACGCTGGCGGAGTGGTACAAGGACAAGGGCCGCCACCCCGTGTACGCGCACGGCAAGCGCGTCCCGCTCCCTTCCTACGCGCCGGCGCCGCGCCCCTCCACGCTGCCCGTGTTCGAGCCGTCTCCGCAGCCCGTCGAGCGTCCGGCCGCCGCGCGCTCGGCGACGCCGCCCTTCGCGGTCCTGCCGTCGTTCAGCGCGGCGTCGGGGAAATAGCGCGCTCGGCGAGCGCCACGACGGCTTCCGCCGCCTCTTCGGGCTTCTCGAGCGGCACGAGATGCCCCGCGCCGGGCACGCTCACGAGCTTCGCCCACGGGGCGCGGCCCGCCACGGCCATCATGGCCTCGGCGTCGGACGGCGGCGCGATGGCATCCTCGTCGCCCACCACGACGAGAAGCGGTTTCTCCCAGCCGGACAGCACCTCGAAGCCTTCGTCGCGCAGGGCAAGGCCCGCGAGATCGGCCATCGCGGTCGCCGGCGGTGTCGCGAGGATCATCGCGCGCGCGGTCTCTTCCGCGGGCGTTTTCCGGGAGCGTTTCGCGAGCAGATTCGGCAGCATCGCGGAGAGCGCCGCCTCGATCCCGTGCTTGCGGAGGGCCCCGATGGCCTCCCTGCGCTTCGCACGGCCCGCGTCGTCGTCCGCGGAGGCCTTCGTGTCGAAGAGCGCGAGGCCCTTCAGCCGGTCCCGGTAACGCGCCCCGTGCCTCTTCACGAACTCGAACGCCACGTAGCCTCCCATCGAAAGGCCCGCGAGCAGGAACGGCTCGCCCTCGGGCAGGGCGCGAGCGATCTCCTCGGCCATGTCGTCGGCGAGGAGCGTCATCGTGTGCGTGGGGGCGGCGGGACGTAGGGAGGTCCCGCGGCCGCGGAAGTCCGGAGCGAAGGCGGACGTGATCGGGCCGAGGGCGCCCGCCGCTGCACGCGTCGCGAGAGGATCCCAGATGCGGTGGTCGAGCGGGTAGCCGTGAAGGGCGACGAGATGCACGCGCGTTGATCTTAGCGGGAAGCGCGGCGGACGCGGCGCCAGGAAAGCCCGTCCGGCAGGCGCTCGACCTCGTCGGTTTCCGATTTCAGGAACCGGTAGAGTTCCGTGCGGATCGTCTGGTCCCGGTCGACGCCCGTGGGCTCCGAGAAGAGAACCAGTGCGTCAGGCTCTTTCCGGAGGGCCCGGACGAGCCGTGCGTCGAGGTCGTCCTTGTTCAGAAAGAACCAGAAGCGCGTGTTGACGTAGAAATCACCGGGGGGGCGCGTTCCACTCCGGACATAGACCGTATCGCTGGCGAGGGAGTGATTCAGAAACGTGCCGCCGGTTCCGACGCGATCCCGGACGAGCCTCGTCGCCGCCTCGACCTCCGGGGTGTCCCAGAAGCGCACGCCGCCGCCCACGTCCCCTTCCTCGAGCGCCCATGCTCCGATACCGCCGACGGCGACGTGGATGCCGAGGAGCCCCGCTCCAGCGGCGAAAGACAGCGCAGCGAGCCGCGTCGCTTCTCTTCGCCGCATCCTCCGCAAGCCGATCCCGAGCGCGCGGAGTGTCCGTGCCGCCTGGACGGCGAGGAGCCCCGTCGCGCCCGCCAGGTGGAGCAGACCCCACCGCGGCCAGACCATCCCCGCGGCGCCGATCGCGAGGAAACCGAGTGGGGACGTCCAAGGGCGGCGGCGGAGCGCGAGCGCGATCAGGAACCCGGCCGGAAGCACGAGGAGCGGCGCGACGACCTCCTTCAGGTCGGCGGCGTCGGGCCGCGCGCCGATCTCGGCCGCGTGTCCGGCGAGAGGGAAAAGGAGCGTCCAGCGGACGTGTGCGGTCGTGCGGTAGACGAGGCCCCAGAGCGCGACGAAGACGGCGTACGGTCCCGCCGCCCACGAGAGGAGCCGCAGGCCGTTCCTCGGCGATCGGCGGCGGCTCGCGAAACATGCCCAGACGAGCGCGGCGACGAGTACCCACGCCGACGTCTGCTTGACGAGGATCGCCAGACCCAGAAGGAGTCCGCCGTTTCGGATGGACGACGGGTCGCCGATGCGATCGCCTTCTTCGAGAACGAGTCCCGCTGCGAGGAGCAGCGGCGCCAGGAATGGATCCGGCCAGAGTGCCGGCCCCTCGAGGTAGAACGTCCATGCGGCAGTGAGCGGGAGCCCGACGAAGAAAACGAGCGCCGCGCGCCCTGTCGTGCTTCGGCGTCTCAGGATGCCCGCCGCGACGAGGCCACCCGTCGTCGCGAGTGACAACGCAATGACGCAGCGGAAGAGAAGAGAGGAGAATCCGAACGCCTTCCCCAGTGCGGCGATCAGCAGGATCAGGAGCGGCGTGTAGGGGATGACGACCTCGTCATAGAGGGCGGCGCCCCGCGAAACGAAGTAAGGCGGCGTCACCATCTCGGGCCAGGCGACGACCTTGACGAAGAACGGGATCAGAAACAGGGCGCCTGCGGCAAGGACGACATACGCACCCCGTCTCCCGCTTCCCTCCATCGTCACGTGCATCGGGACCGCTGCTCTTACCGGAATGCCTCGGTCACGGACGGTAGCTCACGCTGTTGCGGGGTCCTTCCCAGACAGTGACCTCCTCGAGGCGCACGTCTCCCGTGAGGACGCCCGCATTTCGGATCTCGTCCGCGACCCACAGCGCGACATTCTCGGCGCTGGCGTTCTTCCGGTCGAAAGGCGGGAAGGCGTTCAGGTCCCGGTTGTGGAGGCGCGACGCGAGATCCTTCACGAAAGCTTCGGTCGGCACGAAATCCACGGAAAGGTCGTACGCCCCGAGCTTCTCCGTCGCCAGCGCCACCTCGATCCTCCACGAGTGCCCGTGGACGGGCTCGGGTCCGCCGACGTACTCCACGAGATGGTGCGCGGCTTCGAAGGTCGCGTGGCAGCGGACGGTCCAGCTCATCGCGACGAGTCTACGACGCGAGAACCGTCTCTTCCCGCCTGATGCGAATTCGGTGCTGGCCCTCGGGCGGGACGCCGTATGCCTTCTCGAGAAACTTCTTCGGCGTCGTGGCCTCCGCGCCCGAAAGCGCAAGGCGCTCGGTGCGCGTCTCGCCGTTGGGAAGCGTGAACGAGTAGACGGCCTCCGTCGCCGCGCGCCCGAGGGACTTCGCGCCTTTCGCCAGCTCGACGCTCGACGTGATCAGGAGCCCCTGCGGCAGGCGGGCGTTCACGGCCGAGACGTGTGCGTCCGAGAGCGCGTCGAGGACATCCACGTCGAAGAACTCGTGCTTCGACTCGTGGCCAAGCGGCAGCGCCGGCCCCATGGACATCCTCAGGTGCGGGTTGTAGCCCTCCGTGTAGCGTAGGGGCGCGCCGGAGGCGCGGAGCGCGCGCTCGAGGACGTCCATCGTGTTGCGATGCGAAAGGTACCGCGCGTCGCCCAGCTTCTCGAACGTGAAGCGGTACGTGCGCGCCGAGAGAGGCACCGGCGCGGCGATCCCGCTCGCGGGCGAACGCCGCTCGCGGAGCGGCACGAGGTCGGGCGCCGCCTTCATCCGGTACGCCGCGCCCTTGGCTTTTTCGGTATAGGCGGAAGGCAGAGAGAAAGAAGAAGAGAGATTGTTTTTCTCATATGCGGCGGCGGCTGATGCAGCCGCCGATAGACGGAAATCTGTTGCTCGAACGTCCGGTGTCAAGGGCGCGCTTTGCGCGCCGCTTCGCGGTCGAAGACCCTTGACGCCGGAAGTCCGAGAAATATCCGAAACAAAAGAAAAATCTCCGGGAAGAGGGTTCGCGAGGACCGTGTCTTCGCCGTCGCCCGGCACGCCGCACGCATAGCAGTGCCCCCACTTGCAGTCGTCGGTGTGCATCTCCTTTATTGCTTTTTTCCATTCGACGACGAGGAAGGGCTTGCGGATGGACGCGTCGACGACGTCCCACGGGAGCGTTTCCCCGAGGCCCTTCTCGCGCAGGTGGCGGCTCTTCGGGACGCCCGCGGCCTCGAGCGCCTCGTTCCAGCGCTCCCACGAGAAGTGCTCGCT
>JBGPDK010000085.1:0-13767 GCA_041482235.1 Thermoanaerobaculia bacterium | reverse complement strand
GTGCTCTTCGGATTGAAGGTCTCCGAGATTCCGGTGCGGCTCCGGCCGGACGGGCGCTCCCGGCCGCCGCACCTCCGGACATGGCGCGACGGCTGGCGCCACCTGCGCTTTCTCCTCCTCTATTCGCCGCGCTGGCTCTTCCTCGTTCCCGGCCTCGCGCTCGCCGTCACGGGGGCCCTGCTCGTCGTGTGGCTGCTGCCCGGCCCGCGCGCCCTCGGCCGGGCCACGCTCGACGTCCACACGATGCTCGCCGGGGCGGCGATGGTTCTCGTGGGCGCGGCTGCGATCTTCGCGGGCCTGTGCGCGAAGATCTTCGGCGTGACCGAAGGCCTCCTCCCGAAGGACCCGCTCCTCGAGCGCCTCTTCGACCGCTGGATCACGCTCGAGACGGGCCTCGCGGCCGGGACGGCGTCCCTTCTCGCGGGCTGCGTTCTCGTGGGACGTGTCGTGTGCCTCTGGGCCGAAGCCGGCTTCCACGGCCTCTCCTACACGCAGACGATGCGCTGGATGATCCCGGGCGTCCTGCTCCTCGTCCTCGGGACGCAGGCGCTGTTCGGGTCGTTCCTGCTGTCGCTTCTCGGCGTGCGGCGGCGCTGAGAGGACCTCTCCGCGGCGACTGCTTGCCCGCCTCGACCGGCTGATTCATGCTTGACACGGGGTTCCGATGTCGAAGCTCGAGCGGTTCGTCCGTCCCTACCGGATCGCGAATGGAAAGAAGTTCCGGCTGAAGGACCATTCGCCGGGCGACACCGCGCATCTCGAGCCAAGCAAGAAGAAGGCGCGCGCCCTCCTTCAGAGAGACATCGAGCGCCTCGCGGCGCTGCAGGACAAGCTGTACGCGCAGGACCGCTGGGCGATCCTCCTGATTTTCCAGGCCATGGACGCCGCGGGCAAGGACGGCACGATCAAGCACGTCATGTCGGGCGTGAACCCGCAGGGCTGCCAGGTCTACTCGTTCAAGACGCCCTCGGCCGAGGATCTCGACCACGACTTTCTCTGGCGCACGACGAAGTGCCTGCCCGAGCGCGGGCGGATCGGCATCTTCAACAGGTCGTATTACGAGGAGGTCCTCGTCGTCCGCGTGCACCCCGAGTTTCTGGAGCAACAGAAGCTCCCGTCGCGCCTCGTGACGAGGGACGTCTGGACGCACCGTTTCGAGAGCATCGCGGCTTTCGAGCGGCACCTCGCCCGCAACGGAACGATCGTCCTGAAGTTCTTCCTCAACGTCTCGCGCAGGGAGCAGAAGCGCCGCTTCCTCGAGCGCCTCGACCGCGCGGAGAAGAACTGGAAGTTCTCCGAGGCCGACGCGAAGGAGCGCCAGCATTGGAAGGACTACATGCGCGCTTACGAGGAGATGATCCGCGGCACGGCGACTCCGCACGCGCCGTGGTACGTCGTGCCGGCGGACAACAAGTGGTTCACGCACCTCCTCGTGGGCGCCGCGATCATCGACGCGATGGAAGGCCTCGTTCTCGCGTACCCGGAGGTGGACGAATCGAAGAAGATCGAGCTCGCCTCGGCGCGCGTGCTTCTGGAAGGGGAGTAGCCGGGCTTCAGACGCCCCGCGCGAGGAGCTTCGCCACGGCGGCCTCCGCCCGCTCCTCACGCTCTTTTCGCCTGCCGGTGACGTCGACGACGTGCGCTCCGGCCTCGGCGAGGGCCGCTCCGAAGAGCGCGTGCATCTCGTCGCGCCTCTCGCCGCGGTCGCGCGCCGCATCGGGGAGCCACGGAAGGTCCGGGTGGCAGAGAAGGTAGAGATCCCCGAGTCTCTCGACTGCGAGCCTGGGGATCCAGCGCGGGCAATCGCCGTAGTAATGGCGCGCATAGACGACGGTCGACAGGAGATCCTGGTCGAAAAAAACGGCGGGCCTCTCGCGCCGGGCCGCCTCGCGGAGCGCCGCATCGGCGGCGGCCACGTGCGCGCGCGCGATCGGCTCCACGTCCTCGGGTCCCAGGGGCCCGTTCTTCGCGAGAGCGGCCTCGCGCGCGGCCTCAGTGACCCACAGCGTTTCGTGACGCTCGGCCAACGCCCGCGCGAGCTCCGTCTTCCCCGTGCACTCTCCGCCCGTCAGGACGATTCTCCGCACGCTCACGCGGCGGCGCCCGATCCGGCGAGGCTGCGGCGCCAGGCCACGAGTCCGATTCCCGCGAGGACGAGGAAGAGCGCGTAGAGGCCCGCGGTGAGGTACAGGCGCTTGACGATGTACATCCCCACGTAGACGGTGTCCACGGCGATCCAGAGCGGCCAGTTCTCGATCCACTTGCGCGTCTGGAGAAACTGCGCGGCGAGGCTGAACGACGTCGTTCCCGCGTCCCAGAAGGGCAGCGCCGCGTCGGTCCTCGCGTGGAGGAAGAACCCCAGCGCGGCCGCGAAGGCGACTCCGAGAAATACGCACGCCGCGAGGACGGCCCGGGGCGCGCGCGAGACGGCGAGCCGCCCGTGCGCGGCGCCTCCGCGCAGCCAGGCCCACCAGCCGTAGAGGCACAGCGTGAAGTAGATCCCCTGAAGGCCCATGTCCGCGTACAGCTTCGCGTCGCGGAAGACGAGCGCGTAGACGGCGACGTTCACGAGGCCCACGGGCCAGCACCACACGTTCTCGCGCGCCGTCAGCCACACGCCGAGGGCGCCCGACGCGGCGCCCAGGACCTCGAGAGGACTCACCAGAGGCCGAGGTCGAGCGTCACGGACACGCTGCGCGTCGCCGCCGCGTAGTAGTACGGAATCCCCGAGATCGTGTCGCGTCCCGCATCCCGGGTCACGAAGAGGAACGAGTACCCGCTCGGGAAGATGCGGCGGTTGTCGAGGAGGTTGTTGACGCGCACCGAGAGGCGCGGGTTTCCCGCCGCGACGAGACGCGAGAGGTCGAACCGGAAGGAGGCGTCGAGCTGGAAGAACCGCGGCGCCTCGAGGCCTTCCGTGTCCGTGTTGTCCAGCCACGAAGCCGCGACGTAGCGCCCCGTGAGGCCCGCCGCCACGCCCGCGAGGGCCGTGGTCTCGAAACCGGCGGTCGCCACGAACGGGGCCGTCCCGAAGGGCCTGACGTCGTGGAACGTCCGGGAAGTCGAGCCCGTGACGTTTCCGTCCGCGTCGAACACGTCGTAGAACTGCGTCCACTCGCTGATGCGGCTGCGGTTGAGGTTCATCGCGGCCGTGAGGCGCAGGGCGGGCAGCGCTTGCCACGCGGCGTCCAGCTCGAGCCCGCGGCGGAAGCTCCGGTCCACGTTCCGCCGGAGCGGGGCCCCGATCGGCGAGAGCTCGCCCGTGAGCGCGATCTCGTCGTGGAACTCCATGTCGTAGAGGTTCGCCTTGAGGAGGAGGTTCTTCGTCCGCCACTCGCCGCCCAGCTCCACGTCCCAGACGCTCTCCGGCCTGACGCCGCCGAAGTCGGGCAGGGCGGACGCGTTGTCCTCGCCGACCAGGATGTCCGAGCGCGCCGGCTCGCGCTCGGTGCGGCCGATCGACGCGTACGCGCTCGAGCGGCCGGAAAGATCGACCCTGAGGCCCGCCTTCGGGTTGAAGAACGTCCAGCCGCGTCCGGCTTCGCCCACGTCGCCCGCATACGACAGGCGTGCATACCGCACCTGCGCGTCGAGAAACGGATGCCACGCGCCCAGGTTGCCGAGCAGCTTCACGAAGCCGCTGACTTCGTTCTTGTAGCCGTGGTTGAGGTAGTTGCGCGGGCCGTCGACCTCGTCCTGCGTGTGCGTGCTGCGGTAGCCGTACGCGTGGGCGCCGGCGGTCAGGTGGAGCGTCCCGAAATCGCGCGTGTACGTCGCAAGGCCGCCTCCGAAGCCCCACGACAGGCCGTACTCCTGAAGTCCCGTGCGGTTCGCCTCGTCCAAGAAGAGGCGGTACCAGCCCCCCGCCCCCACGACGTAGCCCTGCAGCGAGAGGCTCGCGTCGGCCCCGAGCGCCTTCGTCCACTGCCCCGTCACGAGGTATTCGTAGAAATGATCCTTCTCCTCGGGCTGCATCGGGTTGAACGTGAGGTCCTTCTCGAGGACGTCCTTCTCCACGGCGAGAAAGGCCTGCTGGATGCGCTCCTCGCCGGCGAAGCCCGAGAACCGCAGCGTTGACGTCTCGAACTCGCGCGCGGCCGAGAAAAAGACGCTGTCCTGCTTCACGCCCGAGCTCTCGCGAAAGCCGTCCGTCGTCTGCCACGTGGGGCGGAGCGACAGGCGCCAGCCGCCGCCAAACGTCCCGCTGTTCCAGTTCGCGCTCGCGCGCGCCGTGCCAAACGAGCCGGCGCCGAGCTGGAGGTCGAGCGCGGGCGAAAGGGACGGGTCGAGGCCCTCGAAGTTCACCGAGCCCGCGAAGGCGGCGGCGCCCACGGTGGACGTCCCGACCCCGCGCTGGATCTGCACGCTTCCGACGTTCCCCGCGAGGTTCGCGAAATCGGTCGTGTAGACGGCCGAGTCTTCCGGCTCGTTCAGCGGCACGCCGTCGAACGTCATGTTGACGCGCGTCTGGTGGATTCCGCGCAGCGACAGGTACGCGTAGCCCTGCCCCGAGCCCGTCTCGGAGTACGCCGTCACGGAAGGTGATTCCGAGAGCAGCACCGGCATCTCCTGCCCCCAGCTCCTCACGGCGAGGGAGGGCCGGTCGAGGTCGGTCTTCGTGACGGGCGCGACGTCGTCGGCGCGGAGCGCCTGAACGACGACGTTCTCCGTCCGGCGGGGAATAGGTGGGGTCGGAGAAGGAGAGGGCGTAGGAGTCGGAGGATGAGACTCCGCCCGCTTCGAAGGAGGGACCGGGTCCTGCGCGGTCGCCGGTTCGCCCGCGGACGCCGTGCCCGCGGCTCCCGCCAGGAAACCAATGAGAAGAATCCGGAAAATCGAAGAGTCTGGAGCTTTCATCGTGCCGCCTTTCCCTACGCCGGTTCAAGCCGGATCAGGTTCCGGGGTGTGATCTCAGGCCCTCGCAGGCCACCCCCAGGCTGAATGCAATTTGCACCAAAGAGGGCGCGGGGTCAATCGGTGTTCGGACGAGGGTCAACCGGCGGCCGGCGCGGCCGTGCGTGTCTCGAGGCGGGCGAGGACGCGCGCGAGGTCCTCGTGCGCGCCGACGAGGACGAGCGTGTCCCCCGCGGCGAGGCGGAGGTCCTCGGGCGGTGGCGCGAGGGGGACGCCGTCGCGGAGGACGGCCGGCACCGCGACGTGCGCGGCCGCGAGATCGAGCTCCGAGAGCAGCCGGCCATCCGGCACGGCGTCGGGCAGGACGAGGAAGAGCTCGCTCGTTCCCGCCGCGACGAGCGCCGCGAGCCTCCGTCCGCCCGCCGCCTTCGACTGCGGGTCGCGCAGGCGGCGGTACGCCTCGTCGCGGAGGATACGGATCTGGGTCGCGACGACGTTCCCCGGCACGTGGAGGAGCCGGAGCACGCGCGCGACGAGCTCGATGGAGGTCTCGAACTCCTCGGGGATCACCTCATCGGCGCCGAGCCCTCGAAGCGCCTCGACCTCCTTGACGTAGCGCGTCCTCACGAGGATGCGGACGGTCGGAGCCTGCATGCGGCTCAGCCGGACGACCCGTCGGCATGCATCGGGATAAGGGATCGTCACGACGACTCCGAGGGCGCGCGCGACGCCCGCCGTGCGCAGACCTTCGAGCCCGGTCGCGTCCGCCCGCAGCGCTTCCAGCCCCTCCTGGCGCGCCGCCGCAATGCGCTCGGGGTCGATGTCGACGAGGACGTACGGGATACCGGTCTCCTGGAGGACCCGTGCGACGTTCGTCCCGTTCAGGCCGGCGCCCACGACGACGATATGCCGGGCCAGCGGCGCCTCGGCCTTCTCGCCCGGATCCTCGACGACCTCGGGGAGCCGCACGACGAGCGCGGGCCCGGCCGCGACGAGAAACGGCGCGAGGACGAGCGTGCCGACCGTCGCCGCGACGACGATCTGCTGCGCCTCCCCCGTCAGGAGGGCGAGCGAGACTCCCGTCGTCGCGAGGACGAACGAGAACTCCCCGACGTTCGCGAGGGCGAGGGCGGCGCGCGCGGCCGTGCGTGGAACGGTGCCCGCGGCACGGAGGGCTGCGAACGCGGCCGCCGACTTGATGCCGACGAGGGCGGCGACGACGCCGGCGACCGCGGCGGGATGTCTGACGAGGAAAGCCGGCTCGAGGAGCATCCCGATCGAGACGAAGAAAAGGCTCGAGAGCAGGTCGTGGAGCGGCGCCAGAGTCGCGGCGACCTCGTGCACGTGGTCGCTTTCGCCGAGGACGATCCCAGCGGCGAACGCGCCCATCGCGGCCGAGACGCCCGCCTTCTCGCCCGCGGCAATCATCGCGAGGACGAAGACCACGACCGCGCCCGTAAAGATCTCGCGGCTTCCCATGCGAGCGACGCCGTCGAGGAGGCGCGGGGCCGCGTGCCGCGCGACGGCGACGAGAATCGCCACGCCCGCGATCGCGAGGACGACGCGGCCCGCGACCGCGGCGGCGCCCGGCCCGCTCCCGGAGACGAGGGCGGGCAGGAAGAGGAGGATCGGGATCACGGCGAGGTCCTGGAAGAGGGCGACCGCGAGGAACCGGCGGCCGTACGGCGCCGCGAGCTCGTCGCGCTGCTTGAGGATCGGGAGGACCACCGCCGTGGACGAGACCGAGACGAGGAGGCCGAAGAAGACAGCCTGATTCGACGCGCTCCCCCAGAGCCGCGCGAGCGCGTAGCCTCCGGCGGCCGTCAGGGCCATCTGGAGCGTGCCGCCGACGAGCGACGTCCGGCCGAGGGCCTTGAGGCGCCGGATCGGGAATTCGAGGCCGACGAAGAGGAGGATGAGGGCGACGCCGAACTCCGCGATCGACTCGACGCGGTTCGCGTCGCGGACCCACCCGAGCGCGTGCGGCCCGATCGCGACCCCGGTGAGGAGAAAACCGACGACTTGCGGGAGCTTCAGCCGGCGGCAGACGAAAAGGACGGGGAACGACGCCGCGAGGACGACCGCAAGGTCCCTCAGGAACGCTCGCTCCCACATGCGGTCAGTATAGAAACCGGAGAGCGTGCTCCGGCGGTTACTTCAGCGAGAAGTCGACGCGGCCGGGCCGTGCCTTGTCCCCTGGCGCGGCGGCCTGCGCGCCTGGCTCGAGGACGGAGACGCGCGCCGGATCGACGCCGCCCGGTCCGGCAAGGTAGGCCTTCACCGTTTCGGAGCGCGCGAGGGCGAGCTGACGGAGGTCGTCGTCCCCGGCCGGCTCGCTCACGAGCATGAGCTTCTCCATCTCGTCGGCGGGAAGGTCCTTCGCGAAGCCGAGCGCCGTCTTTGGCTTTGGAAACTTCTCCTTCTTGTACGCTTTCCTGAGGTACGCCACGCGCTCTTCGGCCGACACGACGACGTCGTCGACGCTCGAGGGCGCGCTGCCCTTCTTCGCGAGGTCGGCCAGCTTCCCGGCCTTGATCTTTCGCTCGACGCGGAGGGACCGCAGCCCTTCGAGGTCCTTGTCGCCTGAGGAGCGCCCCGTCGCGTGCAGCTTCAGCGCGGGCCGGTCCTTCAGGGCCTTCGCGAGCGCATCGAGCTTCCTTCTCGCGGCCTCGTCGAGGGTCGCGAGGCCGTCCGCGAAGTCCACGGACGAATACTCCTCGCCCTTCCCGCCGAGGAGCTTCCCGAGGAGCGCGAACGGCGCGGTCGCGGCTTTCGCGATCAGGTTCCCGAGGATCTTCCAGATGACCTTGCCGATCCCGAACTTCGGGTCGTCGAGCGAGCCCTCGACCGGGAGGTCGAGGTCGATGACGCCGTCCTTGTCCTTGAGAAGCGAGACCGCGAGCCGGACGGGGAGCTTCGTCGCGTCTTTGCTCTCGACCTTGTCGCCGAAATCGAACTGGTCCACGAGGAACCGGTTCGACGCGTGCAGCTTGCGGTTCTCGAGCTTGTAGGCGACCTCGAGCGTGAGGGTGCCCCTCCCGATCGCATAGCCGGCGTACTTGCCCGAATAGGGCGTGAAGGACGGGAGGTCGATGTCGCGGAAGGTGGCCTTCACGTCCGCGAACTGCGCTGCCGCGAGCGGGTTGATCGTGCCCGACACCTGGAGAGGCGAGTGGCTCGCAAGGCTGCCGCGCAGGTCGAGCTTCGCGACGGTCCCGGCCTCCGAGGAGAGGCCCGTGATCCGCCCGCCGAGGTCTCCGAGCGTCGCCGCGTAGTTCGGCTTGACGAAGTGGTCCGCGAGGCCGATCCGGCCACCCTGGAGAGTCACCTCGTCGATCCTCACCGGCATGACGCTCGGGTTTTTCGCGCCTTCGACGCCTCCCGGGGCAGCCGCGACGGGTGCCGGGACGGGAGTCGGGGCCGGTGCGGGGCCAGGGGCGGCAGCCTCCTCGCCCTCGTCGGCCGGCTCGGGCCGGCCCATGACTTTCCGCACGTTCAGAATCCCGTCGGACTCGATCGTGAGGTTGAAGGCGAGGCCCGCGATCGCGACCTGCTTCGCCTCGAGGAAGATCGGGTTGTAGCCCGCCTTCATGCCCGTCGCCGAGAACGCCTCCCACCCGAGGAAGTCGAGGTGCGTGGACGGGTCGGTCGCGAGGATGTTCGCGACGACGGCGTTCCCCGCGTAGACGACGCTCGCCTTGCCGGCCGCGTCCTCGCGGATCGCGAGCGTCCCGCCCGCGCTCACGGTGCCTCCCGCGAGGTCGAGGCGCAGGTCCTGGAGGACGTAGGCCTGGATCGGGACGAGGTCGACGCCCTTCACGTCCACCCGGAGGTCCGCGAACATCGGCTTGAAGCCGACGCGGCCCTTCGCCGAGGTCGCGCCTCTGCCGTCGAGACCGAAGCGCGTCGTCAGCGACCCCTTCCAGCCCTCCGCCGCCGAGAAGTTCTCGAGAACGAGATCGGTCTTCGTGAGAGCGTACCGGGCTGGCCGGTCCATGCTGCGGTCGTCCATCCTCACGGTGTACCCGCTCAGCGCGACCCGCTTCAGCACGACGTCCCATGGTGCCGACGGAGGCGGTGGCGGCGCGCCGGCGGGAGGCCCGGGCACGAGCTTCAGGAGATCCGCGTTGCCGTCCTTTTCGCGCACGACCGCGACGAATCCCGCGGCGCTCTCGAGGCTTCCGAGGACGAACGCATGCTTCGCGAGGTCGAGCGACGTGTCCCCGATCGCCAGCGACGCCGCCTTGAAGAAGGGCTCTTTTTCGCCCTTCTTTCTCACGCGTGGCGTCTTCACTTCGATCGAGAGCCCGGACAGCGTCGTGTTCGCGTCCTTCCCCATCGCGTACCGGTACCGGGTCTCGAGGGCGAGGACGCCGTCGTCGAACGCGAGCGGCACGAACTCGTCGAGGAGGGTCGTGTAGCGTTTCAGAGGAACGCCGCCCACCGAGAGCGTCCCTTCGAGCGCGAAGGGCTCCATCGAGACGGTGCCGGCGTTGTGGAGGACCTCGCCGGCGTCGCCCTTGGCAGAGATCTTGAGCGCAGCGGGCTTCCCCGGTTCCGTCGAGAGCCCGTCGAGCGCGACCGTCGCCTCCGACAGGACGACGTTCAAGGCGGGGCGGGACGCGAAACTGAGGACGACCTTCCGGAGTCCCACGGTCCCGGATACGACGAGCGCCGGTCTCCCCTTCGGAGGTTGCGTGAACGAGAAGGCGAGCTTGGCGTCGAGCCGCGCCGAGGTGAGCTTTGAACGCGTGTCCACTGGAACGTAGGCGAGGTAGAAGGGCAGGTCGACGTCCGAGAGGTCGAGATCGAGCGTCGTTTCGTGCGTCTTGCTGAATGGCTTCGTCTTCCCCTGAAGCGCGAACGGCGCGCCATTCACCTTCGCCTCGAAGACCGGCTGGGTCGTGATCTCGACCTTCGAGGGAATGTTCGAGAGGAACGGGATCCCGATCCGGACGTCTCGAACCTCGTGCTTCGTTTTTCTCGGGCGGTCGTCGAGGCTCACGCTCCCGCCTTCGAGGCGGAGGTTGTTGAACGAGAATCGGAAGGGCCTTTCCGGCCCGGTCTTCGGCTTCGGCGCCTCGTCGATGAGGTCCTGGACACTGTAGGAGCCTTCCGCTTGCCTCACGAGCGTGAGGGACGGCCTCGTCAGCGTGATCGCGCGAAGGACGGGCCCGCCCCGGAGGACCGACGACGCCTCCGCGTTCAGGTAGAGGCGCTCGAAGGAGAAGAAGGGCCCACCGTCCCGGTCCCTGACGTCGAGACCCGTGAGCGTCGCCGAGAGCGCAAAGGGGTTGATCGAGAGTTTGCGGAGCGTCACGGGGCGGTGGAGTCGCGCGGCAAGCTTCTTCTCGACGACGGGGCGCAGGACGACCGGGAGGACGAAGAAGCCGAGGACTGCCCACAGCACGAGCAAGGCGCCCGCGGCGATCGCGGCTTTCCGCACCCGCGGGGCTCGGAGTTTTTCCGCGACGTTCATCAGCGGACCTTGTCGGATCGTAATCGAACGGGTCCCTGCGCCGTCACGGCGTCGCTCTTATCCTATTCTTGGAACGTGACCGCGAACCTCACGCCCCAGTACCACGACGCCGAGGAGCGATTCAAGAGGGCGACGGAACACGTGGAGAAGCTCGCGGCGCTGCGCGAGATGATCGCGCTCCTCCCGAAGCACAAGGGGACCGAGAAGATGCTGGCGGACCTGCGCAAGCGGCTCTCGAAGCTCGAGGACGAGGCCGCCCGGCCGGCGCGCGGCGGACCCGGGCACCGGGTCGAGGTCGGCCACGTCAGGCGCGAGGGAGCCGGCCAGTGGGTCCTCCTCGGGTCTCCGAACGCGGGCAAGTCGTCGCTCCTCGCGGCCCTCACGCACGCGCATCCGGAGGTCGGCGAGTACCCCTTCACGACGCGCGCGCCGCTGCCCGGGATGATGGAGTTCGAGGACGTGCAGGTGCAGCTCGTCGACACGCCCGCGGTCGCGGAGGGTCACACCGAGGCCTACCTCCCGAACCTCGCGCACGACGCGGACGGCGTCCTTCTCGTCCTCGACGTGACGGCGGACGACGCCGAGGCCTCGGCGCGACTCCTCCACGACCTTCTCGCCCGCGCCCGGGTCTGGCCGCGGACGCGGCCGCTCCCGGCCGACGCGCCGCCCTTCCTCCTCCCGAAGCCCGTCCTCGTCCTCGGCAACAAGGCCGAAGAGGACGATGGGACCTTCGCCGCGCTCGCCCGCGAGGCGGTCGGGACGGACCTCCCGTTCTTCCCCGTCTCCGCCGTCACCGGATCGGGGCTCGAGGCGCTGCGGGAGGTCCTTTTCCGCGAGCTGAAGCGGATCCGCGTCTACGGCAAGGAGCCGGGAAAAAAGCCCGACTTCGAGAGGCCGTTCATCCTGCCCGAGGGCGCGACGATCCACGACGTCGCCATCCACGTCCACAAGGAGATCGCCGAGCGGCTCAAGTTCGCGCGCCTCTGGGGCCACGCGAAGTTCGACGGCCAGCAAGTGGACCGCCATCACGTCCTCGCGGACAAGGACGTGGTCGAGCTGCACGTCTGAGGGACCGCCCCGCTTTCAGGTTTCCCGGAGCAACCGGTCGAGGAGAATGTCTTCCAGATCCCTCCGGCCGTCGAAGACCCCCAGGACGACAACGCGCAGCTTCTCGACGCGATAGATGAGGCGATAAGGCTTCACCAGAAGCTCGCGGTACTCCCGGATCTGGATTCGTTGAAGCTCCGGAACGACCCGACCGCGCGTCGCGAGCGTTTCCAACGACGAGGCCTTCGCCTCCAACGTGTCCAGGATCCCCTCCGCCGCTCCAGGGTCGTCCCGCGCGATGTACTCGACGATTCCGGCGAGATCCCGCTCGGCAATCGTCGCCCATTCGACCGGGAGATGGTTCTTCATTCCCGGCGAAGTCGCCGGCGAAGGCGCGAGAAGACCTCCGCTTGCGGGACGACGCGCCCCCCGCGCGCGTCCGCCTCACCCTGAGCGATCAGCTTCAGCAGCAAGGTCGCCTGCCGCATTTCCTGGAAGGACTCGAAGTCCATCAAGACGCCCTTCGGCTCGCCGCTCTGCGTGATGACGACGGGCCGCCGCGTCTCGCCGACCATTCGCAGAATCCGGGCGGCGTGCATCTTCATGTCCGTCACGGAACGGATGTCCTCAGCGGTCTTCATGGTACTAATCATGGTACCACAAATGGCTCTACCAGCAATCCTGACCTACGAGGTCTGTGGCGACGCCTGAGTCCCTAGCGCTTTCCATATCTGATCTCGGGTCTTCCCAGAAACCACCGTTGCCTCGTGGCTGAGCAGGCCCTTTTTCTTGAGGTCGCGTTGAATCTGCCTCGCCGTCTCCGCCCATGCGGAATCCAAGAGAACAACGTCGCAACACGAGATCGGGACGATCATGTGAAAGAAGTCCATCCCGTGATTCACGCTGGTCAGGTCAAGATTGCTCTTGACGACGCTGTAGCACGCTGCTGTGTAGACATGCCGCGTGGGCCAGCGGAAGAGCTCGCCCTTCACCCCCGTCTGGATTTCCTTCTTTCCTCCAGTCGTAGTGTCTCTTATCGCCTTTCCCTTCGTCACACCGCTCGCCAGAGACTTCACTAGGATTTCGGCAGCGGGTCTAAGACCCCCCGGGCCAGACTTCGCCAAGACGCGAGTTATGAAGCCGCGAAAGCAAAGCGGATCAAGCCGTGTATCGTCGAAGCGATCGAGCTGTGCCAGGAGTCGGTCGCTCAGAAATGGCTGGACGACGCGGGTCGAGCCGAGCTGCATCTCGTCCTCGCGTCGCGTGACCGCTCCCGGATCGAAGTCCGTAAAGGCTACGTTAGGTCGAGCCAGTTCGAGCAAGTCCTCGCAACTCTGCAGCAACCCGCGGTCGGAGAGTCCGCCGAATTCGGCGAGATTGATCTCCGAAAATGCGAGGGTGCCCCCGTATTCCTTGAGTAATCGCTAAAACTCCGCACGCGCCACGAGGTCGCGAGCCAGCCATCTCCATCCCCACTGATCAAGATAAACAAGGGGCGACGTAGCGCAGTGGATCCTATCCACCTGCGCCGCTCCGGGCCTCAGCTGGATCGAAAGCACGTCCTCACCCCGCCGACATCGAGCCCAGGAACTCCGCGTTGTTCTTCGTCTTGTCGAGGCGCTCGATGAGGAGCTCCATCGCCTCGACCGTGGAAAGAGGATTGAGCACCTTGCGGAGGATCCACACGCGGTTGAGCTCCTGCTTCTCGAGGAGCAGCTCCTCCTTGCGCGTGCCCGAGCGGTTGAGATCGATGGCCGGGAAGACGCGGCGGTCGACGAGCTTGCGGTCGAGGTGGACTTCCATGTTGCCGGTCCCCTTGAACTCCTCGAAGATCACGTCGTCCATGCGCGAGCCCGTGTCGATGAGGGCCGTCGCGATGATCGTGAGCGAGCCGCCCTCCTCGATGTTGCGCGCCGCGCCGAAGAAGCGCTTCGGCTTCTGGAGCGCGTTCGCGTCCACGCCGCCCGACAGCACCTTGCCCGAGGGCGGGCACGTGGTGTTGTAGGCGCGCGCGAGGCGCGTGATCGAGTCGAGCAGGATGACGACGTCGCGCTTGTGCTCGACGAGGCGCTTGGCCTTCTCGATGACCATCTCGGCCACTTGGACGTGCCGCGTCGCGGGCTCGTCGAACGTCGAGCTGATGACCTCGCCCTTCACGGAGCGCTGCATGTCCGTGACTTCCTCGGGCCGCTCGTCGATGAGCAGGACGATGAGCGTGATCTCCGGGTGGTTCGTCGTGACGGAGTTCGCGAGCGCCTGCAGGAGCATCGTCTTGCCGGTACGCGGCGGCGCCACGATGAGGCCGCGCTGGCCCTTGCCGATTGGAGATAATAGGTCAACGGCGCGCATCGAGAGGGTCGAGGAGCCTTTTTCGAGCTGGATCCACT
>JBGPDK010000084.1:0-13822 GCA_041482235.1 Thermoanaerobaculia bacterium | reverse complement strand
GAGGATGATCACGCCTTTCCGCGGATCGAAGCCGTCCATCTCGACGAGGAGTTGGTTCAGCGTCTGTTCGCGTTCGTCATGTCCGCCGCCCAAGCCCGCGCCGCGGTGGCGTCCGACGGCGTCGATCTCGTCGATGAAGATGATGCACGGGGCGTTCTTCTTCCCCTGCTCGAAGAGATCGCGCACGCGCGAGGCGCCGACGCCCACGAACATCTCGACGAAGTCGGAGCCGGAGATCGAGAAGAACGGCACGTTCGCCTCGCCGGCGACCGCCCGCGCGAGGAGCGTCTTGCCCGTGCCCGGAGGGCCCATCATGATGACGCCCTTCGGGATCTTGCCGCCCAGCTTCTGGAACTTCGCCGGCTCCTTGAGGAAGTCGATGATCTCGGAGAGCTCTTCCTTGGCCTCTTCGCAGCCCGCGACGTCCTTGAACGTGGCCTTCTTCTGATTGGGCGTCAGGAGCTTCGCGCGCGACTTGCCGAACTGCATCGCGCGGTTTCCGCCTGTCTGCATCTGCCGCATGATGAAAATCCAGAGGCCGATGAGGAACAGGATGGGCGCCCACTGCAGGAGGATGACCACGAACGAGCCCTGGCCCGGCTCCTCGGCCGTGATCTTCACGTTCGCCTTCATGAGGTCGGAAGTCAGCTCGTTGTAGGCGGGCGCGTACGTGCGCACGCCCGGCTCGCGGCCCTCGGGCGAGCCCTTCTTGAAGCCCCGGATTTCCTGGCCGCGGATCGTGACGCGGTCGAGGTCCCCCTTCTTCACCATCTCGAGGAACTCGGAGAAACCGACGGTGGAGGTTTGGGTGCGGCCCACGTCCACGACCCGGAAGAGCAGGAGGATCACCACGAGGATGACCATCCAAAGGAGGATGTTCTTGACGGTTGTGTTCACCTTGTTCTCCCGACTCTCATGCGCCTTTTCTCGGAACGCGATTCACCGCGGGCGGGCGCCGCGGCTTCGTGGCGGCCTCGAACGGCGCCTCCCCTTCGGTTCGGACCTGCGCGATGAACGGGAAGTTCCCGCCCTCGCCCTGAAGCTCCATCCCATACCCGACGAGGATGCTCTCCTGGGCGGGAAAGAGGACGTAATCCACGCGCAGCGGGCTCTTTCTTTCCTGAGGGTGATCCACCACGCAGGCAAAACGGATGGACCGCGGCTTTTCTTCCCGCATCTGGTTCTGGAGCCAGCTCTCCACCACCCCGCTCCTCACGACGTCCTTGAGCACGATGAGATGGGCATCCGCGACGTTGAATGGCGCGAGGAAGTGGTAGCTCACGACCTTCTCGCTCTCGCCCTCGCGGAGAACGTCGATGTACTCGCAGCGCACGGGCCGGGACATGGCGCGGGCGAGGTCGGCGACGAAGAACCCGGCACCCTTCAGGACCGCGATGAGGACGATGTTTCCGTCCGGGTAATCGTGGCCGATCCTCCGGCCGACCTCGGCCACGCGCCGGGCGATCTCGTCTGGGCCAAACAGCTCGTCGTAGACCAGTGCCACAGGCAGGGAAGTCTAGCAGGGGGCACTCCGGCCGAACCGGCGGCTCAGGGACGCGCGTACTCGTCGATCACGCGCTCGATGGCCCGGCGGCAGACGGGACAGAAGCCCACGCGGTCGCGCGTGAACATGATGCAGTCAGCCGCCGGCCGGTAGAGGCCTTTCGCCTCGTACGCGGCGCCCTCGAAGGCGCCGACCTTGCCGGACCACGTCATCGAGGACAGGAGCTTCGTCTCCGCGCCCATCTGCCTTCGGAAGAGGTCGTCGAGCGAAGCGGGAGCGGCGCCCGCAGCGATGAGCTTCTTGCGCTCGGCCTGGATGCCGCGGTTCTCCTTCTCGAAGGTGTCCTTCTCCCACGGGGTCGGCAGCGGCGTCGCGTTGTCGACGAGATCCCCCCACTTCGGACTCTTCGGGTCCTTCAGGGCGGTCACGTTCGGCTCCCAGGGCTCCGGCTTCTCGCCGCCGGTCTCGTAGGCGACATCCGACGTGTAGTACTCATCCGCGAGGCCCGCGAAGTGGTGGCCGAACTCGTGCACGAAGACGTACTCCGAGAACGCCGTATCCACCGACACGGCGGCCTGGAAGTTGTAGATCCCCCCGCCGCCGTAGCGCGCGTCGTTCACGAGGATCTCGAGGAAGTCGTACGGCGCTGCCGACGCGGCCTCGCGGAGCGCGCGGTCGTCGTACGTGAGCATGTAGCGCTCCGAGCCGAAGATGCCGTATTGAACGGACAGAGGCGTCCGCCGGAAGATCCTCGAGTCGGGGCGGAGGACGCCGCTTTCTTTCGCGGGCAGGTCGAGGGCGCGCACGTTGAAGTCGGCCCTTCTGCTCTTGAACGGCTCGTACGTGAAGAGGATCTCCACGAGGCGCTTGACGTCGGCGTGGAACTTCGGCAGGTCCTTCTCGGTGTAACCCTCGCCGAGGATGAGAAGGTCCAGTTTCGCCGCGGCGGGCCCGTTCTCGAAGACGGTCCAGACACTCCCCATGGGTGCTCGCGGCGCCGGGTTGGACTCGGGCCCCACTGGATCGAGCACCCTCGAGAAGACCTCGTGGAAGGCGTTTTCCTTGTCGCGGCGTTCGAGGACGATCCGGACCTTCTCCCGCGGCCAGGGGAAGCGCAGCGATTCGGGGAACGTCCGCGCGGCGCGCCTGGCCTCTTCCGTCTGCTCCCACTCGCTGAAGATCGACGAATAGCCGCGCGAAAAGACGACGCGGTTCGTCTTCGCGTCCCGCACCTCGAAGAGGTTGCTGCCGAGGTTCGTCTCGTCGAGAAGGCGCGT
Organism: Thermoanaerobaculia bacterium; assembly: GCA_041482235.1. GTDB lineage: Bacteria > Acidobacteriota > Thermoanaerobaculia > UBA5066 > UBA5066 > Fen-183. The sequence continues at coordinate 11,041 of JBGPDK010000084.1, read as the reverse complement.
CCGGCTGCCTGCCCACGGCCCGTCGTCCACGGCGCGGTCGAATGCCACCGTCTCGCCCTTCGGTCCGCCCGTGTGGAAGAGGTCCGCGCGCATCGTGCGGTCGGTGAAGCGGGCCTCGAAGGCGCCGGAAGAGGAAATTTCTGCTGAAGAAAGAGAAGAAGAAAGAAAGACTTCTTTGAAAAGGAAGAGGGCGGGCAGCGCCGCGACGAGCGAGAGGATGCGACTTGGCGTCATGGTGTATCGATCGTAGACCGAGTTCGCGATTTTCGCGGGGCCGGAACGAACCGCACGCGGCGGGGGTCGACCTCGATTCGGCCGCCCGCGAATTCCTCGCCGAAGGTGGCGTCGCCCCTCAGGATGCGGGCCAGGACCTTCGCCACCTGCGCCTTCCCGGGAACGCGGCCGGTGGTGCCGGCGGCCCTCACGAGCAGGCGGCCGGCTTCTTCGGGCGAGAGACGCGCGAAGAAGGAACGGGGCCAAATACCATTCGAAGAAATCTTCCTTTCGGCCATCGCCTTGTCGAGCCGCCGGTCGAGCTCGTCCAGCCTCGCGGAGTAAGCCTCTCCGGCGCGAGCGAGCCGTTGGGACGTTCCGGGAAACTTCCGCTCCATCTCCGGCAGCACGCTGTGCCGGATCCGGTTCCGCGCGAGCTTCTCGTTCTCGTTCGTCTCGTCTTCGCGGAATGTAACGCCGCGCTCGGCGAGGAATTCGCGGAGTTCGGCGCGCGAAAAGGGGAGCAGCGGCCGGATGACGCCGTCCGCCCGGCGGGGGCGGATGCCTCCCCGGGCACGGCCCAGCCTTCGTTCGAGGTGGAGAAGGACGGTCTCGGCCTGATCGTCGCGGGTGTGGCCGGTCAGGACAAGCGCCCCGCCGAGCTCGCGCGCGAGCGCGAGAAGCGCCGCGTACCTCAGGCGGCGGGCGGCGGCTTCGAGGCTCTCGCCCTTTTTCCGAGAGGACGGCACGTCCACGGGACGGAGCGCGAAGGGCACCGAGAGCGCCGCGGCGAGGCGCGCGCAGAAGAGCGCGTCCTCGTCGCCCGCCTCGCCCCTCAGGCCGTGCGCGACGTGCGCGGAGACGATCGCGACGCTGCGCGGCCGGGCCCATGCCTCGGCGAGGAGAAGAAGCGCCGTCGAGTCGCTCCCGCCCGAATGCGCCACGAGAAGCGTGCGCGCTTCCGCGAACAGGCCCGCCTCCTCGACGTGGCGGGAGAATCGTTCGGGCAAACCATGGGCGCTCACCGGACGAACGTTAGCGCGATTCGTTCTGCGTGAGGCTCGTCTGACGCACGCGTCCGCTGCGCTATCATCTGCCGTCTCCCAGCGCCCCCGGGCGCGCCTTTTCGGGGCGGCGTAGCTCAGATTGGCCAGAGCAGGGGTCTCATAAGCCCTTTGTCGGCGGTTCGATTCCGCCCGCCGCCACCATTCTTCCCCAAGGGGTTTGGGCGCCCATCGGTTTCCGGCGTCAGTCGCTATGCTCATTCGTTACTTGAGGTCTGACCGATGAAGAACGCAGGCGCCCGGGGGATCGGCAGCGCCCCGACGCTCGACAGGCGAACGGCTTGGATCACGCTAGCTGTCGTGATCGGCCTCGGCGTGGCGTTCCGTGTCTGGGGGTGGTCCAACTGGAGCCTCTGGATGGACGAGACGATGCAGGTCGACTACGCACGCCGAGGGCTGCGCGGCCTGCTCAGAACCGTCGTCTGGGATGGGAACAACCCCCCACTCGACTATCTCGTCACGTATCTCGTCCACCGGGTATCGGAATCGGATGCGATGTACCGGTTGCCGTCGCTCCTGTGGTCGATAGGAACGATGGCAGCCCTTTTCGCGCGGATGGGCGGTCGCGGCGCCTGGCCAGCGTCAATCGGCGCGGCCGCGACCTTCGCTTTCCTCCCCCTGGCGATTCACTACGGCCAGGAGGTCCGTCCTTACGCGCTCGGCCTCTTCCTGGTGGCGAGCGCGGACGCAGCCCGCGCGGAGTTCGTCCGCGAGAGCGACGGCCGGAGGCGCCGCTGGCTCCTCATCTACCTTCTGGCGGCCGTTGGGGCTGCGTACACGCTGCACATCGCGCTCGTGGCTCTCGCGGCGATCTGGCTGGGCGAGTTGATTCCCGCGTGGCGTGGAAGAGCGAAGGATCCGGTTCGTCTGAGAGCGGCGATTCTCGTCCCGACGCTTACGGTGATCGCCTTTCTGCCTTGGCTCTGGGCGATCCGCGAGCGATTCGGCCGCGTCGACGAGATCCCGGCTCCGGCGATCACGAGCGCCGTCGCCAAGAATCTGGTCGTGGCCCTCGCGGCGAGCTTCCGAGAGGACCCGGTAGGGAGAGGGCTCGCGGCGGCTCTCGTATGGGGCCTTGCGATTGCGGGCATCCGGTTTGCCTCCGCGGAGGAGCGCGCGCGGATCGGACTCGAGCTGTTCGGCTTCGGCGTCGGCGTTCTCGCGCTGCTCTCCTGGCAGAACCACTGGTGGAGCCTTCGTTACGTCATCTTCGTCCTGTTGCCGCTGTCGCGCGCCGTGGGCCACGCCGTCGGCGGCATCGCTTCCCTCGTCCCGACACGTCTTGCAGCCGGGAGCGCGGCTGCCGTGGTATCTCTCGTCCTCCTTGCCGAGCTTCCGTCCATCCGCGAAAACGCGACCGAGGGACGACCCGACTGGAGACGACCCGCCGGTTACATCGACTACAATTTTCGCCGTGGGAAGGGTGGAGCGCTCTACCCGGTCGATGGATGGACCTACTTCGCGCTGCGCTTCCAAACCCTCAGACTGGATCCGCCCATCGGCTGTGAGGTTATTGCGGACAGCCTGCCGGTTCTGCGCCAGCTCCTCTCGAGCACGCAGTCGGGATGGCTGGTCCGGACCCCGCACCACCCTGTCCCTGCCGAGGTGGACGGTTTCCTGAAGAAGGGCCGACCGTGGGGAGTGTTCCCGGAGGCGGAGGACGCGACGGTTTACCGGTTCGAGGGCGGGCGCCTGGTCGATCCCTAAGCGTGCGATAGGGTTTCGCGTCTGGCAAGCGGCCTCCGCCGTAATATCCAAAGGGGGCTCGCGCTTGAAGAAGATCCTCTCGACCGTCATGGCCACGCGCGGGCTCGGATTGGCCGTGATCCTGCTGTCCGGTATCGCTCTCGCACAGCAGCCAGCGGACGTCCACGGCTGGGGAAAAGTCAAATGGGGGATGACTCTCGAGCAGATCCAGAAGCTCTATCCGGAGGCGAAGCCGTACCAGCCCAAAGATGAAGCTGAACGCAAAGCGATGCAGTTCTCCGACGAGTCAGCACTCGTGATCCCGACCATTGATTTGGTCAACACGAAGTTCGAAGTCAATTTCGTGGGGAAAGGTACAAACAAACAGATCGTCTTCGTCGAGATCTACAGCCGCGCCGGAGTTACGGAGGGCGCGTTCACGGAGCTTGAGAAACAGCTCAAACGCGAGCACGGCGAACCCGCCTTGAAGAACGACAAGGACGGATGGTTCGAGCGCACGTGGATGCTCCCGTCGACCAAGATCGAGCTCTGGTTTCACGAGGCCCTCCAGAGAGAGCCGCCGGCCGTGGGCATCAGTTATTCGCCCGCCGACAAGCGCGCGAAGGGCCAGTCGTAGCGGCCTCAAGAGAATCTGACCCGAGCCACGAGCCCGCCGCGGCCAGCTTCCCGCGAGGCGCCTATGATTCCGTCATGCCGCGGCGCCGGGAAGACGAAGACGCCTCGCCCGACCTTCTCTGCGAGAGGTGCCAGGAGACGTTCGCGCGCGTGCTCATTCAGGAGTGCTCGTACTGTTCCAAGGACTTCTGCCGAAACTGCGCGGTTCGCTCGGGAAACGCGGTGTTCTGCAGCAAGGCCTGCGCGGACGCGTGGTTCTTCACCGATGCCGACGAGGGCGAGGAAGAGTAGAAGGGAAGGGCCCGGATCCGCGCTTTTCTCGCCGTCTCCATTCACGACCCGGCGCTCGAAAAAGCGCTCGGCGGCCTGCGAGCTCGGCTTCCCGAAGGCGACCTTCGGTGGGTGCCCCCACCGCAGCGACATCTGACCCTTCGTTTCTTCGAGGAGCTTCCCGAAGGCCGCGTCGAGGACGCCCGCGGCGCGGCGGGCGCGGCCGCGGCGGAATCGCCGCTCTTCGACCTCGAGCTGGAAGGTCTCGGCTGCTTCCCCGGGAGGGGCCCGGCGAAGGTCGTCTGGGCAGGTTGCGGCGGGGGACGCGGGGCGCTCGTCCATCTCGCGACCGCGCTCTCGCGCGAGCTCGCCGGCCGCGGATTTCCGGGTGAGGCGCGGCCCTTCTCGCCGCACCTGACGCTTGCGCGCTCGCGCAATCCGCGCGGCTCGGCCGCCGCCGCCGCGGCCGTGCGCAGAGACGCCCTCGCGTCGGGGCGGCTCGGCCGGGTTCGGGTCGAAGCTCTCCTTCTCATCCGGTCGACGCTCGGCTCGGGACCGCCCCGGCACGAAGTCCTCGAAGCGTTTCCGCTGGCGGTTTGACGTGGTCGGCCGGGAGGTTGCGCGGCGGCCCGCCGGGAGATAGACCTTCGCCATGGACCTCCGCGCGCATCTCCTCGCGACCCTGGCCCGGGCCTACGACGACCGTTCGTGGCACGGGCCGAACCTCAAGGGCTCGCTTCGCGGCCTCACCCCGGCGGTCGCGTTCTTCCGGCCCGACCCGGAACGCCACTCCGTCTACGACCTCGTCCTCCACGCCGCTTACTGGAAGTACGTCGTGAGGCGGCGGCTCACGGGCGAGAAGCGCGGATCGTTCGCGCTCGCAGGCTCGAACTTCTTTCTCGCGCCGCCCGGGGCTTCCGCGAGGGAGACCGCCGCCGCGAAGTTCCTTCTCGAGCGCGAGCACCGCGCGCTTCGAGAGGTCGTGGAGGACTTGCCCGAGGGAGCGTTCCGAGCGCGCATCGGACGCTGGACGGCGGAGGCCATGATTTCGGGTGTGGCCGCGCACGACCTCTACCATGCGGGCCAGATCCAGCTCCTGAAGAGGCTCTTTTCGGAAGGGAGAAAGCGATGAACGACCTCGCGTATCCGATCGGAAAATTCGTCTGGGAAGGCCCTGGCTCCGATGCGGCCCGCGGGCACCGGATCGACGAGATCGCCGCGGCGCCGGCCGCGCTCCGGAAGGCCGTGGCGGGTCTCACGGAGCCCCAGCTCGACACGCCGTACCGCCCGGGTGGCTGGACAGTGCGGCAGGTCGTGCACCACGTGCCCGACAGCCATGTGAACGCTTACGTGCGCTTCAAGCTCGCGGTCACCGAGGACACCCCGACGATCAAGCCGTACGACGAGGCGGCGTGGGCGAAGCTCGCCGACGTGAAGGCCGTCCCCGTCGCGACGTCGCTCGCGCTCCTCGAGTCCGTCCACGAGAGGTGGGTCGCGTTCCTGCGCTCGCTCGGCGAGGCCGAGTGGGCCCGTACGTTCCGGCATCCCGAGCTCGGCGTCGTTCCGCTGGAGAAAAACCTCGCCCTGTACGCCTGGCACGGGCGCCACCACGTCGCCCACATCACGTCGCTGCGCGAGCGGATGGGCTGGGCCTGAGCTCGCCTTCTCTTTCCGAGTTCACGGCGAAGGCCGTCATCACGGGCGTCGTCCTCGGCCTCGTCTTCGGCGCCGCGAACGCGTATCTCGGCCTGCGGGTGGGGCTCACCGTGTCGGCCTCGATTCCCGCGGCGGTCCTCACGGTCGCGGTCTTCCGGGTGCTCGGCAGGAAGGGCACGATCCTGGAGGCGAATCTCTCGCAGACGATCGGCTCGGCCTCGACGGCGCTCGCGACCGGGACGATCTTCACGATTCCCGCGCTGTTCCTCTGGGGCGCCGCGCCGCCGTACCTGCAGGTCGTCGCGCTCTGCTTCCTCGGCGCTCTCCTCGGCCTCTCCGCCATGATCCCGTTGCGCCGCCTCCTCATCGTCGACGCGCACGCGGAGCTGCCGTATCCCGAGGGCACCGCCTGCGCGGAAGTGCTGCGCGCGACGGCTTTGGATTCGAGCGGAAGCGAGTGGATCTTCCGCGGCATGGCCGTGGGCGCGCTCGTGAAGGTCGCCATCGCCCTGCTTTTCGTCATGCCCGGCGAGGTGGGCGCGCGGATTCCCTTCCTGCCGAAGGCGGAGGTCGCCGTCGAGCTCGCGCCCGCGCTCCTCGCGGTGGGCTACATCATCGGGTTCCGCGGGTCGGGCGTCCTCGTGGCGGGCTCGATCGTCTCGTCCCTCGTCCTCATCCCGCTGATCGCCTTCATCGGGCAGAGCCTCACGGCGCCTCTCGCGCCCGAGGCCGTCATGCTCGTCTCCGCGATGTCGGCGGGGGAGATCTGGTCGCGCTACGTGCGATACATCGGCGCGGGCGCCGTCGCGACGGCGGGGATCCTCACGGTCCTGAAGAACCTTCCGACGATGGCGGGCGCGTTCGTCGCCGTCGTGAGAGGAGTGCGCGCCTTCCGGGGCGGAACGGCTCGTTCGCAGGTCGGCGCCGTGGCGCGCACGGACCGCGACCTGCCCGGCGGCTTCGTCTTCGGCGGGATCGCGATTGTCGTCCTGACCTCCGCGCTCGTGCCCGGGATCTTCGCGGGCCACATGGGCCCGATCCCGCGCGCCGTGTGCGCGGCGGGCGTGGGCGTCTTCGGCGTCCTGTTCGTCGCGGTGGCGGCGCGCATCGTCGGGATCGTGGGCGTGTCCTCGCAGCCCACGTCGGGCATCACGCTCGTCACGCTCCTCGGCGTCGCGTCGCTTTTCGCGGCCGCGGGCTGGACGGACGGAAACGCGCGAGCCGCCGTCCTCACCGTGGGGACGATCGTCGCGATCGCCGCGTCGAAGGCGGGCGACATCTCGCAGGACCTCAAGACGGGCTGGCTCGTGGGCGCGACGCCGGCGCGGCAGCAGCTCGGGCAGCTCATCGGCGCCGCCTTCGCGTGCTGGGGAGTCGCCGCGACGGTGTTGCTTCTCGGCAGCGCCTACACGTTCGGGACGAAGGAGATCCCTGCGCCACAGGCGACCCTGATGAAGACGATCATCGAAGGCGTTCTTTCAGGCGAACTGCCGTGGGGACTCGTCCTGACGGGCGCGGGGCTTTCGTTCGCCGTCATCCTCTGCGGCATCTCGGGCCTCGCGTTCGCGATCGGCGTGTACCTGCCGCTCGCGTCCATGGCGCCCATCTTCGTGGGCGGCTGCGCGCGCGGCCTCGTCGAGAGGTCGCGCAAGGGCCTGCCGCCGGAAGGCGGCGACGGGGGCGTCCTCGCCGCGTCCGGCCTCGTCGCTGGCGAGGGGCTCGCGGGCGTCCTCGTCGCTGCCCTCGTGGCGCTGGGCGTCGCCCCGAAGGGCCGTCCGCCTCTCGTCGCGGGAGTCCCCGGCGAAGCGCTGAACTTCCTCGTGCTCCTCACCGTCTGCGCGTTTCTCGTCCGGGCCGCGCGGCGGGCGTCTCCTGGGTAATGACTCGGGGCCCGACGTGCGCCGCCGGCTCGTGATATATCGTCGCAATCAATGCGTCTCATTTTCATTCTTTCAACCGGGGGTTCCCCCAAAGGAGGTCTTTGAATGAGGACAGGAATGCTTCGATCCACCTTTCTGCTCGGTGTCGCGGCTCTCTTGACCGCGGCCGGGCTCGCAGCGGACCAGACGGTCATCGTGCGGACGATGAAACCGTACGGCGCGGTCAAGGAGAAGATTGCCGCCCTCGGCGGGACCGTGACGTACGAGTTCAAGAACGCAAACGGTCTGGCGGTGACCATTCCGGACAACCGGGTCGACGCGTTGAACTCGACCGCCGGGGTCCTTTACACCGTGCGCGATGAGACGGTGCCAGCCCCGAAGCCCAGGCTGATCGTCGATGTCACGGGAGACCTTCAGTCGGACCTGGGCTCCGATGCCGCGCCCGCGAACTTCTTTCCCTACAACAGCGATCTGACCGACGCCCGGCCGCTCCAGTCGGCGGGAATTCTCGGTCAAGGAGTCGTGGTCGGAGTCATCGACACGGGCACCTCTCGCACGGCGACTGCCCTCTGCACGGGCGCCTGCGCGACGGGGACACGCGTCCTCGGCGGCGAGAGCTTCGTCCCGGGCGAGCTGGACGCCACGGCCCCCACAAACGCCCCTCACGGCACCTGGGTCGCCTGCATGATCGGCGCGAATCGCACGTTCGGGTTCGCCAGCTCCGGCACGTTCGCCAAGGCGGTCCGCAACTACTGCACACCGGCGGCTTCTTCCCCCTGCTCGTTCACGGCGGCTCCGGGTGTCGATGGGATCCCGATGGTCGGCCAGGCCCCCGCGGTGCAGTTCTTTGCCCTGAAGGTCTTCCCGGCGTCGGGGGCCGGAGCGCCGACCAGCCGCATCATGGCGGCCATGGATCGCGCGATCGACCTGAAGAACTCGACCCAGCCGAACATGAAGGTCGTCAACATGAGCCTGGGCGGGGCGACGCTTTTCGCGGGCGGAGACATCGAAGACGAGCTCGCGACTTCCATGGCGAACTCGGGCATCACCCTCGCCGTCTCGGCGGGCAACGCGGGGCCGAGCGGCACGACGGTCGGAAGCCCCGGTACGGCGCACAGCATCCTGACGGTGGGCGCGGCCTCGAGCCCCGTCCATGAGCGCATCCTCAGAGACCTGCAGTTCGGGACCGGCATCGGAGCGCTCTATCGTCCGGACAACAGCCAGCAGATGGCCTACTTCAGCTCGCGCGGCCCCGATGCGGATGGCCGCATCGACCCGGAGGTCGTCGCCAACGGCTTCGCCTCCTTCGCCCAGGGCGCCAACGGCTCGATCTCCCTGGTCTCCGGAACTTCCTTCTCCGCGCCGACCGTCTCCGGCGTCGCGGCCCTCCTCTACAGCGCGACGCCGTCGGCGACGCCGGCGCAGATCCGCTCCGCGATCGTCGGCTCCGCGCGTTCGACAGTCATTCCGACCGCGACCGCCGTCGATCAGGGCCACGGCTACGTCGACGCGGCTGCCGCGAGAACGCTTCTGAGCACGAATCCCGGCCCGATCGCCGACTCCGGTCCCGCCAAGAAGAAGGTGACGCAGAACGTCCATGAGGGCGCAGGCATTCTGCCGATCAACAGCTCCTCTTTCACGGCGCACATCGCCGATTTGCGACCCGCCGAGCGCCGCGAGTTCTACTACGTCGTCAGCAGGAACACGGCCCAGGTCCGCGTGACCCTCTTCAACGTGACGCCGGCGCTCCCGGCCTCACAGCAGAACGCCCTCTTCGGCGACGACCTCCTCTTTGCCGTCCACTCCGCCAAGACCTCGGCGATCGGCGAAGGGGACTACCTCGCCTTCGATTTCGTCAACGGCGCGAGAACTTTCGTCTTCGACCGGCCGGAAAACGGCGTCATGCGCGTCACCGTCAACGGAGACTGGACCAACGCCGGAAAGATCGCGACCGACCTCGCGATAGAGGAAGTCACGGCACCCCTCCCCAAGAAAGACTTCAAGGGGAAGATCTCGCAGGGCGACCTCGTCACGCAGACAGTCGATATCCCGGCGGGAACCGCGTCCGTCACGTTCAGCCTCTCCTGGGACAACGACTGGAGCAGCTACCCAACCAACGATCTCGATCTGTTCCTCGTGTCTCCCGGCGGCGTCCTGAACGCCAGCGGTGCGACGTTGAACAGCCCGGAAGTCGTCACGATCACCAACCCGCAGCCGGGCACCTGGACGATCTTCGTCGACGGGTTCACGATCTTCGGCAAGGATGACAAGTACGAAATCCGGGTCGACTGAATTCCTGGCTTCTGATTTCGAGAGGCCGCCCGAGAGGGCGGCCTCTCTTTTGAGCGCCGTTCCACATTCCTCGATCTCTGCCTCACCCCGACCGCACGGCCCGGCGCAGCTTGGCGGCCCGGGAGCGGGGATTGGCGCCGTACTCTTCGGGCGAGGCGCGTACGACCTTCCGGGAGACCTCCGCGTAGGTGCCGTCCGCGTGTCCCGCCGCGAACGCCTTCTTCACGCGGCGGTCCTCGCCGGAGTGGAAAGTCAGGATTGCGACGCGGCCGCCGGGGGCGAGGCAATGCGGCAGGTCGCGGAGGAAGGCGTCGAGCGCGGCGAGCTCGTCGTTGACGAGGATGCGGATCGCCTGAAACGTGCGCTGAAGAGAGGATTTCTTTGCTTCGGACCCTCTCGGCTGAGGCGTGCCTTCGAATGCGGACTCAACGGCCCGGGTCAGGTCCGAAGTTCTTAGAAGGGGAATAGGGACTCGGGGTCCGCCATGCCCTTCGCCTGGAGACTCAACGGCCGGGGCGATGTCCGAAGTGCTTAGAAGGGTGTGTGTCGCCGCCGCGCGCCGAACCGCCGCGGCCCGATGCAGCGCCGCCGCGATTTGATGCGCATGCGGTTCGTCTCCGTACTTTCTAAGCAAATCTTCAATCTCCTCTTTCTTCATCTTCATCAGGAGCGCGCCCGCCGGCTGGCCGCGCTCCGGGTTCATGCGTAGATCCAGCGGCGCGTCGCGCTTCCACGAGAAGCCGCGCGCTGGGTCGTCGAGCTGCATGGAGGAGGCGCCGAGATCGGCGACGATCACGTCGGCGCCCGCGGGCGCCTCCTCGTGCAGGAGCTTCCTCAGCCCCGCGTAGTTCCGCCTCACGCACTGCACGGCCCCCGCGCCGCCCAGCGACTCCGCGAGGGCCTTTAGTCGCGCTTCGGCCCTGGGCAGCTCGATCGGGTCCACGTCCAGCGCGAGGAGCCGGCCGTCGGGCAGGATTCTCTTCAGGATCTCCGAGGCGTGGCCGCCGAAGCCGAGGGTCGCGTCCACGGCGGTGTCGCCGGGGCCCGGCTCGAGCGCGGCAAGGACCTCCGAGACGAGAACCGCGACGTGGCTGCCGGCGGGCGTCCTGCCGGAGGCGAGCACCTTCGCGCGCTCGGCAGGGAAGCGCGCGGGATCGTGCTCCTTGTACTTTTCAGAGAATGCGCGCGGGTGCGTGCCGCGGTAGCGTGGACGCCGCGGTGGCTTCCGGGCGTCCGACGCCTCGTTCGTCACCGCGGCAGAAGCGCTTTCCCGACCGCTTGCGGCAGCGTGACGCCGAGCCATTGGCCAACGGTGGGCGCGAGGTCGTACGGCGTGGAGGGTCT
>JBGPDK010000083.1:0-13840 GCA_041482235.1 Thermoanaerobaculia bacterium | reverse complement strand
TGCTCGGCATCCTGCTTTTCGTCAAGCCGACCCTCGCCGGCCCTTGCTTCATCGGCTTCGCGATCGGCGAGTCCCTCGGCGCCTCGGCACTGCGCATCGCGGGCGGCATCTTCACGAAGATCGCCGACATCGGATCGGACCTCATGAAGATCGTCTTCAAGATCAAGGAAGACGACGCGCGCAACCCCGGCGTCATCGCCGACTGCACGGGCGACAACGCCGGCGATTCCGTGGGCCCGACCGCCGACGGCTTCGAGACCTACGGCGTCACGGGCGTCGCGCTCATCTCGTTCATCCTCCTCGCGGTGCCCGACGCGACGACACAGGTCAAGCTCCTCGTGTGGCTGTTCGCGATGCGCATCATGATGATCGTCGCGAGCGTCTGCTCCTACTGGATCAACGACGCCCTCGCGAAGGCGAAGTACCAGGGCGCCGACAAGATGAACTTCGAGGCGCCGCTGACGTCCCTCATCTGGATCACCTCATTCGTCTCGGTCGCGATCACGTTCGTCGTGTCGTACCTCCTGATCCCCGAGCTGGGCGACGGGACGCTCTGGTGGAAGCTCGGCGGCATCATCACGTGCGGCACGCTCGCGGGAGCCATCATTCCGGAGCTCGTGAAGGTCTTCACGTCCACGGAGTCCCGCCACGTGCGCGAGGTCGTCACCGCCTCCCGCGAGGGCGGCGCCTCGCTGAACGTCCTCGCCGGTCTCACCGCGGGCAACTTCTCGGCCTACTGGATGGGCCTCACGATCGTCGTCCTCATGAGCATCGGGTATCTGATCTCGACGGCGTTTCCGTCCGGCATCATGATCGCGCCCCCGACGTTCGCCTTCGGACTCGTGGCCTTCGGCTTCCTGGGCATGGGCCCCGTCACGATCGCGGTCGACTCCTACGGCCCCGTCACCGACAACGCACAGTCCGTCTACGAGCTGTCGCTCATCGAGAGCGTGCCGAACGTCAAGGCCGAGGTGAAGCGTGACTTCGGCTTCGATCTGAACTTCGACACAGCCAAGCATTTCCTCGAGGAGAACGACGGCGCCGGGAACACATTCAAGGCCACAGCCAAGCCCGTCCTCATCGGGACGGCGGTCGTCGGCGCCACGACGATGATCTTCTCCATCATCGTGATTTTGACGCACGGCCTGAAGAGCGACATCGAGAAGCTCTCGATCCTCCACTCTCCGTTCCTCCTCGGGCTCGTCACGGGTGGCGCGATCATCTACTGGTTCACGGGCGCCTCCATGCAGGCGGTCTCGACGGGCGCCTACCGCGCGGTCGAGTTCATCAAGAGGAACATCAAGCTCGACGCCTCCGTCGAGAAGGCGTCCGTGGAGGACAGCAAGAAGGTCGTCGCCATCTGCACGAAGTACGCGCAGAAGGGCATGTTCAACATCTTCCTGGTCGTCTTCTTCTCCACGCTCGCGTTCGCGTGCCTCGAGCCTTTCTTCTTCATCGGCTACCTCATCTCGATCGCCGTGTTCGGCCTGTATCAGGCCATCTTCATGGCGGACGCGGGCGCCGCGTGGGACAACGCGAAAAAGATCGTCGAGGTGGAGCTCAAGGAGAAGGGGACGCCGCTCCACGACGCGACCGTCGTCGGCGACACGGTGGGCGACCCATTCAAGGACACGTCGTCCGTCGCCATGAACCCCATCATCAAGTTCACGACGCTCTTCGGCCTTCTCGCCGTGGAGCTCGCGATCGGCCTTTCGCGCGGCACCAGCCTGGCCCTCGCGCTCGTTTTCTTCGCCGTGTCCGTCGTCTTCGTCTACCGCTCCTTCTACGGGATGCGGATCGAGATCTCGCCGACCGCGTCCTGAGGGAAAATCAATGGGCACGATGACGAGGTCGGGGACGACGCGGCCCGCGTCCCCGAAGACGCTCCCGAGGAGACTCGGCCTTTTTGACGCGACGACGATCGTCGCGGGCTCGATGATCGGATCCGGCATCTTCATCACGTCGGCCGACATCGCGCGGCAGGTCAAGAGCGCGAGCCTCCTCGTCCTCGTGTGGGTCTTCACGGCCCTCGTCACCGTGGCGGGCGCCTGGAGCTACGGAAAGCTCGCCATGGCATTCCCCAGGGCCGGCGGGCAGTACGTCTTCCTGCGCGAAGCCTGGGGCGACCTCGGCGGGTTCCTCTACGGCTGGGCGGTTCTCCTCGTCATCCAGACCGGCACGATCGCGGCCGTCGCCGTCGCGTTCGCCAAGTATCTCGGCGTGCTCATTCCGGCCATCTCCTCGAAACACGTCTTCTTCAAGGCGAAGTTCCTCAGCGTCACGCCTCTCGAGATCGTCGCGATCCTGCTCGTCGGCCTCCTGACCTGGTGGAACACGACGAGCGTCGAGAACGGCGCGCGCCTTCAGAACGTCTTCACGGCGGCAAAGGTCCTCTCGCTCGTCGGTCTCCTGGCGGTATGCTTCGTCGCCGGCGGGAATTTGACGGGCATCTCGTGGGCGCTGCCCGCCGCCCAGGACCTCAAGATCCCTCTTCTCTGGGCCTTCGCGGTGGCCACGGTCGGCTCGCTTTTCTCGGCCGACGCGTGGAACAACGTGACGTTTCTCGGAGAGGAAGTGCGGAACGCCGAGACGAACGTGCCGAGGGCCCTCGTCTACGGAACCGGTCTCGTGACCCTCCTTTACGTCCTCGCGAACGTCGGCTACCTCAACGCCCTTCCGCTCTCCGGTATCGCGGGCGCTCCCGAAGATCGCGTCGCGACGGCCGCCATCGGCGCGGTCTCGGGCACGGCCGAGGCGGGCACGCCCGCCCTCATCATGGCCTGCGTCATCCTCGTGTCGACCTTCGGTTGCCTCAACGGACTGATCCTGGCGGGCGCCCGCGTCCTCTACGCCATGTCGCGCGACGGCCTCTTTCTGCCGGCGTTCGCCGAGGTCGACCCGCGCACGATGATTCCCGTGAACGCCCTCGTCGCGCAGTTCCTGTGGTCGGCCGTGCTGTGCCTCTCGGGCAAGTACGGCGACCTCCTCGACTACGTCATCACGACCGTCCTCATCTTCTACATCGCCACGATCGCCGGGCGCTGGAAGCTCGCGCGTACGATTCCCGCCCTCGCGCCCCGGTCCTTCGGGGACCGCATCGTGCCCGTCCTCTACGTCGTCGCCACCGGCTACGTCACCATCGCCCTCGCGCTCTACAAGCCCTCCTACACGATCCCCGGCCTCGTCATCGTGGTCCTCGGCGTCCCCGCGTACTTCCTGTTTCGGAGGAAGGCGACAGCCTGACGCGCGGGCGGACACCTAGACGAGCAGCGAGAACACCTCGTTCGACAGGAGCACGCCGCGGCGCGTGAGGCGCACGCGCCCGGAATGCTCTTCGAGCAGTCCGGCGAGAAATGCGTCTTCCATGCGGGCGGCGGAATCGGAGGACAGACCTTTTCGGATTTCTTCGAACGTGTCGGAGGGGACCCCGCTCGACAAGCGCAGGCCCAGCATGAGCGCCTCTTTCCTTCTAAGAAGATCTTCGTGGTCCTCTTCGGACGTGACAGTCGTCGAGAGGCCCTCCCGTGTTCGCCGCAGGTACTCGGCCAGCATGCCGGTGTTCGCGGACCGCTTCGTGCCGTCGTACGAGTGCGCGCCGACGCCGAAGCCGAGGACCGGAACGAGCGTCCAGTACTTCAGGTTGTGCCGGCTCTCGAATCCCGGCCGCGCCCAGTTCGAAAGCTCGTACCGCGGGAGTCCCTCCGCCGTCAGGCGCCCGTCCACGGCCTCCCAGCGGTCCGCCATCTCGTCGTCGTCCGGGAAAAGCTCCGGCCGTTCCTTTTTCAGGGCCACGAGGCGCGGCGCCTTCTCCATCTCGAGGAGGTAAGCGGACAAATGAGAGATCCCGCAGGACAGCAGCCCGTCGACGCTCGCGAGGAGAGTCTCCACCGTCTGTCCCGGGATGCCGATCATCAGGTCGGCCGAGACGTTGCCGAATCCCCGGACGGCCTCCGATACCGCGCGACGCGCGGCCGCGGCGTCGTGGCGGCGCTCCAGGGGCACGAGCTCGGCATCGACGAGCGACTGCACCCCGATCGAGAGCCGGTTGATACCCAGAGCGAGAAGAGCGGACAGCTTTTCGGACCCGAGATCGTCAGGATTCGCTTCGGCCGTAATCTCCATGTTCGAAGAGAAGCCGAAGATTTCTTCGAGGGTTGAGAGCACGCCGCCCAGCCGAAGCGGATCGACGTACGAAGGGGTTCCTCCGCCGAAGTACACGGAGTCGAAGCCGAGCCGACCGCCCAAGGCCTCGCCCTGCCTCGAGCGAATCTCCCTCTCCACGCCTTCAAAGAAAACTTCCTCTTCTTTTCTCCCCTCGAGCGCCACGAACGAGCAGTACGTGCAGCGGTGCGCACAGAAAGGCACGTGGACATACGCGCCGGGCGCGTCCGTTCCGCCCGGCGGGAGGCCGTCAGCGGTCACGCGCCGTCCGTCAGGAGCCCGCGCAGCCTCTCGTCCCGCGCTTCGGCGGCTTCCCGTGCGTCCCCGAGGCGCGCCGCGAGCAGGCGCTCGACGTACTTTCCGAGGACGTCCACCTCGAGGTTCACGCGGTCGCCGGCCTTTCGCTCGCCCAGGGTCGTGGCCGTGAACGTGTGCGGGATCACGGCCACGTCGAAGCTCCCCGCGCCGAGTGCCGCCACCGTGAGTGAAACTCCGTCCACGGCGATCGAGCCTTTTTCCACGGCGTATCGCGCAAGAGAAGTCGGGAGCGAGAACCGGAAGGTCCACGAGTCGCCGGACTTCTCGATGGCGAGCACTTCGGCCGTTCCGTCCACGTGCCCGGCGACGATATGCCCGCCGAGGCGGTCCGAGGCCCGGAGCGCGCGCTCGAGGTTCACGCCCGCGCCCGCCGCCAGACCCCCCAGGCTCGAGCGCGAGAGAGTTTCGGGCGAGACGTCGAAAACGAGCGGCTGTCCCGCCGCCGTCGGGGGCACGACCGTCAGGCAAACCCCGGAAACAGCGACGCTCTCGCCGACGGCCACGTCCTCGAAGGCCGGCGGCCGGGCGACCGCGAGAACGGTGCCCGCCGCGCCGGAGCGCAGCGACACGACGCGGGCGACGGCAGCGACGAGCCCCGTGAACATCCCGCGATCCTACCCGACGGCGATCGGGAGGATCCGCGCCGACACGCGGAGGTCGGCCCCGATCCGGACGGCGTCGAGGCCGCCGAGGCGGCGGGCGCCCGCGAGGAACGCCGGCCCCTCTCCCGCGAGTGGCGAGCGAGCCTCCGCGCCGCCGACGAGGATCGGAGCGACATAGGCGGTGACTCGGTCGACGAGGTCCGCCGAAAGGAACGACGCGGCCGTCACGCCACCCCCCTCGACGAGCAGGGAGCGCACTTCGAGAGCGTGAAGGGCGCCGAGGAGAGCCCCCAGGTCGACGCCGCCGTCCGCGGCGGGTCGCGAGAAGACCTGCACGCCCCGTTCGTAAAACGGCGCGAGGCGCGGATCGTCGGCCGGCGCCGCCGTGGCGAGCCAAACCTCCCCTCCCGCCGCGGAGAACACGCGCGCCGCAGCCGGCACGCGGAGAGCCCCGTCGAGGACGAGGCGGCGATGTGGCGTGACGGCCGAGGAAAGCGCGAGGCGGCGCGCCAGGAGAGGGTCGTCCGCGAGGACGGTGCCTGCTCCAACGAGGATCGCATCGCACTCCTCGCGCAGAAGCAGGGCGTCCGCCCGCGCCGGCTCGCCGGTGATCCACTTCGAGTCGCCCGTCCGCGTGGCGATGCGCCCGTCCAGCGAGGCGGCCCACTTCACGTGGACGAAGGGACGGCGGTCGCGAATGGACTTCAGGAACGCCTCGTTCAGCGTCTCGGCTTCCTCCGCCAGCGCCCCGACCAGCACGTCGACGCCGCGTTCCCGCAGGCGGCGGATCCCCCGCCCCGCGGTCCGCGGGTCGGGATCCTCGATCGAGCAGACGACGCGCGACACCCCGGCCGCGAGCAGCGCCTCCGTGCAGGGAGGCGTGCGCCCGAAATGGGAACAGGGCTCGAGGTTGACGAGCATCGTCGCGCCTTTTGCCCGCGCGCCCGCGGCCGCGAGGGCAATGGCCTCGGCGTGCGGGCCGCCGGCGCGCTCGTGAGCTCCTTCTCCGACCACCGTCCCGGCGGCGTTGACGAGGACTGCTCCGACGCGCGGATTCGGGGACGTCGAGAAGCGCCCGCGCGCGGCGAGCTCGAAGACGCGACGCCAGAGGACGTCGAGGGAAGGGGTCTGTAGAGACTCACTCATCCACGAGCGCCTCGGCGAAGACCGCCGCATCGAAGTCGAGGAGGTCGTCCGCCGTCTCGCCCACGCCCACGTAACGAACCGGCAGCGCCAGCTCGCGCACGATCGCCAGAATCACGCCGCCCTTCGCCGTTCCGTCCATCTTCGTGAGGACGAGGCCCGTGACGCCGGCGGACTTCGTGAACTCGCGGGCCTGGGCGATTCCGTTCATCCCCGTCACGGCGTCGAGCACCAGAAGCACCTCGTGCGGCGCGCCCGGAACGCTCCGCGCCGCGACGCGTCGGATTTTCGAGAGCTCCTCCATGAGGTTGTGTTTCGTGTGGAGGCGCCCCGCGGTATCCACCAGGAGGAGGTCGGCCTTTCGCGCGACGGCGACGGCGCACGCGTCGTGGACGACGGCCGCCGGATCGGCCCCGGCCTTTTGCCTCACGAGGGGAACGTTCAGACGTTTGGCCCAGACCTCGAGCTGCTCGACCGCGGCGGCGCGGAACGTGTCGGCCGCGGCGAGGACGACCGACTTCCCGGCGGCGACCGCGCGGGCCGCGAGCTTGGCGGTCGTCGTCGTCTTGCCCGTGCCGTTCACCCCGACCAGCAGGATGACGTGGGGAGATCCCGGCGTCACTTCCGGTCCCCGGACGGAGAGCCGCTTCGCGATCTCGGCCTTGAGGACACGCCTCACGACGTCCTGCTCCGCCGCGTCGCGCCGGCCCGCCTCGGCCCGCACGGCCGCGACCAGCTCTCCTGCCGTCGAAGGACCCACGTCGGCCGCGAGGAGTCCTTCCTCGAGCGCATCGAGCGCCGCGGGATCCGGCTCGAACGTGGCTCTCACCGCGCTCTCCACCTTCGCGAAGAGCTCGGTGTGCGTCATGAAAAGCCCGCGCTTCAAGCGGGCGAATACGGAGGACTTGCCGCGATCGTCGGGCGCCATCGGCCCCGAAGCCTAGCAGGACCGCGGGCTCAGGAGATCTCGGCGACGAGGCGCGCGCGGGCCTCGTCGAGCCGCGGGCGTGCCACGTGCGGCTGGCCGCCCTGGTCGAAGACGACGAGAATGAAGTAGCCCGCCTTCACGTGAATCGTGAGAATCCGCCGGCTCTGAAACTGAAACGAGAGGTCGGAGATCTCGCCGAGACCGGACCGCTCGGCGGCGCGGCGAAGCTCTCCCAGCCATACGGACTGGTAGGCGCCGAGAACCTCCGTCGCGCTCTTTTCGCCCACGCGCGCGATGATCGCGCCCTGCGGATCGATGAAGGCCGCGCCCAAAGCTCCCGGCGCGCCGAGAAGGCCCTCGAGGGCGTCCTCAAAGCTCATCGATCGGTCTCCGGCGCCGCGGGCTCGTTCGCGAGGAAGCGGCGCGCGCGGCGCCCCTCGTCGCTTTCCGGAGCGGCGCTGACCGTGCGCTGCATGTAGCGCGCCGCGAGGTCGCGGCGGCCGCTCGACAGCAAACAGATCGCGGCCTGGTAGTTCGCCACCGGATCCCGCGGCTCGTTCTTCAGGACGGTCAGGAAATCCTCGAGAGCGCCCTTGAAGTCGTCGAGCTTCACGCGCGCGAGACCCCGTTCGCGAAACGCTCGGTCGTTGTCGGGGACGTCGACGAGGGCGAGCGAGAACTCGCGCTCGGCGTCGCGCCAGGCCTCCCGCCTCCGGTGGAGGAGCCCGAGGTTGTAGTGCGCGTTTGCCTTCTCCGGGGTCGCGGGACCGTCGAGAACTTCCTGAAAGTCGACTTCGGCGTCGGCGAAACGGCCCGCCTCCATCTGCGCGACACCCCGGTTGTTTCGCGCTTCGACGAAGCCGCTGTCGAGGCGAAGAGCATCCGAGAACGCCCGGACCGCGCCGGGGTAGTCCTTCTTGTAGAGCAGCGCGAGGCCGAGCGCATTCGGGACGTGCGGATCCCGCGGCGAGCTCGTGCGCGCCCGCAGGAGGAGCTGGATGGCTTCGTCGGCGCGGCCTTCCCGCAGCATCGAAAGTCCGCTCCGGTAGTCGACGAGGTCGGCAAGAACCGGGTTCTCCTTCGGGGGGGCCGAGGTGCTCCCGCATCCAGAGAGACCGGCCCACAGAGCGAGAAGCACCGCCGTCGCGATGATCGCGGCTCCCGGCTTCCGCGCCCTCACGCAGAGGCCTTCAGCGGAACTTCTTCACCGAGGAACTCGAAGTCGCCGGAGGCCCTCGCCTTGTCGAGCGCGGCGGTCACCGCGGGGTCGAACGACTTTCCAGCGAAGGACATGATCCGGTTGATGACGTAGGGGATCGGCATGGCCTTCTGGTAGGGAC
Organism: Thermoanaerobaculia bacterium; assembly: GCA_041482235.1. Taxonomy (GTDB): domain Bacteria; phylum Acidobacteriota; class Thermoanaerobaculia; order UBA5066; family UBA5066; genus Fen-183. The sequence continues at coordinate 5,348 of JBGPDK010000083.1, read as the reverse complement.
GCGTCGTCGTCATCGCGTCAAAGGTGTCGGCCACGGCCACGACACGCGCGACGAGCGGGATGCTTGTGCCCTTCAGGCCTTCCGGATAGCCCCCGCCCGCCCACTTCTCGTGGTGGTACTTGATGCCCGGGATGATGTTCTTGAGCTGCGGAATCTGGCCCATGATGAGCGCCCCTTTCGCCGGGTGCGTCTTCATGACCTCGAATTCCTCGCTCGTGAGAGCCGTGGGCTTTCTCAGGATCCGATCGTCGATCCCGATCTTGCCCACGTCGTGGAGCAGGGCGGACAGGCGCACGACGCGCACTTCCTCGGGCGAAAGATCCATGTGTCGCGCCAGGACGACGGCGTAGCGCGCGACGCGCTCGGAGTGGCCGCGGGTGTAGGGGTCCTTCGCGTCGATCGCGGCCGCGAGCGTTCTCACCGAATTGATGAACAGCTCCTGGTTTTCCTTCGCCGCGAGCTTGAGCTTGTCGACCGACTTCTCGATCGAGTCGGACATGGAGTTGAATGTCTCGGACAGCTCCGCGAGCTCGCGCACGCCCCGCACCTCGACGCGCTGCTTGAAATTGCCCTCGGCGATGGACCGCACCTTCTCGACCAGCTCCACGAGCGGGTGCGCGAGCAGGCGTGCCGCCACGAGCGCGACGAGGGCAGCGAACAGAAGCGAGAAGACGGCGAGAAGAGACGACGCCTTCTGCATCTGGGCGACCGATGCGTAGGCCGCCGCCTCGTCCTTCTCGACGATGACACCCCAGTCTGGCGCCGGGATCGTGGCGAGCGTTCCCAGCACGCGACGCGCCGTCTTCCCCTCTCCCCGCATGTACGACTTCGTGATCCGGACGGGATGCGCGATGAACTCGCTCACGAGGTCGAGCTGGTGCACGTCCTTCGAGCGGAAGGCCGAGGGGTCGCTGGTCAGGATGAGAGAGCCCGAGCGGTCCACGACGTAGGCGAGGACCCCGCCCCGCCCTTCCTCGTCGAGCTTCGCCTTGATGAACTTGAGCGACAGCAACGCCTCGACGACGCCGATCGGCTCCTGGCCCTCCGCTGGACGCACGGGCACCGCGAGCACGAGGGCGCCCTCCGGAAGGGACTTCGGAAAGATCGGGTCGGCCACGTAGGCCTCGCCGCGCATCGCGGCGTTGAAGGCCTGCCGGAGGGGGCGCTCCACTTCCGGGTCGAGCCCTCCGGAGTCGGAAGCCGACGCGACGCCGTCACGATCGAGGGCGCGCAGCACCGGAAAGCTCGACTCGGCATCGGAGTATTCGCGCAGCAGTTGCTTTTTCGTCAGGTAGAAGAATGGGTCCGTGGACATCGAGCTCGCGAGCCGGATGCCGTCGGCGATCTTCTTGAGCTGCGACTGGGCGTTCGTGATGTAGGCGTCGAAGCTCTCCGCGAGCGTCACCGAGCTGTTCTTCAGGTACTTTTTCTCCGCGGTTTCGAGGGCGTCCCGGTTGATGCGGATGAGGTTGAAGTGCAGGAGGGCGAGCGGAACGATCGCCACGAGCACCAGCGCGACGAGCAGAGCCGTCACAATCCTCAGGCGCGGAACCCGGGCCACACTCATCCCACCGTATTGTAACTCCCCAGAGCGCCTTCAAAAGCCTCCACGAGCTCGCCCGCCTCCACTCTCGCGAGCACGGTCCGCCCGGGTCGGGCGAGGAGAACGGCTCGAAGGCCCGCCCGGTCGGCCTTCTTGTCGGCGCGGAGAAGCGCGGGCACGGCGCGCGCCGCCGCGGCGCTGGGCCGGGGCGGCGAGACGAGGCGGGCGACGCGCTCCGACAGCGCCTCGGCCATCCAGGGCGCGAGCCCCGCGCGCGTCACCGACAGGCGCAGCGCCGCAAGCAGCCCCCAGGCGACCGCTTCGCCGTGCTCGAGGCGGTGGCCCGATGCCGTCTCGAGGGCGTGTCCCACGGTGTGTCCGAGGTTCAGGGCGGCCCTTTCCCCCGTGCGTTCGAACGGATCGTCCGCCACGGCACGCGACTTCACGAGCAGCGAGCGGCGCACGGCTTCCGGAACGGCGGCGGGCGCGCGCGCGGCCAGGGGCGCCTCGAGGCGCGCCATCGCGCGGTGGAAGCCCGCGTCGAGCATCGAGGTCTTCACGACCTCGGCGAGGCCGGAGCGATAGGCGCGCGTCGGAAGCGTTTCGAGCGTGGACGTGTCGACGACGACGAGACGGGGCGCGTGAAAAGCGCCCGCGAGGTTCTTCCCCGTGGGGAAATCCACGGCTGTCTTGCCGCCGAGAGCGCTGTCGGAAGCCGCGAGAAGCGTCGTGGGCGCTTGAACGACCGGCACGCCGCGCAGCGCCAGGGCCGCGGCGAAACCCGCCACGTCGCCCACGGTTCCGCCTCCCAGCGCCACGATGCCCCCGTCGCGCCTCAGCCCGCGCCGAACGAGCTCCTCCAGGAGGCGGCCGAGGACGGACCACGTCTTGGCGGCTTCGCCGTCGGGGACGAAGAGCGGCTTCGGGTCCAGGTTCTCAACGCCTCCAGCAAACAGCTTTGGGCCATGGAGGTTGAAGATCTTCCTAGAAGAGATGAGGAACCAGCGGCCCGGCGCGATGCGGCCGAGGCGCGCATCCACGTCACGTAGCGCTCCCTCGCCGACGACGACCTGGGTCCTTGCGCCCGCCGCGACGAACGAGAAGGACGAGGAGAAATCTTCTCTTCTCTTCACCTTCTAAGAATTCTTTTCTTCCTTTGCGAGCGCGATGTGAAGCTCGGCGAGCTGCTCTCTCGACACGGGGTTCGGGCACTGGGTCATGAGATCCGTGCCGGAGGCCGTCTTCGGGAACGCAATCACGTCGCGGATGGAGGACGAGCCCGTCAGGATCATGAGGATGCGGTCGAGGCCGAGCGCGATGCCGCCGTGCGGCGGCGCGCCGAAGCGGAACGCGTCGAGCAGGAAGCCGAACTTCGCGCGTGCCTCCTCGGGTCCGATGCCGAGCGCCGTGAAAAGGCGCGATTGCACGTCGGGCCGGTGTATTCGGATGGACCCGCCGCCCAGCTCCATCCCGTTCAGGACGACGTCGTACGCGCGCGCCTTCACGCGGCCGGGATCGCTTTCGAGGAACGGCAGGTCTTCCTCGCGCGGCGACGTGAACGGGTGGTGCATCGCGTACCAGCGCGCGTCCTCCTCGTGCCACTCGAGGAGCGGGAAGCCCGTCACCCACAGGAAGTCGTAGCGTCCCTCGGGAATGAGCTTCTCGTCGCGGGCGATTTGGACGCGCAGTGCGCCGAGCACGTCATCGACCGATTTCTTCTTTCCGGCCGAGAGGAGAACGAGGTCGCCGGAACGCCCGCCCAATGCGCCACCGATCTTCTCGACCGCACCGTCGCTGAAGATCTTCTTCGAATTGGAATTCCAGGCCCCGCCTTCCGCGAGCTTCACCCAGATGAACCACTCGGCGCCGCTCGCCCGAGCCGCCTTTTCCAGGTCGTCCAGCCGCTTGCGGGAGAACGAGGCGCCGCCGGGCACGCACAGGCCCTTCACCGCATCCACCTTCGAAGGAAATACGAGCAATCCCTCGCCGAAGCTTTTCAATTCGAGGCCGAACCGCGTATCCGGCCTGTCGATGCCGTAACGCTCCATGGCCTCGTCGTACGTCATGCGGGGGAATTTCGCCGGGCACGGAATCCCCCAGGAGGGGAACACCTTCGCGAAGAGCTTCTCGATGAGCTCGAAGACGGCTTCCTCGCTCGGGAACGACATCTCGATGTCCACCTGCGTGAACTCGGGCTGGCGGTCGGCACGGAGATCCTCGTCGCGGAAGCAGCGGGCGATCTGGTAGTAGCGCTCCATGCCGGAGACCATCAGGAGCTGCTTGAAGAGCTGCGGCGACTGCGGGAGGGCGTAGAACTCGCCCGGGTGAACGCGCGACGGGACGAGGAAGTCGCGCGCGCCCTCGGGCGTCGACTTCGTGAGGATGGGGGTCTCCACGTCGAGGAAGCCCTCTGCGTGCATCACCTCGCGGATCGCCATCGTCACCGCGCTTCGCGTCATGAACTTCCGCGTCATCTCGGGACGCCTGAGGTCGAGATAGCGGTGGGTGAGGCGCAGGTCCTCCGACGCCTTGATTCCGTCCTCGATCGGGAAGGGCGGCGTGTCCGCCCGGTTCAGAATCAAGAGGCTCGTCGCGCGGACCTCCACTTCACCCGTCGGGAGGTCGGCGTTGACGGCGTCCGCGCCGCGCGCCTCGAGCGTTCCAGTCACCTCAAGGACGTACTCGCTCCTGAGCTCCTTGGCGAGCGCGAGCAGCTCGGGCGAGGGGAGAAACCGCGCGTCGAAGACCACCTGGGCGAGGCCCGAGCGGTCGCGCAGGTCGATGAACACGAGCTCGCCGTGGTCCCGGCGGCGGTTCACCCAGCCCTGCAGGCGAATGATGTGCCCGACGTCGTTCTTGCGGAGCGTTCCCGCGGGGGTGCGTGCGAGGGAGGACATGGTGGCGGATCTTACAGACGCGCGCGGAGAGCAGCCGCGAGGCCGAACCGCGGGAGCGACTCCTGCGTGCGCCGCGCGAGGTCCTTGACGTTCACGATTCCCTCTTCGCGCTCTTTCTGCCCGAGAAGAATCGCCAAAACTGCTCCAGTTTTCTCCGCCACCTTGAGGCCGTGCCCCGGCCCCTTCGCGGCCGTGACGAGGTCGACGGCAATCCCGGCCATCCGGAGCTCGCCGGCGAGGGCGAGCGCGTCCGCCAGGTCGGCGTGGTCGAGAGGGATCAGCGCGACGGGCCGAACGGCCTCGATCGCCGCCGCGCGGTAGGCTTCGGGCAGGGCGTCGATGAGGCGATCTTCTCCGATGGCAAAGCCGATGCCGGCCGTCTTCGGCCCCCCGAGGTCGGAGACGAGCTTGTCGTAGCGGCCCCCGCCCAGAAGCGCGTTCTGCGCCCCCAGCCCCTCGGCCGTCACCTCGAACACCGTGCGCGTGTAGTAGTCGAGGCCGCGGACCAGGAGTGGATCTTCTTTGAAAGGGACCTGGCTGCTCGCCAAAAGCGATTTGAGGTCGCGGTGGTGAGCATCCGAGGCCGGATCGAGCGTCGGCAGGAGATCGACCATCCTTGGAAAGCCCACCGAAGCGACAAGCTCCTTGACCGCCGGATCCTTCGAGTCGAGGACGCGCAGAGGGTTTTCGGCGAGGCGCCGCCGGTCGTCGTCGCCGAGGGTCTTCTCATTCGAGGAAAAAAACGCCCGAACGGCCTCGACGTACGCCGGCCGCGTGGCTTCGGTGCCCACGGAGTTGAGCGACACCAGCAGGCCCGTGAAGCCCAGCCGCCCGAGGAAATCGAACAGCATCGCGAGCAGCTCGGCGTCCGCCTCGGCGTCCGCCGGGCCCAGCACCTCCGCCCCGAT
>JBGPDK010000082.1:0-13929 GCA_041482235.1 Thermoanaerobaculia bacterium | reverse complement strand
CTCGACGCCGTGAAGTGGGCCGTCGCGCAGGGCTACGCGGACCCGAAGAAGATCGCCGTCTTCGGCGGCTCGTACGGGGGCTACGCCGCGCTGGCCGCGGCCACGTTCACGCCGGACACGTTCGCGTGAAACGTGGACATCGTCGGCCCCTCCAACCTCAAGACGCTCATCGCCTCGATTCCGCCGTACTGGAAACCCATGCGCGCGACCTTCGACGTGCGCATGGGCAACGTCGACGACCCGAAGGACGCCGAGCTCGTCAAGAACGCATCTCCGCTCTTCAAGGCCGACAAGATCGTCCGGCCGCTCCTGATCGGGCAGGGCGCGAACGACCCGCGCGTGAACGTGAAGGAGTCCGAGCAGATCGTCGACGCCATCGAGAAGAACAAGGGCAGCGTGACGTACGTCGTCTACTCCGACGAGGGCCATGGCTTCGCCCGGCCGGAGAATCGCATCGACTTCAACGCCCGATCCGAGAAGTTCCTCGCGGGCTGCCTCGGGGGGCGCTTCGAGCCGATGGAGGGAGACAGGATTCCCGGCTCGACGGCGGTCGTGAAGGTCGTCGGCAAGTAGCCGTTCCTCCTCCCCTGGTCTGCTGCAGGCCCCCGGGCGACCGGGGGCCTTTTCGCCTCAGTTCGTGATCGGCGACGCCGTGGTCGCTCCTTCCTGCGTGTACGAGGTCTGAAGGCACGCCGTGCCCGACGTGGGGTGGTGATAGAGGTAGACGTAGTCGAACGAGCCGCCGTCGCGCAATTTCAGCTCCGGCGCGCGGAAAGCGCCCGAGCGGAACGCGCGCACGAAGCCGGTGTCGAAGGGCGGCGTCTGTGAGCATCCGCCGCGGAACTCGCGGATGTTCTCCGTCGGTGTCAGGACGCGCAGTCTCAGACCCTGGGCCATCTGCGTCGTCTGTGCGGCCGAGAGGGGGAAGGTGCAGGCGCCCGCGCGCAGCGTGCCGAACATGTGGCATTTCACGCCCGAGACGAGGACGCCCTGACGCGCCACGAGAGCGGCCACGTCGCGCGCGAGGTCGCCACGAGCCCACAGGTTCCACGCGAAACCGCAGCCTCCCGCGGCGAGAGACGCGGCGAGAACGGCGGCGAGCGGCCTCAGCCGCCGGGGACCCATGCCGTGATCCTGCCCGCCAGGGCCGAGGCGGCGACGACATACGGGCTCGCGAGATAGACGCGCCCCGGTCCGCTGCGCCCCGGGAAGTTGCGGTTGATGGCGCTCACCGTGACCTCCCCGTCCCGCGTCGAGACGCCCGGCCCCGCGTTGATGCAGGCCCCGCAGCCGGGTTCGACGAGGCGCGCGCCGGCGCGCGCGAAGAGGTCGAGATAGCCCATCTCCCGGCACCACTCCCTCACGTCCCGGCTCCCGAACTGAATGTAGAGGTCGACGCCGTCAGCGACGCGTTTTCCCCGTGCGAGGCCGTCCGCGAGAACCACCGCGAGCATCTCCATGTCTTCGCGCTTTCCCGCCGTGCAGGAGCCGCCATATGCGATGTCGATGGGAACCGGAGCCGGAAGGTCCGAGATGCGGACGCCATTTCCGGGATCGCCGGGCAGCGCCACGAGAGGCGCGAGGGCGCCGACGTCGAACGTCAGCTCCGAATCGAAGACCGCGTCCTCTCCGGACGAAAGGCCCTGGCAGGCGCGGCGCGCGTCGTCGAGCGGCATCTCCCTCCGCTCGGACAGGAAGCGCGCCGTCGTTTCGTCGGGCGCGACGATGCCCGCGAACGCCCCAGCCTCGGCGGCCATGTTCGTGAGCGTGGCGCGCTCGTCCACGGAGAAGGCCGTCACCGCCTCGCCCGCGAACTCGAGCACTTTCCCGATCGCCCCGCCGCCCTTCACGTACGGGTGCGCGAGGAGCGCGAGCATGACGTCCTTCGCCGCGACGCCGGGCGGCCGCGTGCCGTCGAGGACGACTCGGATCGTGGCCGGCACCCTCACGCGCACGTCGCCCGAGAGCCACGCGCAGGCGACCTCGGTCGTGCCGATCCCGAACGCGAGGCAGCCGAGCGCCCCGGCGTGCGTCGTGTGCGAGTCGGACCCGACGACGACCTGGCCGGGAAGCGCGTAACGCTCGAGGACGAGGGCGTGGCAGATGCCCTCGCCCGCTCCGTGGAGCCTCAGGCCCTGCGCCGCGGCGAACTCCACCTGGCGCTCGGCGAGGGAATCCGCGAGGGCCAGGAGGCCGCGCTCCTTGCGCTCCTGCGGCATGACCTCGCCGAGGAGCGACAGGTGATCGCGGAAAAGAAGGACCGAGCCGGGGTCGGATACGCGCGCGCCCTTTCCGAGCGCCTCCTCGAAGAAGGCCGCCGCCATCGGCGTGACGTACTCGTGCGAGAAGCGCAGGTCGGCCCGCGCGAAGCAGGCGTCCCCCGGCGCGACGGACGGCACTCCGGCCGCCCCGGACGCCGGGTCCGTGACGACGTGATGGGCGAGAATCTTCTCGGCGAGCGTCATCCCGCGGGGCGATGTCCTGACGGGCGGGGGCGCCGCCAGGCCCGCGAGGCGGGCGCGCGTATAGGAAAGGAGCCCACCGGCCTCGATGACGCCGCGCGTGATCGCGTCCTCCCCTTCCGTGAAGAACGTGAGCGGGACCTCCTCGCCCCGCCGCACGCGCTCGAGGACGGAGAAGTCGGTCGTCAGGAGCATCCCGAGGTTGATCGCGTTCTGGCGATAGATGCGCTCGAAGCTCTCGGCCACGAGGAGCCGGATGCCCGCGGCGCGCTCCGCGTACGGGGCCTGCTCGCGGGAGGAGCCCTTTCCGCGGCGCCGTCCCGCCACGGACACCGCGAAGCCTCCGCGCCGCACCGCGTCCTCTCCGACCGGCTGCACGAAGGCCTCTCCGTCCCGAGACGTCAGGCCGAGATACGCGAACCGGCCGAGCGTTGCGTCGTGGTGGAAGCACGTCCAGCCGGGCGTGATCTCGTCGGTCGAGATGTCGTCGCGGAGCTTCAGCGCGGGGTCGTTCGCGTCCCACGCGAGGTCCTCGCCCGCGAGCTGGCGAAGGAGGGCTCCCGCGTCCTCCGTCAGGAAGAGGATGCGGCCCGGAAAGAGAACCACGGCGCGATTCTAGCCGCCCTCGGTCAGTTCACCGGCTCGTCCTCGTCCGCATCCAGCGTCGGGTCGTCGGCCTCGCCGAGCCGCGGCGCCTTCGCGCCCAAAACCGCCGGGAGCGGCGGACCGGCCTCGAGAACCCAACGCTCGTAGAGGCCCTCCTCGAGCTCGCGGAGAAAGCGACTTGCCTCGGTGACGGCGAGAATGCCGGAGCGGTCGTATGCGGCGAGCGGGTGGACGAGGAAGAGCTCGTCCTTCGCGCGCGTCGCGGCCACGTAGAAGAGACGCCTCTCCTCTTCGAGCCCCTCTGCGGTCCTCGCGGCACGCACGTTCGGGAAGCGGTCCTCGATGAGGCCGATCACGAAGACGGCGCGCCACTCGAGGCCCTTGGCCTGATGGATCGACGAGAGGACGAGGCGCTCGTCGTCGTTCTCGCCCGCGAGAGTGCTCTCGCCCGAGGGCTCTCCGAAGAGCGTGACCTCCTCGAGGAACCTCTCGATGCCGTCGTACGGGAGCGCGAATTGCGCGAGCGCCTCGAGGTCGTCGAGCCGGGCCTGGTGGTTCTCGAACCTCGACCTGGCCACGTCCGCGTAGCCGCCCTCGTCCACGACAAACCGGATCGCTTCGGCCGGCGCCGACAGGTAAGACGGCCGGCGCAGCGATTCGAGCGTGGCCGCGAGCCTCTTCAGGCCGGCTTGCGCGCCGGCCGGCGCCTTCCTCATGTCGAGGCGCAGGAAGGAGCCGACCGGGTCGGGATCGCTCCCGACCGCGGTCCAGAGAGTCGCGGCCGTCCGCTCCCCCACCTTCGGAAGGAGCTTGAGGATGCGCTTGAAGGCCGTCTCTTCCTTCGGGTTCACGAGGAGGCGAAGGTACGCGAGGGCGTCCTTGACGTGCTGCTGCTCGAAGAAACGCAAGCCGGAACGGATCTCATAGGGAATGCCGCGCCGCGTCAGCTCGATCTGCAGCTCGAGCGCCTGGTGGTGCGCGCGATAGAGGACGGCGATCTCCGGGAGCGGCGTGCCCTCGTCGCGCAGCTCGAGAACGCGCTGGGCGACGAACTCCGCCTGCTGGCCGACGTCACCCGCTCCGATGACCGCCACCGGAGCTCCCGAGGGCCGCGTCGCGCGGAGCGTCTTCTCGAAACGGCGCGCGTTGTGCGCGATGGAGGCGTCGGCGAGCCGAAGGATCTCCGGGGTCGAGCGGTAGTTCGTCTCGAGCGAGAAGACCCGCGTGCCCGGATGCCGGTCCGGAAAGCCGAGAAGAGCCTCGAAGTCCGCGCCGCGGAAGGAATAGATCGACTGCGCGTCGTCGCCCACGACCATGACGTTCGGCGTCTCGACGTCCTTCACGACGAGATCCACGAGGCCGGACTGCAGCCGGTTGACGTCCTGATACTCGTCCACGAGGACGTGCCGGAAGCGCGTGCCGAGGCTCTTCCGGATCTCCTCTCGCTCGAGCATGAGCCGCTTCCAGTTCAGGAGGAGGTCGTCGTAGTCCATGCCGTTCGCCGCGACCTTGCGCTCGAGATACCGGTGGACGACCGTGCGGACCGCTTCGAGCTGGGGAAGGAAGTGCGGGTGCTCGGCCGTGATCACGTCGTCGAGCGGCCTTCCCGTGTTCACGCAGAGAGACACGATGGCCCGGAGAAGGTCGCCCTTCGGGAAGCGCCGCTCGGTGACGGGAACGCCGATGTCGGACGTCGCCGACTCGAGGAGGTCCTTCGTGTCTTCCGAGTCGAGGATCCCGAAGTTCGGACGGTAGCCGAGAAGCTCCGCGTACGGGCGCAGGAGGCGCGCGGCGACCGAATGGAACGTCCCCGCCGTCGCGCGATTCAGGTCGGCACCGATGAGCGCCTCGACGCGGCGCTTCATCTCGCGCGCGGCGCGGTTCGTGAACGTGAGGAGAAGGAGAGAAGCGGGGTCGGCGCCGTCTTCGATGAGGCGCGAGACGCGGTAGACGAGCGTGCGCGTCTTGCCCGAGCCGGCTCCCGCGACGACGAGCGTCGGTCCGTCGGGCGCGAACACCACGGCCTTCTGCTCCTCGTTCAGCTCGCGCGCGTAGTCGACGCGGTAGCTCTTCGCTCTCGCGGCGCGCCGGAGGACGTACCGGCGCGGAGCGGGGGTGTCGCTGCTCATCCGAAGGATGAGATTACCCCGGAGGCCCACGGCTCAACGCACCGCGTCCACGAACCGTTTTTCCTCGCGCCGCCGCGCGTCCGCGTCGCAGGGGTACCCGAACGTCGCGTCGAAGTCGCAGCCGGGCTTGCGTTCGCCCTTGCGGAGCGATTGCGACTTCATGAAGTGCCGGGGCCAGATGAGGCCGAGGAAGTCCCTCGAATAAGAGCCGAACTCGGCGACCGCGGGAAGCACGGGCGCGAGGCCGAAAAGGGCGTCGCTCATCCCGGGCGAGACGAGGCCGGCGGCCCGCGCCCGGAGGGGGGCTCCTGACTCGCCTGCGAAGCCGGAGATCGGAGCCGCGAGCGTTCCGTTCGCGCCTGTCAGCACGACGCACGCGTCCGGCGGCCGGACCGAAGAGCACGCGGGGATTTCTTCGAACGTCGAGAGCACGAGGCGCCGGGTGAGCGTCTCGCCGTCCGGGAGACGGCGGATGCTCTCCGTCGAGTCCCGGCCGGAGGGATCCTGCGAGGACACGAAGACGAATCGCCCGGCCCCGGCGTCCAGGAGCAGCCGCGTCGTATCTCCTCTCCCCTCTTCCCTTTCGAAGAGAATCGAAATCCGCCATTTCCCGAACAAGAAGTGCCACCTCGCGGGGGCCGCCGCGGCCGAGGAGGGCGACAGCAGGAGCCACGCGGCGGCCGCCGCGGCGCTCAGGGTGCGAGAGATGTCCAGACCTTCCCCTCGATGAATGCCGAAACCATCCACGAATCGAGCCGGTCGCGCTTCGCCTCTCCCTCCAGGATGCCGAGCGCGGCATCGCGCGGCAGGGCCTTCTTGTAAGGCCGGTCGGAGGCGGTCAGCGCGTCGTAGATGTCACACACCGCGAGAGCGCGCGCCGCCGGAGGGATGTCCTCGCGATTCAGACCGCGGGGATAGCCCGAGCCGTCGAGCTTCTCGTGGTGGGCGAACGCGATCTCGGGCACGCGGGCGAGGTCCGGCGTCCACGGAATCGTCAGGAGAAATCGCCACGTGTGCGAGACATGGCTCTCGACGGCGCGGCGCTCGTCCTCCGAGAGGCTGCCCTGGGGGATGGACAGGAGGCGAAACTCCTCGGGGAGAAGGAGCGTCGCCTCGCGTCCGCGGCGGTTGCGCGTGCAGCGCACGAGGAGATCCTCGAGGCGGCCCCGCGCGTCCTTTGGCATGACGGTCGGCTCGTTCGCGGCGACGATCTCCTCGAAGAACGCCTCGAACTCGCGGGCGCGCTCCGTCGCTCCGGCGTCCAGGGCCGCGAGGTCGCCGGCGCTCACGCGGCCACCCTCGCGCGAGAGCCGCCCGAGGAGGGCACGCGCTTCCGCCGCCTCGCTTGCCGCGAGCGAGTAGTCGAAGCGGTCGCGGATCTTTCCGAGCCCCTCCTCCGAGAGCTTCTTCGCCTTGACGAGGACGCGCTCGGGAATCGAGACCTTTCCGAAATCGTGCAGGAGCGCCGCCGTCCAGATCTCCTGCAGCTCCTCGCGCGAGAACGTCACGCCGGCGTGAGGGCCGTCGTCCGCGCGGTCCACGAGGCGCGCGAGATGGACGGACAGGGTCGAGACACGGGTGCTGTGGCCCGCGGTCGTCGGATCACGCTGCTCGACCGCGAAGATCGCCGCACGCGCGAAATCCTCGAAGAGCCTGCGGATGGAGGCGGTCAGGCGGTTCGCCTTCAGGCAGACGGCCGCCTGCGTCGCGATGGAGAGGAGAAGGGGCACGAGGTCGTCCGGGTAGGACGCAAACTCCCCCCGCCCCGGCCCGCGGCGGTTCATGAGCTGCAGGACGCCGACGAGCTCGCCGCGATGGTCCTTCATGGGGACGACGAGCATGGCGCGCGTGCGGAAGCCGGTCGCCTCGTCGAAGGCCTGGTTGTGGCGGAAGGGACCGCCCTCGGGAAGCGCGTACGCGTCCTCGAGGACGAGGGGCTCTCCGTGAACGGCGACCCAGCCGGCCACGCTCGTTTCGTCCGCCGGAACGGTGCGCTCGGCGAAGGCGAACGAAACCGCGTCGTTCTGCGCGAGCCGGAACCGCAGGCGGCGACCTTCGTCCGCATCCTCCACGAGGTAGAGGCTGCCCGCTTCGGAAGCCGAAAACCGCCGGGATTCCGTCAGGATCGTCTCGAGGAGCTTCTCGAGATCTCGCTCGGCGGACAGGGCGATCCCGATCCGGTTCAGGGCGGCAATCCGCTCTTCGGCCTGCCGGAGGCGCTCCTCGAGGAGCGCGACGTCGTGGGGGGTCATCGGGCCGCCTCATGCCGGTCCCGGCGCGCGCCCTCCGGGTGGGTCACGACGCGCTCGGCCGGGAAAGTGATGCGAAAACGGCTGCCGCGTTCGCGCCCCTCGCTCTCGGCGACGATCGTTCCGCCGTGCGCGAGGACGATCGCGCGCGCGATGGAGAGGCCGATCCCCAAACCGCCGAAGCGCCGGTTCGAGGACGTCTCTTCCTGCCGGAAGCGGTCGAAAACGAGCGGAAGGAACTCCGGTTCGATGCCGTGGCCCTCGTCTTCCACGGCGATCTCCAGTCCTCCGCCGGGGACGCGGCGGCCGATGACGTGCACGGTTCCGCCGGAGCGCGAGAACTTGACGCCGTTCGTCAGGAGGTTCCATAGAACCTGCTTGAGGCGCACCGCGTCGCCCTCGAGAGGCGGCAGATCCGGATCGAGCGCGCAGCGGATCGCAACGCCCTTGCGCCGGGCGCCCGGACTCACGGCGTCGAGAGCGGCCGCGAGGATCTCGGGAACAGCGACTCTTTCCCGGCGGAGCTCGAGTCCGAAATTGTCGATGCACGACAGGTCGATCAGGTCGGCCAGCATGCGACTGAGCGTATCGGCCTGGCCGAGGATCGCCTCGAGCGCCCGCCGCGCCTCCGCGTCGTCGCGGTGGGAGTCGAGTAGAACCTCGGCCCAGCCCACGATTCCGGTCAGCGGCGTGCGAATCTCGTGGGAAAGGTTCGCGAGGAAGTCGTCCTTCAGCCGGTTGCTCCTCTCCAGCGTGCCGACGAGCTCGGAAAGACGCAGCGCCAGGGCGGCGCGCTCGGCGAAGGCGCGAATCGTGCGGGCGTCCGCGATGGAGAACGCGTTCTTTCGTCCTGACTGCAGGTCGAAGACGCCGACGACCCGGTCATCGAGGATCAGCGGAACGACGAGCTCCGAGCGCGCGTCGGCCCAGCCCGCGACGTAGTCCGGTTCGCTGCCCACGTTGGGCGCATTCACGACGCGCCCCGTGCGCGCGGCGAGCGGGATGAGGCCCGGCGCGTCGAGCGGAATCACGGAAACGGGGTCGACCGGGGACCACCACAAGCCGCGCCGTCCGATCGGAACGAGGACACGGCGCTCCTGATCCACGAGGAGGAGGCTGCAGGCTTCGTGGCCGAAGTGCAGCGCGAGCGCGTCGAGGATCTGGTCGAGGAGAACCCGCCGGTCGGCGGTGCGCGTCAGGAGCGCGTGGGAGGCGTCGGCCAGGCTTCGAGCTTCACGCATCGCCTCCGCCACGGCATCCGCCGAGCGCCGCTGCTCGAGCGCCACGCCCACGAAGTCCGCGAGAGACTGAAGGGTTTCGACGTCGTCGAACTCGATCCGGCGGGAGGCGTCGCGGCTCGCGACGCTCATGACGCCGATCGTCTTGCCCGCCGACCGCATGGGAAAGACGCCGAACGAACGCGCCCCAAGCTGCCGAAAACGGTCCTTCGAGGGGCCCTCGGGCTCTTCCTCGACGTCGTTCACGATGAGGGGCTGCCCCGATTCGAGGACGCGGAACGGGACGGTTGGACGCTCCGGGGTCAGGGGGATGCGTCCCGAAAAGCCTCCCGGCTCGGCGTCGCCGTACCCGCCGAGGCCGATGAGGGCATCCCCTTCCGGAACGATGAGCGAAAAGACTCCGATGGGAAAGAGCAGGGTGTCGCGCAGTCCGGACAGGGCCGTCTCGACGACGTCGTTCACCGTCGTCGACCTTTGAACCGCCGACGCGAGGTCGAAGAGCACCGAGAGCCGGTCTCGCTCCCTCCCGAGCTCCTCGACGAGCTCGGTCTGCTTGAACGCCGCGGACAAGTGATGCACCGCCGACTCGACGAAGGCGACGTCGTCCGGAGTCCAGACCCGGCGCTCCCGCACGGTGGACGCGGCGACAAACCCCAGAAGGGCGCCGTCGATGCCGATCGGAACGGCGAGCAGCGATTTGGTGCCCAGGAGGCGGAGCGCGGCCTCGCTTTCGGCGAGGGCCGGCTCCTGGAAGACATCCTCGGCGACGAGGGCCTCGAACTTCGCGAGATGCGCCGACACGAGGCTCTCCGGCACGGACCACGCCGCGGGGACGGCCTCGATGCCGTCGGCGGCCCACGAGGACCGAACGGCGAGCGCGAGATCGGCCGTGCGCGCACCGGCGTCGAAGAGGAAGAGCGTGAAGCGATCGACGCCGAGAATGCGCCCGATCTGCGCGACCGACCAGTCGAGGAACTCCTGGAGCTCCACTCCCTCGACGAGCGCGAGGGCGAATTCCGAAAGGAACCGGTCGCGGGAGACGCCCGGCTCCGCGACGTCGCGATCGTCCCGAGCCACAGGGGAGTCAGTCTAGCCGCGTTTGAGGACCGCTGCCTGACCCCCCGTCAGATCCAGCCGCGCCGGAACGAGAGCGCAACGGCTTCGACCTGGCTGTGGACCTCGAGCTCGCGGAGGACGTTATTGATGTGATTCCGCACGGTCCTGAGCGAGAGGTTCAGCCTCGCCGAGATGTTGAGCGCCGCGTAGCCGTTCGACAGCAGCATCACGATCTCCCGCTCGCGCGAGCTGAGCGGGGAAACGGAAATCGGCGGGTCGACGGGAGGGAAGCCGGCGGGCTCGCGCACGGCCGAGCGCAGCGACCAGATGAGGGAGTCGAGGTTGAGACCCTCGGAGTCGAGGAAGTGCATGAGCACCGCGAACGACGGTCCCGCGGCGGGCAGCGGAACGGCCCGGACGATCAGCTTGAGCGAATTGGAAGAGCCTTTCTTCTTGACGTCGATCAGGAAGGGACGCACGTCTTCGCCTGCGATCGTCTGGACGACGACGGGGCACTGCTGCGTGCAGTACAGGTTGCCGAAGAGATCGCGCCCGGCGAGGACGTCGAAACACATCTTGCCGAGCACTTCGTCGGGCGACCAGCCCAGCACCTTCGTCGCGCCTTCGTTCCAGTAGACGATGCGGTCGTGGCGGTCCATGCCGTAGGCGGGAGCCTTCGATTCGGCGATGAGCTCGAGCGCGTCCCGGACAGGCAGGGAGACCGGGCCTTGCTCGGCCACGGATGTCTCGCGGGCACGACGGTCCTTCACGGTGTGACCCCTACTTATAGAGAGTCCGAGCCGTGCAGAAAAGTCAGCGGTCGGGGCGGCGTTTGAGGATCGCCGCCCCTGCCCTTCCTCACCTCTACGGAGTCCCGAGCAGCGGGCTGAAGACGAGGTAGGGGTTCACGACGAGGGCGCGACCAGCGGTGTCCTCGTCGCGGAAGATGGCGAAGTGCAGATGGGGCCCGCCGATGACGTGGCCCGTCGCGCCGACATCTCCGAGGCGCTGCCCCTTCACGACGCGATCGCCAGGCTTCAGGCCCTTTTCGTGCCGCGAGAGGTGCGCGTAGAAGAACGTGTACTTCCCGGACGTGTCGCGCAGGTAGACGACCTTTCCGCCCCTCTTGTCGTGGCCGAGGCGTTCGAGGAAGCCATCCGCAACCGCCACCACCGGAGTTCCGCGCGGAGCGGGCAGGTCGATCGCGTGGTGCTTCTTCTGCCTGCCGCGCCTCGCGAGGAACGTGTCGCGAAACTTCACGCGGTCGAACGCCTCGAGCGGCAGCGGGAAGTCGGTCGCGAAGAGCTCGGCAAGCTCGTTCTCGGGCACCGATACGGGCCGGTTGTTCGTCTTCCGCACGACGAGGCCGGTGACCGTCCTCGCGAGGTCCTTCCAGAAGGCGAGGCGGGCCGGGTTCGTGGACGGCTTCACCGCCGGGTCGAGGGGGGCGAGAACGCCGCCGCCATCGGAGTCCGGAGGATCGTCAGGATCGTCGGGGTCCTCCTCGGGCGCGTCACTCCTGCGGGCGGCCATCGCCGACGTGTTGCCGGATCGCGCGAGCCACGCGAGGTCCGCCGCGTCCGCCGACGGATAGCAGCGACCGTCCTCCGGGTCGCGAGCCGGACAGGGCTGGGTCAGGGACGCACCGGACCCGGGAGGCGGATTGGCTGACGCGTCGGCAGCGGACGCCGTCGGGCGGCCTCCGGCGAGCAGCCCGTCAGCCGACGCACCCGGCAACATGTCGCCTTCGGCGCCGAGCGCCCCGCTCAGGACGGCCGCGAGCAGGAGGTTCAGGAAACACGCTCCAGATAACCGTCGTCGCGCGTGTCGATCTTGATGACCGTGCCCGCCTCGACGAACTGGGGAACCTGCACGACGAGGCCGGTCTCGAGCTTCGCGGGCTTGTACGAGGCCGACGCCGTCGCGCCCTTCATGCCAGGTTCGACCTCCACGATCCGAAGATTCACGGTCGTCGGAAGCTCGACCGAGACGGGATTGTCCTCGTAGAAATCGACTTCGATGACTGTCTCCGGCAGCAGGTACTTCATGGCGTCGCCCACGACCTCGTCGTCGAGGCGCACCTGATCGAACGTCTCCTGGTTCATGAAGTGATGCCCCTGGCCGTCCGAGTAAAGGTATTGCATCTCGTGCGTGTCGAGCGAGGCCTTTTCGACTTTGTCCTCCGACCGGAACCGGTGCTCGTTCATGGAGCCGGATTTCAGGCTCCGGAGCTTCGCCTGAACGAATCCCCTGAGGTTGCCGGGCGTCTTGTGGAGGACGCTGTGCACCCGGTGCAGCTCCCCGCCGTATACGACGATCATTCCGGGGCGAATGTCAGTTGCGGAAATCATTGATTCTCCAGGGTTTCATGGATTCCGCTCTGGCGCGCCTGACGCGTGGAGAAGCTCCCCTACCTTGCCGGACCCTGTTGGCGGACACTCAAGCCTAACCCAGCCCTCGCCGGAAAGACAAGCGGCCCGGGCCGAGGGGCCCGGGCCATGGAAAGCAGAGAAAAGGACCGCCTCAGCGCTTCGTGATGATGAAGTGCGATCTGCGGTTCGAAGCGTAGGCCGTTTCGTTCTGGCCCGTATCGAAAGGTTTCTCTTCACCGACCGTGGTGACCGTCAAGCGGGACGGGTCGATGCCGAGCTTGACCATGTGGTCAAACGTCGCCTTGGAGCGCTTCTTGCCGAGCACGATGTTGTACTTGTTGGTGCCGCGGATGTCGCAGTGACCCTCGATCGTGACCAGCGTGTCAGGATGATTCTTGATCCACTCGGCCCCGCGCTGGAGCCGCTCGTGGTACTCGGGTTTGATGACGAACTTGTCGAAGTCGAAGAAAATGTCCTCGAGATAGCCGCCCTTCTGCGTGATCGCCACCATCTCCTCCACCGCCGCGGGCGGGGGCGGGGGCGGCGGGGGCGGCATGGGCGTTGGCACCGGAGTGGGCACCGGGGTCGGCGGAGGAGGCGGCGCATCGACGACGAACTTGACGCGCGCCGTCTCGGCGCGTTTGCCGTTGCGCATGACCCACGCGTCGGCCACATGGGGACCGGGGACCACGCCGTTGAAGGTCGTGCACAGCGGGTTGGCTTCGGCCGCGATCATCCGGCTCTGGCCGCCGTCGAGCGTCACTTCATAGGCTTTCGGCGGGAAGTAGCAGTAGTCGCCCGGCACGGCCGTCACGCAGACGACGACATCGCCCGGGGGCAGATGCTCGCCCTCGGTCGGCTTCGTGATCCTGAATCCGCCGCCCGTCATGCACGTGCATGCGGCGACGAAGAGCGCGGCGAAAACGGCCACAGCGGCGCCCGCGCGCCGCGGGAGCGATTTCGGAGAGAAAGCTGAGATCACATCGTCCTCCTGATCATTAGCCGGTCACGGCCGCTCTTCGATGCGGCCATGCTTCTCGACGCCATGCAGAATTGTGCCGCTGCCTGGGGCGAAGGGCACGTGCCGCGACGACCACTCGGGCGTGGTCACGGAGAACAGCGCGGAGAAGCTGTTTCGGAATTCCTCGTTCTCCCAAATCCCGGCGGCCCACGCCAGTGTCTCCTCCGGCGAAAGATTCAGGCCGACGGGGTAGCCGCCCGGCTGCGCGTTTCCGTTGAAGAGGAACGGAGAGAGGTTCACTGCGGGGATGGAGGTCCGGTAGTTCACATTGATGAAACTGATCAGGTCGTTCGTGAAGATGGCGTAACCGATCGACGTGGGATGCACGCCGTCGTAGCCGAAGAACCCTCCCGAGAGGAATGACGTCGTGACGATCATCCCGCCGAAGTCGCGCCCGTTCGCCTTCATCTCGGCGAAGTAGGCGCTCGTGTCGAAGTACGTGTACCCCGCCGCGGTGCCGGCCGTCTTGATGATTCCGTTGATGTCGGCCGTGCGGGACTTCGCGAGAGCAACCTCGTCAGGATAGAGGACGACGCCGGCGTTGATCTTGACCTTCGGCGTGCCCGAGGACGCGTCGATCGAGAGAAAGCCGTCCGGCAGCGGCTTGTTGCAGTTGGGAAGCGGCGCGATGGCGCAAGGGATTCCGAACCCCGAGGGAAGCAAGGCGGCGGCCTGGAGCGTGAGGAGGGAGGTGGCCGGAATCGGCGCGATCGGGTCGAAGCCGATGTTCAGGCCCGTAGCCGGATCGACCTTCGATTTCTGGCCGAGGAACGTGAACGGGGCGCCCGTGGCCGGG
>JBGPDK010000081.1:0-14384 GCA_041482235.1 Thermoanaerobaculia bacterium | reverse complement strand
CGAGCTCGTCCGCGTCGAAGCGCGCGCCGAGCGAGAGGAGCCGCGTCTTGGCGGCGCGGGCCCGTTCATATGCCAGCAGCGCTCGCGCGTGCTCCGGCCGCAGCGCGAGCGCCGCGCGGTCGAGCGCCCGGCGGCGCTCCGCCGGGGGGCCCGAAAGCCGCGTCAGGTCCCGCGCCGTCAGGAACACCGCCGGGAGGCCGCGGGCTGCCGTCAGCCGCGTCACGCGCTTGCCGTCCCGGTATTGCTCCCGGGCGCCGTCCACGTAGACGAACCCGAGCGTCGAGTCGCACCTCGGGTCGCCCCCGTCGTCCCGCAGCCGAACCGAGACGACCGCGCGGGCCGCCAGCTGCTGGCGCGCCTCGGCCAGGTCTCGCGTCCGGAACGACGGCCGGCCCGAGACGAGAGCGAGCGCCTCGAGCAGGTTCGTCTTTCCCTGCCCGTTGTCCCCGACGACGAGGTTCAGGCGCGGGTGCAGCTCCACCCGGCTGGTCGCCAGGTTTCGGAACCCCTCGGTAGAGAGAGAAAGGATCTCCACGCTGCCCGACTACATCCTCATCGGCATCACGACGTAGAGATAGCTTCGAATGCCCCCGAGCGGCTCGGCGGGGCGCCCCTGGCACTGCGCCTGCTCGTCTTTGACGAACAGGTGAACGTCTTTCGTCTCAGCCACCTCGAGAAACTGCTCGAGGTAGCGCGCGTTGAGGCGAAGCGTGACCGTGGGGTGGTCGTATGCGATGACGATTTCCTGCGAGCCGTCGCCGACCTCCTGGCTCTCCGAGGAGACGACGAGGGCGTCCTTCTGAAACGTGAGGCTCACCGCCTTCATCCGGTCGCCGGACAGGAGGGCGATCCTCCGGACCGCGCCCAGAAGCTCCTCTCGGGGAACGACCGCCTTTTTGTCGTTCTCCTTGCTGATGACCTTTTCGTAATCCGGGAAGCGCCGCTCGTCGAGCTTCGAGAAGAGCCTTCGGCTGCCGACAGAAAACCCGATGTGATTCGTGCCGCGCACGATCGTCACGGGGGCGTCGTCGGCCGCGTCCAGCTTTCCGAGCTCGTCGAGAATCTTCTTGGAGACGAGGACCGGCTCGAAGCCGGTTTCGGCCCGCGCGCCCTCCACCTCCACGAGCGCCAGCCGATGGCCGTCCGTCGCGACCATCTCGACGCTTCCTCCCTTCGTCTTGAGAAGCGCGCCCTGGAGCTGCAGACGCATTTCCTCGGTGGAGACCGCGAAGCGGACCTTGTCCACCATCCGGCGCAGCGCCCCGAACGAGAGCGTGAGGGTGGGCCCTCCCGCGGGCTCCGGCCTGGTCGGATAATCCCCCGCGGGCAAGCCGTTCAAGCGGATTCTGAGCTTCGGTTCCTTGCACTCGAGAGAGACGTGGTTGTTTTCGAGCACCTTGAGCTTGAGCTCCGCGTTCGGCGGCAGCTCGCGAACGACGTCGTACAGGCGCCGGGCCGGCGCGGTGACCGCGCCCGCGCTCTTCAGCACGACCGGAGCGATTTCGGACACGAGTGTCGTGTCGAGATCCGTCGCCGTGAGCGTAAACGCTCCGCTCTTGGCCTCGAGCAGGACATTCGTGAGAATTTGATGCGTCGTCCGCTTCTCGACGACACCCTGAATCAGGCTCAGTTCGCGGGCCAGGATCGAGGCCGGAAGTGTCAGCTCCACGACGTCTCCTTACATCCTGAATTCTATCATCTACAGGTACTTGAGAGAAGCAGAAGAAGTAGGGGGAGTCAAAAAGTGCAATAGCGTATAAGTATCAATTTTATAGATAGTTAGAGGCTGTGTACAGGTGTGGATCTCTCCCCAGGTCATTGTGAAAAAGACAACCCTTCAAGCCGGCTGCGGGGACATTTTCAGCGGGCGAGGGCACGCCTCCCGGAGGGAGAGGAAAAAGAGGTGGAAATCTCAGCGAAACTGCGCCAGAAAACCCGCGAGAAGTCGGTCCAGCTCGGGGTCTTCCTCGCGCAGGGCGGCAATTTTCCGAATCGCATGAAGCGCTGTCGTGTGGTGCTTGTCGGAGAAGAGCCGGCCGATTTCGGGCAGCGAAAGTGAGGTCGTTTCCTTGAGAACGTACATCGCGACCTGCCGGGCAAAGACAATAGGCCCGCGTTTCGTCCGCGCGCGAAGCTCGGCCGGCTTGAGGCCGTAGTGCGTGCCGACCAGCTTCAGGATCTCGGCGGGCGAGGTCGCGTGTTCCTCGGCGCGAAAGACATCCTTCAGGGCTTCCCGGCCGAGGTCGAGGGAAATGGCTTCTCCCTTCAGGGAGGCGAAGGCGACGATGCGGTTGAAGTACCCTTCCAGTTCCCGGATCGACGACTTGATCTTGCCTGCGAGGAAGAAGGCGACGTCGTCCTCGAGCACGACCTGGTTTGCTTCGGCCTTCTGGCGCAGGATCGCGACTTTCGTCTCGAAGTCGGGCAGCTGGATGTCGACGATGAGGCCGCCCTCGAACCGGCTCTTCAGGCGGTCCGTGAGGCCCGGGATCTCGCGCGGCGGAACGTCCGAGGAGAAGACGATCTGGTTTCCCTCGTCGTAGAGCGCGTTGAACGTGTGAAAGAGCTCGTTCTCCGAAGCCTCCTTCCCGACGACGAACTGCACATCGTCGAGCAGGAGAATGTCGGCGGCGCGGAAGCGCTGGCGGAGGCTTTCCATCTTGTTGAACCGCACGCCGAGAACAACCTCGTTCACGAAGTTCTCGGAAGTCAGGTAGATCACTTTTTCGCCCGGATGCCGCGAGAGACGGCGGTGCCCGAGCGCCTGCATGAGGTGCGTTTTGCCGAGGCCCGTTCCGCCGCAGATGAAAAGAGGGTTGTATTGTCGCGACGTCTGGTCGGCGACGCGCAGGGCCGCGGCGTGGGCGAGGCGGTTGGACTCCCCCGTCACGAAATGCTCGAACGTGTACGCCGGATTCAGGCCTCCCGCCCGCCGCCGGGGCTCCGCCGCGAGCTTCTGCGGGTTCACCGCCGACCGGTACTCCCCTTCCGCGCCAAAACGGATCTCCCGGTTGCCGGCGCCCGCGAGGCGAGCCGCCTCGGCGATCTGCAGGGCATAGGCCTCGGGGATGTAATCCACGAAGAGCGGCGTGCGCACCTGGACGAAGATGGCCTCGGCCGTTTCGGACTTCTGGCGCGAATCCCGGAACCACGAGTCATACTCGCGCTCGTCCACGCGCGTTTTCAGGTGCTCCAGGATCTTGGCCCACGTCGTCTGCTTTTCCACAGGATCTCCACTGCTGTGCAAAACGGGGTTGGCGGCGGGACGCGAATGGTATCAGTGCCTTCCCGGGCCGAAAAGGGCCCTGCGGTTGACAGGAGCGACGGAAGCCCGGAGAATCCCGATCCCCGCCGGAGGGCCCGCGCACCATGGCCAAGACCAAACGCACGTTCCAGCCCAACAACCGTCACCGGAGCAGGACCCACGGGTTTCTGGTCCGGATGAGAACCAAGACGGGCCGTGCCGTTCTCGCGCGCCGCCGGGCGAAGGGGCGCAAGGTCCTCTCCGCCTGAGCGGAGGCGGTACCCGGACCCGCCGCCGGGGACGCGGCTTCCGGTACGAGCCATGCACGCACGGGCCAGCACCGAGTCCCGCCAGCCGCCGAGTGAAGCCTTCCCGCGAGCGCGTCGCATCGGGGCCCGGCGGGATTTTCTCGATGTCTATGAGCACGGCACCCAACAGCACGGCCGCCTCGTCGTCGTTTTCGCCCGGTCCCGGAACGCGGGCGGGCTCCGCCTCGGCATCACGGCCACGCGCAAGGCGGGCGGAGCCGTGGCGCGCAACCGCGCCCGGCGGCGCGTGCGCGAGATCTTCCGCCGGTGGGCTGCCGCCGCGCCCGACGCCTGCGTGGACCTCGTAGTGAACATCTCGGCGCGAGCGACCCAGGCCACTTTTTCCGCTCTTTCCGCGGAGCTCACGGTGCTCCTTTCGCGCGCGGCCGCGGCCGTGGCGAGATGACCGCGAGCTCGCTCGACGCGCCCGCCCGCGCCCTCGCGGGGGTCTTTGGCGCCTACAAGCGCTTCGTGTCGCCCCTGCTGCCGCCGGCGTGCCGGTTTACGCCCACGTGCTCGGAGTACGCGCGCGAGGCGGTCTCGCGCCACGGCGTCCGCCGGGGCCTCGCGCTGGCGGTGCGGCGGCTCGCGCGCTGCCACCCGTTCCACGCGGGCGGCAGCGACCCGGTTCCCTGATTCGCCAGAGGAGATCCCTTGGAAACGAAGCGTCTCGTTCTCGCCTTCGCCCTGTCGGCAGCCGTCCTGATCGGCTGGACGGTTCTTTTCCCGCCGCCGAAGCCGGCCGCACCCGCCGCGAAACCGGCCCCGAGTGCGCCCGCTGCCGCGGCGTCCGGCACGACCACCGCCCCGACCCCTCAAGCGGCGGCCCCCACCCGGGCGCCGGCGCCGTCCCGCGAGCCCGTGATCCCGGTCTCCTCGGACGCGGAGGAGACGGTCGAGGTGCGGAGCCCGCTGTACACGGCGCGGCTTTCGAACGAAGGCGGGGTCCTGAAGTCGTATGTCCTGACGCACCACCGGGATGCCGCCGGAAAAGCGCTCGACCTCGTGCGCCAGGGGGCGTCCTTTCCGGGCGCGACGCTCACGCTCGACCCCGCGGACGCCTTCCTCGCGCGGGCCGCGAAGGCGCGCTTCGCCGTCGAGCGCGAGGCCGGGAACGGCGTGACGACGGTGCGCCTCAGGTACCGCGAGGCGGGCGGAGAGGGGCTCGTGCGCACCTACGTCTTCCGCGATTCGTACGTCGCCACCGTGACGGCCGAGCGCGAGGGCGAGCCAGCCGCCCCCGTCGGCCTCGTCCTCGGGCCCGGAATCGGCAATCCATCTCCGGAAGAGCTCGCGAACCGATACACGAAACCAGGCTCGACGATCACGCTCTCCGCGTCGGCCTCGGTCGACCGCAAGGCGAAAGACGGACTCAAAGAGCCCGTGCAAAAGGGAGCGGGCCTCGTCGCCGCGGGCCTCGAAGACAATTACTTCCTCACCGCGTTTCTCCCGTCCGGGACCGCGGTCGTGACCCTGCGGCCGGTGGCTCTCGCCCCGGGGCCTCCGGCGGCCGACGGCAAGGCCGCGCCGGCCGAGACCGAAAGCGAGGTCGTCCTCTCGGCGCCCGGCGCCGTGGCGACCGACGTCTTCCTCGGCCCGAAGGAGCTCGACGTCCTCGAAAAGACCCGTCCCGGCATGGACCATCTCATCGACTACGGGTGGTTCGCGATCGTCGTGAAGCCGCTTCTCTGGGGCCTGAAGGCGATCCAGAAAGTCGTCGGGAACTGGGGCGTCGCGATCCTCGTCATCACGGTCGTGATCAAGGTCCTCCTCTATCCCCTCACGCACAAGCAGCTCGTGTCGATGAAAAAGATGAGCGCGCTGCAGCCGAAGGTGGAGACGATTCGCGCGAAGTGGGCGGGCAAGATCAAGCAGGACGCGCAGGCGCGCGTGAAGATGAACGAGGAGACGATGGCCCTCTACAAGCAGGAGGGCGTCAACCCCGCGGGCGGCTGCCTGCCGCTCCTCCTGCAGATGCCCATCCTCATCGCGTTCTACAACCTGCTCGCGCACTCGATCGAGCTGCGCCACGCGCCCTTCATGCTGTGGATCACGGACCTCTCGGCGAAAGACCCGTACTACGTCACGCCCATTCTCATGACGGCGACGATGTGGATCCAGCAGCAGATGACGCCGACGGCCGGCGATCCGATGATGAAGAAGATGCAGAACGTCATGCCGCTCGTCATGGGCTTTCTCTTCAAGGACGTGCCGTCCGGACTCGTCCTCTACTGGCTCATGCAGAACGTCCTCACGATCGGGCAGCAGATGCTTCTCAACCGGTTCACGGACCTCGGCCCGGTGTCGATGAAGCCGAAGCCGAAGGCGACCTGACGCCCCGCGGGGGCGGACCTCAACCCCGTGGCGCGCCTCCTGGCCGACCCGGACCGCTCGGGCGACGTCGTCGTCGCGCCCGCGACGCCGCCCGGCGCATCGGCGCTCGCGGTCGTCCGGCTGACGGGCCCGGCCGGGGCGACGCTCGCGCTGGCCCGGCGGATCGCGCCGCGCCTGCCGGAAGCACCGCACGCTCGCGAGGCCGCTTTGCACCAGCTCGTGGGGGAGGACGGGAGGCCGCTCGACCGGGCGCTCGTGCTTTTTTTTCCGGCGCCGCATTCGGCCACGGGCGAGGAGGTCGTGGAATTCCTCTGCCACGGGTCGCCCGCGATCGTGGCGGGGCTCCTCGCGGCCGCCCGGGCGGCGGGCGCGCGGCCGGCCGCGCGGGGCGAGTTCACGCGGCGGGCCCTGTCGAACGGCAAGCTCGATCTCGCCGAGGCCGAAGGGCTCGTCGCGCTCGCGGCGGCGGAGAGCCGGGGAGCGGCGCGGCGGGCCCTCTCGCTCGTAGAGGGTGAGCTCTCGCGGCGCGTTGCGGCGGCGCGCGAGAGCATCCTCGACGTCCTTTCGGGGCTCGAGGCCGCGCTGGACTTCGCCGAGGACGTGCCGGCCCCGGACGGCGGCCTCGCCGCGGACGCGCTCGTCGCCGTCGCGGGGGAAGCGGAGGCCCTCGCTGCGGCGGCCGCGCGAGGCGGCGTGCGCGACCGGCGCAAAGTGGTCGCGATCCTCGGGCGGCCGAACGCGGGGAAATCGACGCTCTTCAACGCGCTCGTGGGACGCGATCGCGCCATCGTCACGGCCGTGCCCGGCACCACGCGCGACGCGATCTCCGAGAGCTGCGAAATCGGCGGCGAGACGGTCACGCTCCTCGACACCGCGGGCCTCCGGGCGACGGAGGACGAGGTCGAGAAGATCGGCGTCCGCGTGGCGGTACGCGCGGGGGAGAAGGCGGACCTCGTCCTCTACGTCGTGGATGCGTGTCTTGGAATGTCCGAGGAGGACGAAGATTTTTTTAGAAAGGGACGAGGGGAGGGGCTGCTCCTCGTGAAAACGAAGGCCGATCTCTTCGAAGAAGATCCCTCTTCTTCCTCTTCCTCGTCCCTTGAGCTCTTCGTCTCCGCCGTTACGGGAGAAGGCCTGGAGGAGCTGCGGGCGCTTCTCGCCTCACGGCTCTCCCTCGTCGAGGCGGAAGGAGAGCTGCTCGTCCTCGAGCGGCATCGCGAGGCTCTCGTGTCCGCGGCCTCGTCTCTGCGCGAAGCGGCGGAGCTCGCCCGGAGCGCGTCCAGCCAGCCGGAGCTCACGGCGGCGCGCGCGCGCGAGGCTCTGTCGGCGCTGGGGGCGATCACGGGCGAAACGGCAACCGAGGAGCTTCTGGACCGAATCTTCGCGACGTTCTGCGTGGGCAAGTAGAGTGACGCTCGATGGAAGCGCGTTGGGACGTCGTCGTCGTCGGGGGGGGGCACGCGGGCTGTGAAGCCGCGCTCGCCTCCGCGCGGCTCGGCAGGAAGACGCTTCTCCTCACGCGCGAGCTCTCGACGATCGGACGCATGAGCTGCAACCCCGCGGTGGGCGGCCTCGCGAAAGGGCAGGTCGTGCGCGAAATCGACGCGCTCGGCGGCGCGATGGGGCTCGTCGCGGATCGCACTGCGATCCAGTTCAAGGTGCTCAACGGGTCGCGCGGAACCGCCGTGCGCGGCCTCCGCTGCCAGTCTGACAAGGCGCTTTACGCGGGGGAGATGGCGCGTTTTCTCGAGGCGGCGCCGAACCTCACGGTCGGGGAAGGCACGGCCGAGCGGTTTGCGGTGCGCGGAGGAAAGCTCGCCGGGCTGATCCTCGAGGGCGGCGCGAGGCTCGCGTGCGGTGCGGCCGTCGTCACGACCGGGACATTCCTGCGCGGCCTCGTTCATGTGGGCGACGCGCGGCGGGAGGCGGGGCGCTGGAACGAGCCGCCGGCGCGCGCCCTGTCGGACGCGCTTCTGGGCCTGGGGCTCCGCCTCGGGCGGATGAAGACCGGGACGCCGCCGCGCGTTCGCGCGAGCTCGGTCGACGTGTCGAAAATGGCTCGTGCGCCGGGCGACGCACGGCCGGTCGCGTTCTCCTTCCGGTCGCGCCGCGAGACGTTTCCAAGACAGAGGCAGGTGGACTGCTGGCTCACGCACACGCACGAGGCCGTGCACGACCTGATCCGGAAAAGTCTGCCGCTCTCGCCGCTTTATTCTGGGCGGATCGTCGGCCGCGGGCCGCGCTACTGCCCGTCGATCGAAGACAAGGTCGTGCGCTTCGCGGACAAACCGCGCCACCAGATCTTCATCGAGCCGGAGGGCCTGTCGACAGACTGGCTTTACCTCAACGGCCTTTCGATGTCGCTCCCGGAGAGGATCCAGGAATCAATCGTACGAATGATAAACGGTCTCGAGAGGGCCGAGATTCTCCGGCCCGCCTACGCCGTCGAGTACGACATGGTTTTCCCCGAGCAGCTCGAACTCTCGCTCGAAACGCGTGCCTTGCCGGGTCTCTTTCTGGCGGGGCAGATCAACGGCACGTCCGGCTACGAGGAGGCCGCCGGCCAAGGGCTCGTCGCGGGAGCGAACGCCGCTCGGCTCGTCACGGGCGAGGAACCGCTCCGGCTCGGACGGCATGAGGCCTACATCGGGGTGATGCTCGACGATCTCGTCACGCTCGGCCTCGACGAGCCATACCGCCTCCTTACCTCTCGCGCCGAGCACCGCCTCCTCCTGGGCGCCGACACAGCCTACGCGCGGCTCACCGGGACGGCGCTCGCGCTCGGGCTCGTGAGCGAGTACGAAGCTGCGCCCGTGCTCGAGGCGGAGGCGAGGGTCGCGCGCGCGCGCGAGGGCTTGAGTTCTACACGCCTGCGGCCGGATCGCGCCACGCGCGAGCGCCTCGCCGAGCGGGGCGTGAGCTTGCTCGAAGAGACGACGCTCGGCGGCCTTTTGCGCCGGCCGGAAACGGACCTCTCCCTGTTGGAGGACTTCTGCGCGGAGATGCTCGACCAAGGGACGGCCGCGGACCTCGCCGCGCTGCGGCCGGAGGAGCGCGACCGGCTCGTTGCGGATGTCCGGTACGAGGGATTCGTGGCGCGTGAGCGCGACGCGATCGCCCGCGTGGCGCGCGCGGCCGAGCGTGTCTTCCCCGGCGGATTCGTCTACAGGGGTATCCCGGGGCTGTCGGCAGAAGCGGTCGAAAAGCTGGAGCGGCATCGCCCCCGGACGCTCGGCCAGGCCTCGCGCCTCCCGGGAGTGACCCCCGCCGCGGTCACCCTCCTCCTCGCCCGTCTCCTTTCGATCGGGCGTGGAGTCGCGGCGTGAGCCTTCAGGCCCGAATCCGGCGTCTCGTCGCGGACGTCCCGGAGGAGGATAGGGCGCGCGCCGCGGCGGCGGCCGGCAGACTCGCGACATTCCTGTCCCTGCTGCTCGAGAAGAACGCGGTGATGAACCTCGTTTCGGCGCGGTCCGCGGCGCCCGACGTCCTCGTCGGAACGCACCTCTTCGACTCCCTTCTCGGCCTCCCCTTCCTGCCGCGCCCGGGAGGACGCCCGGCCCGGCTTCTCGATCTCGGCTCCGGCGGCGGCTTCCCCGCGATTCCGCTCCTTCTCGTCCGGCCCGACCTCGATGGAACCCTCGTCGAATCTTCCGGCAAGAAGGCGGCCTACCTCAGCGGACTGCTCGAGCGCCTCGCGTTGACCGCCCGGGTCGTGAACGCTAGATTTCCCTACGCGTTTCCCATGGCCGGCACCCCGCGTTACGACGTGCTGACGACCCGCGCCGTGGGCTCGGCAGGGAAGCTCGCGCGGGCGGCGCGTCCGCTCCTTTCGCCCGGCGCCAGGGCCCTGCTCTGGACGACCGAGTCCCTGGCGGCCGACGCGGCGCGCTCGAGCCGTGCGGGGCGGTCCTCATACCACCCAACGCCAGGGGCCGAGCGGCGGGGCATCGTCCTGCTCGAGTGTTTCACGTGAAACATTCCCGCCGGCCGGCTCGCGTTCTCGCCGTCGCGAACCAGAAAGGCGGAGTCGGCAAGACGACGACCGCCATCAGCGTCGCCGCCTCTCTCGCGGTTCTCGAGCGAGAGGTCCTGCTCGTGGACTTCGACCCGCAGGGCCATGCGACCTCCGGACTCGGCGTCGACAAGGCCGCGCTCTTTCGCACCTCGTACGACTGGCTGGGCGGGGGAGCGGCGTTCGAGGAGGTGGCCCGGGGCACGGACCTGCCCTGCCTGACGCTCGTGCCCTCAAACCGCGAGCTCGTGGGCGCCGAAGTGGAGCTCGTGAACGAGGAGCGCCGCGAGCACCGCCTCGCCGGGAAGATCGACCCGCTCAGAGACCGGTTCGAGTACATCCTGATCGACTGCCCGCCGTCGCTGTCCCTCCTCACGGTGAACGCGCTCGTGGCCGCGGACGGGGTCCTCGTGCCGATCCAGTGCGAGTACTTCGCCCTCGAGGGAGTCTCCGAGCTCCTCGCGACGATCGAACGCGTGAAAGAGAGCCTGAACCCGGGCCTGGACCTTGCCGGAGTCGTCGCCACGATGTGGGACGAGCGCACGAACCTCTCGCGGCAGGTTCTAGAGGAGATCCGGAGGCACTTCGGCGGCGCCGTCTTCGAGAACGTCGTTCCGCGGAGCGTGCGACTCGCCGAGGCGCCGTCCTTCGGCAAGCCGATCCTCCTTTATGACGTGAAGTCGAAAGGCGCGGAGGCGTATCTCGGCATCGCGCGCGAGCTCGTGAGGCGCGACGGCCGCCGGGCGGCCCTGTCCGCCCCGGCTGCTAGGATCTCCGGATGACCGCTTCGCGAAAGCCGGCCCTGGGCAAGGGCCTGTCGGCTCTCATTCCTTCGGCGCGCGCCGAGGGTCCGGGCGGAGGCCTGCGGGCCGTGGCGATCGATCTGCTCGACTCGAACAAGCGGCAGCCGCGGCGCCGTTTCGACGACGCCGGGCTCGAGGAGCTGTCGCGGTCGATCCGGCGGACGGGGATTCTGCAGCCCGTGCTCGTGGCGAAAGAGGGCGGGCGCTTCCGGATCGTCGCGGGTGAGCGCCGCGTGAGGGCGGCGCGCCTCGCGGGCCTCTCGGAGGTCCCGGTGCTCGTGCGCGAGGGCGTCACGGATCGCGACCACCTCCTGCTCGCGCTCGTCGAGAACGTCCAGCGCCTCGACCTCACGGCGCTCGAGGAAGCGGAGGCGTACCGCCATTTGAAGGACGACTTCGGCCTCACGCAGGAGGACATCGCCGAGCGCGTCGGCAAGGATCGCGCGACCGTCGCGAATGCGCTTCGCCTGCTCAAGCTGCCGGCCGCCGTGCGCGCCGCGCTCGAGGCCGGGTCCCTCTCCGCGGGCCACGCGCGCGCCCTGCTCGCGCTGCCGTCCGAGGCGGATCAGGAGCAGCTCGCGAAGGAGGTCGTGCGCCGCGGGCTTTCCGTGCGGGCCACCGAAGCCCGCGTGGAGGACATTCAGAAAGGGGGCGTGAGGAAGAAGAGGAAATCCCGCGCCGTCGACGCCGACACCCGCGACGCCGAGCTCCGCCTCGCGCGGGCGCTGGGGACGCGCGTCGAGATCCGAAGGAAGCGGCGCGGCGGTGAAATCCGCATTTCGTTCTTCTCGGAGGAGGAGCTCATCGGCCTGTTCGAGAGATTCGCGGAGGGCCGCACGCCATGAACGCGAAGAAGGGAAGCGGCTCGCTGAACGGGTTCCTGGACCGCGGCGCGCGCCTGGAGGGCACGATCTCCTTCGACGAAGTCTTTCGGATCGACGGGCAGTTCAAGGGCACGATCACGTCGGACGCCGAGCTCGTGGTCGGGGAGGGCGGCATCGTCGAAGGTGACGTGCGGGTGGGGCGGCTCGCGGTCTCCGGCACGATCAAGGGGAGCATCCATGCCACGGAGCGCGTCGAGCTGCATGCGGGAGCCCGCGTTTTCGCCGATATCCGCACGCCGATACTCGTCGTCGAAGAGGGTGCGGTGATCCAGGGCCCGGTCGAGAGCGGCCCGCCGCGCGCCGAGGAGCCCGCGAAAGGCTAAATGAAGGATTCAATCGATCGAATAATTACGGATCGACGACATTGGGAAGAGGCGGGCAGCAGCAGCACGCTTCCTCGCGTTTGACCGACCGCCGCCGCTGTGAGATAACGCCGCCTCCTGCGCAGATCCGGGGTCCACGGCGTCGCCCGAGAAGTTCGGCGCCCGGTTTCCGGGTGGCGCACGCGACGCCGAGCGCACATGCAGCTACCTGATCTCTCCCTGCTCCTCATCATGGCGATCTTCTGGGCGACGTACGCCGTGCTGAGGACCTTCGTCCTCAAGCCGCTGGGCGGGATCCTCGAGGAGCGCGAGCGCGCCGTCGCAAGCTCGACGGCCGGTCTTGCCGCGATGCTCGACCAGGAGAAAGAGACGCTCCTCGGCATCGATCAGCGCCTTACGGAAGCGCGGCGCGACGCGCTGGCCGCGCGCCATGCCGCGCGCGCCGAGGCGAACGCGAAGCGCCAGGCGGTACTCGACGGCGCGCGTGAGAAGGCGCGGCTCGCGGCTGCAGAGTCCCAGGGGAGACTCGAGAAGGACATCGAGGCCGCACGGTCGGAACTCGCGACGACGGCGCGCGCGACCGCCGTGGAGATCGCCTCGCTCGCTCTCGGCCGGAGGGTCGCGTGACGAGAGCGGCGGCGCTTTTCTTCTTCGAGGAAGGCCATGAAGCCGCGGGCGGCTTTCTCGGCGTTCCGAGTCTCGTCTGGCAGGTCCTCAACCTGGGACTTTTCCTCGGTCTCCTCTGGTATTTCCTCCGCAAGCCGCTGACCGGGTTCCTCGAAAACCGGAAGACCGGCGTCGCGACGGCTCTGGCGAAGGCCGACGACGACCGACGCCGAGCCGAACAACTCTCGGTGGAGCTCAAGGCACGGCTCGCCAGCATCGAGGCGGAGCTCGCGAACCTGAAGGCCGAAGCGCGCCGCGAGGCCGACGCGGAGCACGCGGCCCTCCTCGCGAGGAGCCAGGCGGATGCGGACCACATCCTCGCCAGGACGCGCGCCGATCTCGAAAACCGCGTGCGCGCCGCGCGGGCAGAGCTCACGGCGTACGCCGGCGACCTTTCCGTCGACCTCGCCCGCGAGATCCTCAAGAAGACCGTGACTCAGGACGACGAGAAAAGGCTGCTCTCGGAAGGCGTCGCCCATCTGTCGGGCGTTGCGAAGAACTGAAGCGATGAGCGCAAAATTCACACGCCCGTACGTGGACGCCTTCTTCGCCGTCGCGGTGGACCCCTCCGCCGAGCTCGCGGCCCTCGACGCGTTCCGGGACGCCTTCAACCGGGCTCCCGAGCTCGTGAAGGTGCTCGAGAACCCCGGCCTCGACCGGCAGAAGCGCGAGTCGCTTCTGGCCTCGGTCGCGACCCGCGTCGGCGTTCCCGAGATCGGGAGCCGGCTGCTCCGGATCCTTCTCGTCAACCGTAGGCTCCGCCTTCTCGGGGAGCTTCTCGCCGCCATCCGCGCGCGGCTCGATCACGACACGCACGTCGTCGAGGCGCGGATCGTCACGGCGCAGCCCGCCGACGCGGCCGTTCTCGACGTCCTCCGCAAGCTCGTCGCGCAGCGGACGAAGCAGAGCGTCCGCCTCGTGTCCGCGGTCGACCCGGCTCTCCTCGGCGGCTTCGTCGTCTCGGTGGGCAGCGCGCGGCTCGACGCCTCGCTCGAAAGGCGGCTCGCGAAAGCCCGCGCGGCCCTGCACGCACTCGCCCCGGCCTGACACACGGAGAAAGAAGCACCAACATGGCCGAAATCAGCGCCCAGGAAATCACCCAGCTCATCAGGGCCCAGCTCGCCGGCGTCACGCAGGGCGTGGACGTCGACGAGGTGGGGACCGTCGTGTCGGTCGGCGACGGCATCGCGCTCGCCTACGGCCTCGACAAGGTCATGTCGGGCGAGCTCGTCGAATTCCCGAACGGTGTTTACGGTCTCGCGCTGAACCTCGAGGAAGGCCACGTCGGCTGCGTCCTCATGGGCGAGACGAGCCTCGTCAAGGAAGGCGACACCGTCAAACGCACGAAGCGCATCATCTCGGTGCCCGTCGGCGAGGCGCTCGTGGGGCGCGTCGTCAGCCCGCTGGGGCTGCCGCTGGACGGCAAGGGCCCGATCGCCTCGACGGAGTTCTATCCGGTCGAGCGGCTCGCGCCCGGCGTCGTGGACCGCATGCCGGTCAAGGAGCCGATGCAGACGGGCCTCAAGGCGATCGACTCGATGATCCCGATCGGCCGCGGGCAGCGGGAGCTCATCATCGGCGACCGCCAGACGGGGAAGACCGCCATCGCGCTCGACGCGATCATCAATCAGAAGGGCACGGGTGTTTTCTGCGTGTACGTGGCGATCGGCCAGAAGAACTCCACGGTCGCCCAGGTCGTCCAGACTCTCGAGCAGCACGACGCGATGGAGCACACGATCGTCGTCGCCGCGTCTGCGTCCGACCCGGCGCCGCTCCAGTACATCGCCGCCTACGCGGGCTGCGCGATGGG
>JBGPDK010000080.1:0-14603 GCA_041482235.1 Thermoanaerobaculia bacterium | reverse complement strand
GTGAAGGAGATTCCGTTCGCCGGGCACCCGACGGTCGGCACGGCCGTCGCCATGGCGTCTCTCGGAAAGGTCGCCTCCGGCGCGCCCGATGGCGTCGTGCCCGTCACGATCGAGGTCGGATTCGGGCCGCTCGCCCTCGAGCTCCTCAAGAAGGACGGGCGCGTCGCGCGCGTGAGGATGCAGCAGGGCCGGCCCGAGTGGAGGGAGCCCGTCACGGGCGACGACGTGAAGGGCCAGATCGCGGCCGCGCTCGGCATCCCGTTCGACGCGCTGCACGCGTCGCTCCCGCCGCAGGCCGTCGGGACCGGGAACACGTTCCTCATGGTGCCTCTCACGTCCGTTGCGGCGGTGTCGTCTGCCCTGGCCGACACGCGGATGCTCAACCACATCGAAAAGGAGCTGTCGGTCCTCGGCCTCTTCTTCTTTGCGTTCGATGAGGCCGGCGGCAGGTTTCGCGTCAGGGCGCGCATGTTCGCGCCCGGCGCGGGCGTGCCGGAGGACCCGGCGACGGGGTCGGCGGCGGGGCCGGTCGGCGTCTACCTCGCGCTCCACGGCGCGCTGCCGGGCGGTGTCGCGGAGGGCCGCGGCCGCTTCAAGATCGACCAGGGGATCGAGATGGGCCGGCCGTCGGAGCTGGACGTGACGGTCCTCATGGACGGCGGCCGCCCGTCGGGCGTCCGCGTCGAGGGCAGCGCCGTCCTCATGATGCGGGGCGAGATCGAGGTTTAGCCGACCTCGGGCTCGATCTTCCCCATCCGGCCGGCCTCGAAGTCCTCGAACGCCTCGGCGATCTCGGCCTTCGTGTTCATTACGAACGGGCCGTAGCGGGCGACGGGCTCCTTCAGGGGTTCGCCCCCGACGAGGAGGACGTCGAGCGGCCCTTCCGCCCGGAGCCGAACCGCAGGTCCGCCCGGCCCGAAGATCACGCAATCGCCTTCGCCCGCGCCCGTCTCGTCGCGCCCGAACCGGCCCCGTCCCGAGAGCACGTAGGCGAAGACGTTGAAGGAGGCGGGCACACTCTGCGCCA
Source organism: Thermoanaerobaculia bacterium (assembly GCA_041482235.1). Taxonomy (GTDB): domain Bacteria; phylum Acidobacteriota; class Thermoanaerobaculia; order UBA5066; family UBA5066; genus Fen-183. The sequence continues at coordinate 13,576 of JBGPDK010000080.1, read as the reverse complement.
CGACGCCGTGGTCCGCGAGCGTGAAGTGCAGGTACAAAATCGGCGTGCGCGTTTCGATGACGGCCTTTGCGCCGGGCGCTTCGCCCGCGAGCACCCTCACGCTCACCCTTCCATCCGGGCTCTTCACGGACGGGATCCGCGCGGACGGGATCTCCTGATACCGCGGACGCATGCGCTTGTCTTTCTTCGGGAGGTTCACCCAGAGCTGCAACCCGTGCATGAGGCCGCCCTTCTTCTGAAACTCCGGGTCGGGCAGCTCGGAGTGGACGACGCCGTCGCCGGCCGTCATCCACTGCACGTCGCCCGGGCCCAGCTCGCCCGTATGTCCCCTCGAGTCGCGGTGGCGCATCTTCCCCGCGAGGAGATACGTCACGGTCTCGAAGCCGCGATGGGGATGGTCCGGCGCGCCCACGGCTTGACCAGGCGCGTAGGCCGTCGGGCCCATCTCGTCGAGAAGGAGGAACGGGTCGATGGCGTCGAGCGCGGGGGTCGGGAACGGGCGGCGCACCTGGAAGCCTCCGCCCTCGAGCGTGACGACGCCAGGGACGACGCGGGAAACGGGCCTCGAATCGGGCATGCGCGGCCGAACACGCCGGACGGACGGAAAATTCCCCCTCGAGGGCGTCTACGCCACGGCCGACGGGTACACGCGTCAGCCCTTCCGCGCCTTCGGCCTCGCAGCGCGGGCGGTTTTCGAAGCGGCCGGAGCCGGAGCCTTCGCGGGGCGCGCGGCGGCTTCGGCTGGAGCGGACTCCGCGGCTCGCGCGCGCGGCGCCCGCTTTTTCGCGCCTTTCACGGGAGCCGGCATGCGCGCTTCGGCGATGGCGGCCTCGAGCGCGCCTGCGGGAATCCGCGTCGCCGGCTGATAGAGCTCGAGATCGGCGGCCGGAACGTCGAGGCCGCAGCCCTCCGTCTCGCAAACGTAGAACGGGCCCGCCTTGCGGTCGCGCACGAGGAGGTACGGCGCCTTGCAGTTCGGGCAGGCCTTGGGTACCGGGCGCGCGCGGAAATTCTTGTCGCATGCGGGATAGTTCGAGCAGCCGTAGAACGGACCGAACCTCCCGCGCCGGACGAGGATTTCGCCCGCCTGACACTTCGGGCACGCCACGCCCGTGAGCGTGACGGGCTTCGGCGGCTTGAAGCGGCACGCGGGGTAGTTCGAGCACGAGACGTAGTCGCCGAAGCGGCCGTGCCGCGTGACGAGGGCGTGGCCGCAGTTCGGGCACGCTTCGCCGGTCGGGATGTCGGGCTTCGCCTCGGCTTTCCCGCCCGCGACCTTCACGGGCACCGTGTTTCGGCAGACGGGATAGGCCGTGCAGCCCAGGAACGCAGACCCGCTCCTGCCGGTGCGGAGCTTCATCGGGCTGCCGCATTCCTCGCAGGTCTGACCTTCGAGGTCGGACGCGTCGATCGGGTCCTCCTCCATCTCGGGGATGTCCTGCGTGAAGTCGCAGTCGGGGTACCCGCCGCAGGCGATGAAGAGGCCGGCCTTGCCCATCCGCAGCTTGAGGGGATGGCCGCTCTTCGGGCACGTGTCGCCGGGATCGTTCGTGAGCTTGAAGTCGATGAAGCGCTTCCTCACGTCCGCGAGTGGAAGTCCCGCCTTGAGGGAGACCATCTGCTTTTTCGCCTTGTCGCGATCCTTGACGAACTTCCCGTCGAACTCCGCGAGGGCCTTCCGCCAGTCGAGCTTCCCCTCCTCGACCTCGTCCAGCTCTTCTTCCATCTTCGCCGTGTACTCGGTCTGGAAGAAATCGTCGAAGCCCTCGCGCATGAGGTCCACGATGACCCGGCCGAGAGGCGTCGGCGTGAAGCGCCTGTCCTTCTTCCCCACGTACTCGCGGTCTTCGATCTTGCGCATGATCTCGGCGTAGGTGGAGGGGCGGCCGATGCCGTTCTCCTCGAGGAACTTCACGAGCGAGCCCTCGTTGAACCGCGGCGGGGGCTGCGTCTCGTGCCCCTCGGCGACGACGGTGACGAGCGACAAGCGATCTCCCTCGACGAGAGCGGGAAGGCGCACCTTCTCGTCCCCGAGCGCCGCCTCGCCATCGCCCTCCGGCCTTTCCTTTTCCTCTTCGTCCGGCTCGGCCTCTTTCTCGTACACGCGCAGCCAGCCCGCTTCCTTGAGGACCGTGCCGGAGGCGCGAAGCCCCGCCGTCTCGCCCTTCTTCTCGGCTTCGATGTCCACCACCGTGACCTCCGAGATGGACGGGTTCATCTGGGACGCGACGAAGCGGTTCCAGATGAGCCGATAGAGCTTCAGCTCGTCCGGGGCCAAATACCGGGCGACGGCCTCGGGCGGGAGGTCGAGTGAGGTGGGCCGGATGGCCTCGTGGGCGTCCTGCGCGTCCTTCTTCTGGCGGAAGCGCCGTGCCTCCGCGGGGAGCGCGCCGGCGCCGTACATCCGGCCGATGAGCTCGCGGACGGCGACGAGCGCCTCCTCGGCTGTGCGTGTCGAGTCCGTGCGCATGTACGTGATGAGGCCGATCGTGCCGCGGTCGCCGATCGTCTTTCCTTCGTAAAGCCGCTGCGCGATCTGCATCGTGCGCCGCACGCTGAATCCGACGCGCGCGGCGCCCTGCTGGAGCTTGGACGTCGTGAACGGCGGCGGCGACGTTCCCTTCCGCTCCTTCGCCTCGACCTTCACGACCGAGAGCGCCGCGCCCTCCACGTGGGCGCGCGCGGCCTCCGCCTGCCCGGCTGTCGCGAGGCGCGGGTCCGTCCCGTCGAACCTGAGCCTCTCGCCCTTCCACCAGGCGACGCGCGCCGGGAAGGCGGCCTCGCCTTTCTTCAGCGTCACGGGGACCGAGAAATACGGGACGGGGACGAAGCGCTCTCTTTCGCTTTCGCGCTCCACGATGATGCGCAGCGTCACGGTCTGAACGCGTCCCGCCGAGAGTCCCCGCCAGACCTTCGACCAGAGGAGGTCCGACACCTCGTAGCCGACGAGCCGGTCGATGATCCGGCGAGCCTGCTGCGCGTTGACGCGGTTCTGGTCGATGGTGCCCGGATGGGAGACGGCACGCGTCACGGCCGTCTTCGTGATCTCGTGGAACTCGGCCCGGTGAAACGTCACCTGGGGAAGGCCCGGCTTCAGGATCTCCTGCAGATGCCAGCAGATGGCCTCGCCCTCGCGGTCCGGGTCGGCGGCGAGATAGATCGTGTCGGCGCTTTTCGCCGCCTTCTTCAGGTCCGCGACCGTGCGCTCCTTGCCCGGCAGGATCTCGTAAGAAGGGGCGTACCCGTGCTCGCGGTCCACCGCGATGCCCTTCTTCTTGAGGTCGCGGACGTGGCCGTAGCAGGCCATGACGGAGAAGTCCCTGCCGAGGAACTTTCCGAGCGTGGCGGCCTTCGCGGGCGACTCGACGATGACGAGAGACTTCCCCATGAGCCGGCGGTCACGATGCCACGTCTGTCAACCTTTTGCCCGCAGCCGGCAGAACAGGGCTCCCGGAAGGACCGTCACGAGGCCCTCGAGCTCGAGGTGCACGAGGGCCGCCGAAAAGCGCGCCGCATCCAGCCCCGTGGCCGAGAGGAGCGTGTCCGCGTCCTTCGGCTCGTCGGTGTCGAGCGCCGCGTGGAGCGCAGCGGCGTCAGGCGGGAGATCGGCCGGCATGGCCGCGGCGCCCTTCGCCGGGACGGCCCGCCTGAGGCGCCGCCGCTCCTCGGCGGGCAGCTCCGCGAGGAGGTCGTCGGCGTTCCTCACGAAGATAGCGCCGTCCTTGAGGAGAGCGTTCGACCCCGCGGCAGCCGGCGAGAGGATCGAGCCCGGGACCGCGGCGACGTCGCGGCCATAGCCGGTCGCGCAGCGGGCCGTGATCAACGAACCGCTCTTCTCGGCGGCCTCGACCACGCAGACGATGCGCACGAGCCCCGCGAGGATCCGATTGCGGACCGGGAAGTTCCAGGGCTCGGGGTCCGCGCCCATCGGAAACTCCGAGAGCGCCGCGCCGGACGCAAGGAGCATTTCGAGAAGGCTCTTCTGCTCGGGGGGATAACACACGTCCACGCCGCACCCGAAGACCGCGACCGTCTTTCCGCCGGCCTCGAGCGCCGCGCGATGGGCGGCCGCGTCCACGCCGCGGGCGAAGCCGGAGACGACCGTCACTCCGGCCTCCGCCAGAGAGGTCGCGAGGACCCGCGCCGCGTCGAGCCCGGCGCGCGAGGCGCGACGCGCTCCGACGACGGCGATCGCCGGCGCATCGGGATATGCGGCACCGCGAGCGAAGAGGACGGGCGGCGGGTCGTGGATCTCGCGCAGGAGGGCGGGGTAGCCCGCGTCCGTCAGGAAGAGGACTCGCGCTCCGGATTCCCGGAGCCGAAGGGCGTCTTCCCGGATCTGTTTTCCCTCCTCCGCCTCGAGAAGCGGCATGACGACCGAGAGGTCCTCGCCCGCGATCCGGGCGGCCTCTTCCGGGGACAGCGCGCGCACGGCCGCGGGCGATCCGGCCGAAAGAAGGAGCGTCCGGAGGGCGCGAGCGGCCTTTCCGCGTCCCTTTCGGGCCCAGATGAGTCCTGTCCGGGCATCGCCCGCCGCGCCGTCCATACGGCACCCCTCTTGCTCAGCGAAGAAGTCTCAAGACCAGTGTCTATAATGCCCGACCTTCCCGTGCCGCGCCGCCTTCACCCCGCCCCCGCGATTCTCGTGGCCGTCGCCGCCGCCGCGGCGGGAGCGTGCTCGTCGGGCTCGAAGACAGGCGCGGATTGGAAATCACAGAGCTCGTACGGCACGACGATGGCCCGCAAGGGTTTCTGGCACGAGGCGCTCTTCAGATATGAAAAGGCGGTGGCCGAGAAGCCGGGCGACGCACAGCTCCAGAACAACCTCGCGGTCGCTTACGAGAGCGTGGGAGAGACCTCGCGCGCGCTGGCCGCATACAAGCGGGCCCTGGAGCTCGCGCCGCAGGACCAGAAGATCAAGCGCAACTACGCGCGTTTCGCCGAGTACTACACGTCCGTGCAGCGCGCCTCCTCGCTGCCGGTGCCGTCCGGTCCCGCAGTTCGGCCCTCCCCGTCGCCCGCGCCGGAAGCCGGAGGGAAGCCCGGTTCGAACGAGCCTCCGCTCCTGCCTCCGTCCGTCGGCACCGTGCCCTCCGGCGAGTCGCCCGGCACTCCGCCGCCCGCGAAAAACCCGCCGGCCCCGCCGGCGGTGCCGACACCCGCCCTGCCGGGAGCGCCGCCGCCGGCGCCGCCGCCCGCCCCGGGCGGGCCTCCTTCGGGGCCGCGATGAAGCGCGTCCTGGCCGCGACTCTCGCCGTCCTTCTCCTCGGCGCCGCCGTCCTTCCATCGGGGTGCTCGAGCGGCACGAAAGAGGTCAAGCTCCACCTCCCGCTCCGCCCGAAGCTCGCGGTGACCGGGCGCGAGCGGATCTCCCTCGCGCCCTTCCTCGTCGCCTCGAAGCTCTCCGACAAGAAGGATGCTCCGCGCTACAAGGACCTCGACCTCGACGCCGAGTTCCGGCGCTACCTCGGCAAGCAGCTCGCCAAGCGCACGAAGATGACCGTCGTGACGATGCCCGCCGACGTGCGCCTTCCCACCCAGAACCTCAAGGATCTCGGCGAGGCCGGAGACTTCTGGCGCGGCGTGGGCGGCCGCACCGGGGCCGACATCCTCCTGACGGGCGTCGTGGACTTCCGCGTCGAGAACAAGTCGGGTTACCGCGCCGAGGAGTATCGGAGCCCCATCGACAACCGGGTCTACTACCGGCAGGTGCTCGTCGAGTCCACGGGCTTCACGTTCGACGTGACCGTCGTGGCGATCGACGGACACTCGGGCTCGAAGCTCTTCCAGGAGAATTTCCGCGACACGAAGGAAAAGAACCGGCGGGCCACGGACGAGCTCGTGGGTCTTTTCGAGAACCTCTTCTCCCTCGAAAACCAGCTCCTCGGGCTCTTCGTCGTGCGCGAGAGGGAGGCGAACCGGTATGTCTTCAACTAAGCAGTGCTCCCGTTTTTCCCTGGTTTTCGCTGCCGGCCTCCTTGTCGCCTGCTCCGTGTTCCTCACGCGCGGCGCTCAGTCGGCCGGGCAGAACAAGATCGTCTACGACCGGTTCGACTGGCAGATCTACCAGTCCACGCATTTCGACGTCTACCACTACTCACGCGAGCGTCAGACGCTCCAGAAAGTGGTGTCGATGGCCGAGTCGGCCTACGACGAGCTGTCGCGCCGTCTGAACTACCAGATCCCGAAGCGCATCCCGATCATCTACTACGCGACGCACGCGGAGTTCGAGCAGAACAACATCGAGCTCAACTTCATCCCCGAGGGCGTCGGCGCCTTCGCCGAGCCCGCGCGCAACCGGATGGTCCTTCCCATCGACCTGCCGGACGAGAGGCTTCAGGCGCTGATCCAGCACGAGCTCACGCACGTCTTCCAGTATGAGATCCTGTTCGGCGGCCGCCTCGGTCGCGCGCTCACGGCGAACGTCCAGACGTGGCTCATCGAGGGCATGGCGTCCTATTTCGGCAACGACGAGGACGACAAGGACCGCATGTACCTCAGGGACGCGGTCAACCAGGACCTCATCCCGCCCATCACGAAGGTCAACATCGAAGGTTATCCCGCGTACCGCTACGGGCACGCCGTTTTCGACTTCATCGAGGCCGAGTGGGGCAAGGACGCCGTCCGCGACTTCGTCTTCGAGTTCCGTTCGTTTCTCGGGCGCGACGTCTCGGTCGCTTTGCGCCGCGCCTTCGAGATCCAGCCCGACGACTTCGACCTGAAGTTCCGCCGGTACCTCCGCAAGAAGTACCTTCCCCTCCTCGCCTCCAAAGGGGAGGCCTCCGAGTACGGCGACCGTTTCCGGGTCGGCCCCTATGGCCGCGAGTCCTTCGAGATCGGCGCGGCGCCGTCGCCGTCCGGGGATTTCGTCGCGACGCTCACGACGTACAAAGGCGACGTCGACATCGCCCTTCTCTCCGTGCGGGATCGCAAGCTCTACAAGAACCTCTCGGCGGGCCACACGACGAAGTACGAGTACATCGTCGGGCAGTACCTGACGGCGGGCCCCGAAAGCGGGCGCGACCTCTCCTTTGCGCCGGATGGCGACCGGATCGCCGCCTTCGGGCGGCAGGAGCGCGGGCGCAAGCTCCTCATCTTCTCGGCGCGCGGCGGCGGGCTGCTCGAGCGCATCTCCGTGGCGCCGGACGTGCCCCTCGCGCCGGCCTGGTCGCCGGACGGCAACTCCATCGTCTTTTCGGGCATCGAGGGCAACAACCGGGACATCTTTCTCCTCGACCTGAAGACGCACGCGGTGAAGAACCTCACGAACGACGCCGAGTACGACGAGGCGCCCGTCTTCTCGCCCGACGGCAAGTTCGTCTACCACTCGAAGATCGTCGGCGGCTTCTCGAAGATCGTCCGCTTTCCGGTGGACGACCCCGCGAAGAACGAGCAGGTCACGTGGGGAGACAGCAACGACGAGGACCCGTCGTTCTCGCCCGACGGCAAGCGGATCTACTATGCGTCCTCGCGAGGCGGGATTTACAACATCTACGGGCAGGATCTCGCGTCCGGCGAGATCCTGCAGTACACCGACGTGATCGGCGCCGCGCTCGGCCCGGCCGCCTTCGTCGGCCCGGACGGCCAGGAGAAGGTCGTCTTCTCCGGTTTCCAGGGCCTGCGTTTCCAGCTTTACGTCGCCGACGCGAAGAAGCCGTTCCGGAGGCTCGACGAGCGCGCGCTGCCGCCCGCCCCGGTGAAGACGGGCGGTACGGCCGGCTTCGTCCCCGCCGTCGAGGTCGCGGTCGACCCCGAGAAGCTCTCGCGTCCGAAGTTCAAGCTGTTTCTCGACAATGCGCAGGTCCTCGCGGGGGTCAACTCCGACCAGACGTTCGTGTCGCAGGTCGTCCTTTCGTTCTCGGACTACCTCGGCGACCGCCGCGCGTTCTTCCAGTTCGACTCGGTCTCCACGTTCTCGAATTTCCGGATCGGCTACTTCAACGTCGCCAGGCGTTTCCAGTGGGGCCTCCAGCTCTACGACGACCGCGAGTACTTCTACGCGTACAACTTCCAGACGGGTGATTTCTCGCGCGACCAGCGGATCGCGCGCGACACCGGGCTGACGCTCAGCGGCTGGTACCCGATCTCCCGTTACACTCGTCTCGAGGGCAACATCGGCTTTCTGAGCCGGTCGCTCGACGTCCCGCTTCAGGCCACGAACCTCGACGGGTCGCAGCAGTTTGTATTCGAACCGCGCTCGGACAACGTTCCGACGGCGGGAGTCGGGTTCTCGTACGACACGACGCGCTACGCGAGCTTCGGGCCGCAGGGCGGCAAGCGGGTCGACGTCAACGTGCAGTACACGCCCTCCTTCAAGACGGGCGAGTCGACGCTTACGACCGACGCTTTCCTCGACGCCCGCATTTATCTTCCGATCTCCCGGCGCGTGCTCTTCGCGGTGCGAGGGTTTGGCGGGATCTCCCGCGGAGCGGCGCCCACGGTGTTCTATTTCGGAGGCCTCGACACGCTCCGTGGCTTCGACTACCGGAGCATCATCGGAAACAACGTCTTCTACGTGAACACGGAATTCCGCTTCCCGCTGATCGACGTGCTGGCGACTCCCGTCCTGGCGTTCGGCGGCGTTCGCGGACACATCTTCCTGGACGTGGGCGGCGCGTGGCTGAAGGACCAGTCGTTCCAGTTCTGGCAGGACGGCCGCCTCAGGGACGGGCACGCGGCCTATGGCGCCGGCTTCAGCGTCTATTTCCTCGGCCTCCCTTGGAACGTGGACTTCTCGAAGCAGTGGGACCTCCGCTCCACTCTGTCGGGCACGCAGGCCACGTTCTATGTCGGGACGACGTTCTGACGGGGAAACCGGCCGCATAATCCGCGTCCGTGCGCGTTCGCGTTCTCGGAGCTCATGGCGGCTCCTCGCCGTTCCATCGCCAGACGTCGTTCCTCGTGAACGGCTCGATCTGCGTGGACGCGGGCTCCCTCACGGACGCGCTCCCTCTCGACGAGCAGGCGCTCGTGCGTGCCGTTCTCGTCACGCACGCCCACATGGACCACGTCGCGTCGCTCCCGTTTCTGGTGGAGAACGTCTTCGGCAGGCACGCCTCCTCTCTCGAGATCGTGGCCCCTGAAGAGATCCTCGACGCGCTCAGGAAACACCTCTTCAACGACGCCCTCTGGCCCGACTTCTCGCGCCTGCCGAACGACCTCGCGCCCGCCGTGACGTTTCGGGCGATCCCGCTCGGGGAGCCGTTCGACGTCGCGGGCCTCACCGGGACCGCCATTCCCGTGTCGCACGTCGTGCCGACGTGCGGCTACATCCTCGAAGACGACGCCGCGAGCATCGTGATCTCCGGCGACACCGGCCCGACGGACGCCCTGTGGAAAGCCGCGCGCGCGCGCCGTGATGTGAAGGGTCTGTTCGTCGAGTGCTCGTTCCCGAACGACCTCCAGCACCTCGCGGACGTGTCGAAGCACCTCACGCCCGCCACGTTGCGCCGGGAGCTGGAAAAATTCCCGCCCGAAGTGCCCGTCTACCTCTACCACATGAAGCCGCCGACGCTCGCGCGCCTGCGCGCCGAGGTCGCGGCGCTGGGGAACGCGCGCGTGTCGCTCCTCGCCGACGGGGACGAGCTGACGTTCTAGTCGCGAGAGAGCTCGAGGAGCTCCCCCACGAAGCGGAGCCGCGGTCAGGAGCCGTGATGAAGGGCCGAGGCGAGGCCGCGCTGGCCGATCTCGGAAAACCACGAGTCGACGAAGGCTTTGCGCCCGTCGGGCAGCACGTCCCGCGCCTTTTCGTACGCGCTGCCGCGGAGGTCGCGCTTGATCGCGGCATACACCTCGCTCGAGGCGCCGCCGAGCTGCCGGGCGAAGCGCACCGCCTCTTCGACGAGCCGGTCCGGAGGAACGATCCGGTCGATCGCGCCGAGCATGTGCGCCTCCTCGAACGGCATCGTTTCTCCGAGGAGCGCCCAGCGCGTGAGCGCCTGCTCGCCCACCGTGGTGCGCATCGCCTCGACGCAGTGGCGCGGCACGTGGATCCCGAGCCGCACCTCCGGAAGGCCGATCGTGCCGGGCCCGGCGGCCGCGAAACGGAAGTCCGCCGTGGCCGCCAGGAGGGCGCCGCCGGCCACCGCATGCCCCGTCAGCGCCGCGACGAGCGGCTTGCCGAGGAGGAAGAGATCGAAAAAGAGCGCGTCGAAGACGCGGACGAATCGGCCGAAATCCTCTGGGCTCGCGTGCGCCAGGCGCCGGAGGTCGAACCCGCCGCAGAAGATCTTCGGCGAGCGGGACGTCAGGACGACGCCGCGCACGGCGGAGTCCTCCTGCGCCGCGAGCGCCGCCTCGTGCAGGGCGACCGCGAACTCCGTCGAAATGGCGTTCGCCTTTCCACGGCCCATCGCGAGGATTCGAATGCCGTCCCGGTCCTCCGTGAGGAGGTCGGCCGGGGCGTCGACGGTAACAGCCTGCGCGCTCACGCCGTCCATTTTCTCACGCGGCGCGCCGCCCGGACAGGAAGAGGTCGAGGACGCGGCGGTCGCCCGTCAGCTCCGGATGAAACGTCGCCGCCGTGACGTTTCCCTTGCGCACGAGCACCGGGTGTCCGTCGCGCCGCGCGAGGACCTCGACGGACGGATCGACGGACTCGATCTTCGGGGCGCGGATGAAGACGGCCTCCAGCGGCTCCGCGCCGAGGACGCCGCGCGCGAGGTCCGTCAACCTCACGACGGAGGAGTCGAGCTGCCGGCCGTAAGCGTTGCGCACGACCGTCATCGGGAGAAGGCCGAGCCCCGGGGCCCGCGGCTCTCCGACGTCGCGTGCGAGGAGGATGGCGCCTGCGCACGTGCCGAGGACGGGATCGCCGCGGCCCGCCACGGCGCGGATCGCCTCCTCGATTCCGGTCCCCGCCATGAGCCTGCGGAGCGTCGTCGACTCGCCGCCGGGGATGACGAGGCCCGTGGACCCGAGGATCTCGTCCTCGCCGCGCACCTCCCGCGCCGCGACACCCGCTCGCCGAAGCGCGTCGAGATGTGCCTCGAAATCGCCCTGAAGGGCGAGGACTCCGATCACGGATCACCAGCCGCGTGTCTGGAGCAGCTCGGCCTCCGTGAGCTTCGCGGCCTCGATGCCCTTCATGCCCTCGCCGAGGTCCTCGGACGCCTTCGCGATCCGCGCGGGATCCTGGAAGTGCGTCGTGGCCTCGACGATGGCGTGCGCGCGCTTGGCCGGATCGGACGACTTGAAAATGCCGGAGCCCACGAAGACGGCCTCGGCGCCGAGCATGCGGCAGAGCGCCGCGTCGGCGGGCGTCGCGATGCCCCCGGCCGCGAAGTTCGGGACGGGGAGGCGCCCGTGCTCGGCGACCCACACGACGAGCTCGAACGGGGCCCCGAGGTTCTTCGCCGCGGTCATCCACTCGTCCCTCGTGAGAAGCGTGAGCGCCTTGATCTGGCGCGTGACCTCGCGGAGGTGCTTCACCGCGTGGACGATGTCGCCCGTGCCGGCCTCGCCCTTCGTGCGGATCATCGCCGCCCCCTCGCCGATGCGGCGGAGCGCCTCTCCGAGGTTCCGGCACCCGCACACGAAGGGCACCCTGAAGTCGTGCTTGTAGACGTGGTTCTCCTCGTCCGCCGGCGTGAGCACCTCGGACTCGTCGATGAAATCCACCGCGAGGGCTTCGAGGACGCGGGCCTCGGCGAGGTGGCCGATGCGGCACTTGGCCATCACCGGAATCGAGACCGCCGCCTCGATCTCGCGGATCTTCGCGACCGGGGACATGCGCGCGACCCCGCCTTCGCGGCGGATGTCGGCCGGAACGCGCTCCAGCGCCATGACGGCCGCGGCGCCCGCGTCCTCGGCGAGCTTCGCCTGGTCGGCGTCGACGACGTCCATGATGACGCCGCCCTTGAGCATCTCGGCAAGGCCGACTTTCACGCGGAATTCGTCGGTCGCAAGGGGTGAGGTGAGCTGGAATCCGCTGATGGACGTCATGTTGAAAACCCTTTCGAAGATCTCACCGCGTTCTCCTCAAATCTGAATCAAGGCCGCTTCGGCGGCCTGCGCGGCTTCGCGGACTTCGCGCGCGGGGCTCTTTTGCCGGCGCGCGGCCTGCCGGGCGAGGTCGCGCGCCGCCGCGCCCGCGATCTCGAGAGCCTTCTCGAGGTCCGACGCCGATCCGCGCGCGACGGAGATCCGAATGGCGGAGACGTCGGCCTGGTCGGGCTGGAACTCGGCGCCCGCCGAAAGGAGGACGCCCTTCTCGCGCGCCGCCGCGGCGAGGGCACGGCCCGAGACCCCCGGCGGAAGCTCGACCCAGAGCACGTAGCCGCCGGAAGGCCGCTCGACGCGCGTCCCGATCGGGAACCGGTTCACGAGCGTGCGATGCGCGAGCGCGAGGCGGTGTTTGAGGCGACTTCGCATCCGCGCGAGATGGCGCTCGTAGTCGCCCTTGACGAGGAAGAGATTCAGCGCGGCCTGCAGGACGGGCGGGGACGTGAGCTCTCCGACGCGCTTGAGCGCCGCGAGCCGATGGACGAATTCCTTCGGCCCGGAGATCCACCCGACCCTGACGCCGGGGAAAAGCGCCTTCGAGATCGTTCCGAGGTGCACCACGTGCGCGGGCGCGAGCGCCGCCAGAGGCGGCGGCAGTTCGCCCTCGACGAGAAGGTCCGCGTCGAACGCGTCCTCGACGAGGAGGACTCCCGCCGCCGCGGCGCGCTGCGCGATCTCCGCGCGCCGGGACGGGGAGGAGAGGAGCCCCGTGGGATTCTGGAAGTCCGGACTCGTGTAGACGAACTTCGGGCGCTCGGAGAGCGCCCTCTCGAACGCCGCCAGCACGAGCCCGTCGGCGTCGAGCGGCACGCCCACGAGCCGCGCTCGATGCGCGCGGAAGAGGGAAAGGGCACCGGCGTACGACGGCGTCTCGACGACGACGGCGTCGCCGGGGTCCACGAGGGCCCGCGTAATGAGGTCGAGCCCCTGCTGCGCCCCGTTCACGATGAGGAGCGCGTCGGGATCGGCCGGGATCCCGCGCTTGACGAGACGCTGGGCGAGCGTCTCGCGGAGCGGGCGGTAACCGAACGGAGAGCCGTACGACAGGAGCGAGCCGTCGCGCGCCACGTCCGCGAGAAGCGCCGCGAAGGCCGCCGCCGGAAAATCCCGCTCGTCCGGCGCGAGGCGCGACAGGTCGTACGGCACCGAGACCGGCTCGAGGGCCGGCGGCTCGGAGAGGATGCGGGCGAGGAGCGAGGAGGCGATCCGGTCCCACGCGGGCGCGGGGCCGAGCACGGGAGAGGCGCTGGAGCGGCGCGCGACGCGTGTTCCGCCGCCCTTGTTCGTCTCGATCCAGCCCTCGCGCTTCAGGAGCTGCAGGGCCTGGTGGACGGTCGCGCGATTCACCTCGAGCGCCCGCGCGAGGTCGCGCGACGCGGGCAGGCGCTCGCCCTCGTGGTGCCGGCCCCGACGGATGTCGCGGATGAGGGCGTCCGCGATCGTGCGGTAGAGCGGCACGCGGAGCGGAGCAGCGGCATCGGGCGCTTTCGTCGCCATCGCGGGGATTATTGGTCTTGGCCTAGACCAACGTCAAACGCCAGCAGCCTGGAAGCCAACCAAGGGAAACCCGGCT
>JBGPDK010000079.1:0-14653 GCA_041482235.1 Thermoanaerobaculia bacterium | reverse complement strand
GCGAGCATCGCGGAGATCTCGCTCCACGCGTTGATGCGCCACCAGTACCAGCGGAGGATGAGAACGAGGCCCGTGCCGCTCCCGAGCGCGAGGAGGAATCGCCATGCGCCCTCGATCGTCGAGAGATTCAGCGTGACCACGATGGAAGCGAGAAACAAGCCAACCGTTGTCCACCGCGAAACGGCGACGTAATGTTTTTCGCTCGCTCCCTTTCGCAGAAATCTCTTGTAGACGTCCCCGACGAGATACGACGCCCCCCAATTGAGGTGCGTCCCGACGGTCGACATGTACGCGGCCGCGAAACCCGCGAGCATGAAGCCCTTCCAGCCCGAGGGCAGGAGGTCGACCATGGCCTGCACGTACGCGGCCTCCTTGTCGGGCTGGCCGTTCACCATGACGCCGCCCGGATAGAGGATCACGGTCGCGAGTCCCGTGATGATCCACGGCCAGGGGCGGAGCGCGTAATGCCCGACGTTGAAGAACAGCGTCGCGAGGATCCCGTCGCGCTCCGTCCGCGCCGAGAAGATGCGCTGCGCGACGTAGCCGCCGCCGCCCGGCTCGGCGCCGGGGTACCACGCGGCCCACCACTGCACGGCGAGAAACGTGAAGAGCGCGATCGCGGGCATCCAGACGGAGCCCGCGGGCGGCAGGAACGAGATCGCCGTGTCGACCGAGCCGAAGTGCTTCTCGAGCCCCGTCTTCAGCGCCTCGACGCCGCCGACCTTCTTCACGGCGAACCACGCGAGGAGGATGACCGCCGTCATCTTGATGACGAGCTGCACGAGGTCGGTCCAGAGCACGGCCCACATGCCCGCGGCGGCCGAGTAGCCCACGGTGATGACGAAGCAGAACCCCACGGCCCAGATCGGCCGGATGCCCAGCGAGATCTGGAGGATCTTCACCATCGCGAGCGTGACCCAGCCGAGGATGATGAGGTTGATCGGGAGGGCGAGGTAGAGCGCGCGAAAGCCGCGCAGGAACGTCGCGGGGCGGCCGCTGTAGCGGATCTCGGCGAACTCCACGTCGGTCATCACCTTCGCGCGGCGCCAGAGCCGCGCGTAGAGGAAGACCGTGAGCGTGCCGCTCATGACGAAGTTCCACCAGAGCCAGTTGCCCGCGACTCCGTGCGCGGCGACGAGGCCGGTCACGACGAGCGGCGTGTCCGCGGCGAACGTCGTCGCGATCATCGCGGCGCCCGCGAGCCACCACGGCACGGCGCGCCCGGCGACGAAGTACTCCTCGAGCGACTCGCCGCCCTTCTTCGTGAACGCGAGCCCGATGCCGATCGACAGAATGAAATAGGCGGCGACGATGGCCCAGTCGAGCGGCGTCAGTGTCATGCGCCCGGCGGCCGGCGCGCGGCCGCGACGGCCGGGACGGCGATGCTCTTTTTCCCGTTCTTCCCGACGCTTCGCGCGGCGAAGTAATGGTTGTCGGTGGAGATCGAAGAGAGGATCGAAGAAAGATTTTCTTCGAATGATGAAGAGGGAGGCGGCGATGCGCCCGACGCTCCCTGGAGCGCGCCCTCGGGCGGCGTCGCGGCGGCGGCGTTCGCCTCGACGGTGCGCAGAACGGTCCAGCGCGCCTCCGTCGTCTCCCGCCAGAGGATTTCGTAACCGGCGCGTCCGAGGTCCTTATTACCTTCTAAGAGAATCACCGCTGAGGGAGTCACGGCACCGCCCAATGTGGCCTTGCGGGGGGGCGCGGGCGCATTTGCCATTTCCGTCAGCGTTTTCTCCACGACGACCGCGGTCTCGGCGACGAAGTCGAAGTCCATGAACTTCACGAGGTCGCCGTACTCGATGCCGTTCTCGGTGCGCGGGGTCTGGTGCTCGTGGCGGTAGTCCTCGAGCGGCTCCGTGAAACGCACGGCGGGGAGGCCCGCTTCGGTGAACGGCCGGTGGTCGCCGCCGCGCCCGAACCTGTCGAGCCGGAAGACTAATCGCACGGCGTCCTTTCCGTTGACTTCGTCCACGAGGCGGGCCATCTGCCTGCCCGGCGAGTCGATGCCGTCGGGCCCACCCTCGGAGAACACGCGCACGCGGCGGTCCGTGCTGCCGTTCGTGGCGCCCACGATGTCGCACGTGATCATGCCGCCCACGGTGTAGCCCTGCCTGGTCAGCCACTCGAGAAGGCGCTTCGCGCCAAGGAGGCCTTGTTCTTCGCCCGCGACCGCCGCGAAGACGAGCGTCGCGCGAGCGGGCTTCGGCGCGAGCGCCCGCGCGGCGAGAATCGACACGGCCGTGCCGGAGGCGTCGTCGTCCGCGCCGGGGGCATCGGTGGCCGGATCCATGATGTCCGAGGGCATCGAGTCATAGTGGCCCGAGACGACGAACGCCGTCCGCTCGAGGCCCGGATCGACGCCCGGCAGGATCGCGTAGACGTTCTCCATCGGGACGGGCGCGTTCTTCGTGCGCGGCCCGCTCGTTTCGAAGCGGTCCACGACGACGCGCATCCGCTTTCCGGACTCCTTTTCGACCGCTTCGAAACGGCGGACGACCACGTCGCGCCCGCAGCCGATCCCGCGTTTCGTGTCCGTCAAGGAGGACAGGGAGTGGCGCGTGCCGCACGCCACGAGCGCTTCGACGATCGCCCGCGCATCTTCGGGGGGCGCGGCCGCGGCCGGTGGAGCGATCGGAGGGCCGGCGAGCAGCGCAAGAAAGGCCAGCCCCGCGAGGCGCGTGTTTCGCATACTCGGGCGCAGATGCTACGCCACCCGTGGATTCCTTTCCGTATGATGGACGCCCTTGTCGTACGTCGAGCAGAACCTGGCCCCGGGAGAAGAGCTCCTGCTTTGGGCGCGGTATCACTGGGTGAGGTTCGTTCCGGGCGCCTCGGTCGCCGTGCTCGGCGCGGTGCTCGCGGTGGCGAACGGGCTGATGGTCCCGGCCCAGACGGGGGGATCGGAGCCCGGCCTGAAGTCCATGCTCTTCTACGCCGCCGCCTTCCTCGTCGTCGCGGGCGCCGTCGCCATGGCGGGGCGCGCCCTCGTCGATTCCTTCGATGAGTTCGCCATCACGTCGTTTCGGGTCATCAGGAAGAGCGGGTTCCTCACGCGGACGGTGCGCCAGATCCCGCTCGAGAAGGTGCAGGACGTGAACGTGCGGTCGACGCTCGGGGGCCGCTGGCTCTCCTACGGCGACGTGGAGCTGCAGACGGCCGGGTCAGACAGCACGGTCGTCTTTCCGCGCATCCTCCACCCGGAAGAGTTCCGCAACGTCCTGTTCACGCACACGCGCCCGCAAGCCGCCGGGACGGACGGGCTCGGCGGCCGTCCCGTCACCGCCCTCCCCGCCCGCGCCTCGGTCGAGGAGCGGTTGAAGGAGGCGGAACGGCTTTACAAGACGGGAGTCCTCTCCGAGGCGGAGTACCAGGAGAAGAGACAGGCTCTCATCAGGGAAGTGTGATCCCTGTAAGATCGGCGCCTGGGAGAACATGCGGCCGTGACGCGCTACGCCCCCGCTCCCCCGAAACCTCCGATCGCCGCCGGAGCCGGGGAGCTCGTTCCCCTCGACCCCGACCATCCGGGCTTTCGCGACGCGGCCTACCGCGCGCGGCGCAATGAGATCGCTCGCATGGCGCTCGCGTACCGCGACGGCGACCCGTTGCCGCGCATCACGTACACACCGGAGGAGCATGCCGTCTGGCGGGCCGTCTGGGAGAAGCTCGCCCCGCTGCACGCGCGCCTCGCGGCGGCGCCGTGGAAGGAGAGCGCCGCGGCGCTCGATCTGGACCGCGCGCGCGTGCCGCAGCTCGCGGAGGTGACCGAGACGCTGCAGGCCGGCTCCGGCTTCCGGATGATTCCCGTCGCGGGCCTCATCTCGGGGCGCGGGTTTCTCGGCGCGATGGCCGAGAACGTCTTCCTCGCGACGCAGTATGTCAGGCACCACAGCGTGCCTCTCTACACGCCCGAGCCCGACGTCGTCCACGAGCTCGTCGGACACGCCGCCGGCCTTTTCCACCCGGACATCGTCCAGCTCTCCCGCCTCTTCGGCGAGGCCGCCCGCCGCGCCGGTGAGACCACGATGAAGCGGCTCGAGCTCGCGTACTGGTACACCGTGGAGTTCGGCGTCGTCGAGGAGCAGGGAGGGCTGAGAGCCTGGGGAGCCGGGCTCCTGTCCTCGTTCGGCGAGCTGGGAGACCTCGAAAGGCACCCGAACCTCGTCCCGCTGAACCTCGAGGTGGCGTCGCGCACGCTCTACGACCCCACGCAGTACCAGAAGACGCTCTTCGTCTCGCCGTCGTGGGACCGCATGGTCGCTGACGTGTCCGACTGGCTGAAAACGATCTGACCTCGCGTGGCCGCGCGACGCCCCTACGAGGCCCTGAGGCATCGCGATTTCCGCCGGCTGGCGATCTCGATGCTCGTGTCGGTCGTCGGCTCGCAGATGCAGAACGTCGCGATCGACTGGCACGTCTGGATTCTCACGCGCTCGCCTCTCGCGCTCGGCCTCGTGGGCCTCGTGCGCGTCGTGCCCATCGTCGTTTTCTCGCTCGTCGGCGGGCTCGTGGCCGACCGGCGCGACCGGCGCCGCGTCCTGCTCGTGACGCAGTCCACGATGACGCTCGTCGCGCTGGCGCTCGGCGCCGTGACGCTTCTCGGGCGCGATTCCGTCGGTCTCGTCTATCTGCTCACGGCTTGCACGTCCGCGGCGGGGGCGTTCGACAACCCGTCACGCCAGTCCCTCATCCCGAGGCTCGTGCCGGAGCAGGACCTTCCGGGCGCGCTCGCGATCAATCTGTCCGCCTTTCAGCTCGCCTCGATCGGAGGTCCCGCGCTCACCGGCCTCCTCCTCGCGGGAGCCGCGGGGACCGGGCCGGGGCCGTCCGTGCACGCTCATGCCGCGGGCCTCGCGCTCGTCTACTTCATCAACGCCGCGTCGTTCCTCGGCGTCCTGCTGACGCTCGTCACGCTGAAGACGTCTGGCGAGGTGTCGCGCGCGGAAGGAGCGCCTGAAAATCCGCTTGCCTCCCTCAAAGAGGGCCTGCACTTCGTCTTCACGACGCCCATCCTCGTCTGGACGATGACGCTCGACTTCTTCGCGACGTTCTTCGCGGGCTCGATGTCGCTTCTTCCGATCTTCGCGGACCAGATCCTGAAGGCGGGCCCGGCAGGATACGGCTGGTTGCGCGCGGCGCCTGGGCTGGGCGCGCTGCTCGGGTCCGTGTGGAGCTCGGTGCGCGGTCTCCCGCGCCGGCAGGGGCGCGTCTTGTTGTGGGCGGTCGCGGCGTACGGCGTGACGACGATCGTCTTCGGCCTGTCACGCAGCTTCGCTCTCACCTTCGCCGCGCTCGCGCTCGTGGGGCTGTCGGACACGATCTCCACCGTCGTCCGCCAGACGGTGCGGCAGCTCGTGACGCCCGACGCGCTCCGCGGCCGGATGACGGGCGTGAACATGATCTTCTTCACGGGCGGTCCGCAGCTCGGGGAGCTGGAGGCGGGCTTCGTCGCGAGCCTCTTCGCGTCGGCGGCGCTCGGGGCGTCCGTGGCGGTCGTCTCGGGCGGCGTCGGCACGCTCCTCGTCGTCGCGTTCATCGCGGCGCGCGCGAAGATCGTGCGCGAGTACGACTGGAGCGGGGTTCGCCCGCCGGCCTGAGACTCAATCTCTGTTTCGGGTTATGGTTCGTCCGAGGAACGGGGGGTTTCTTCCTGGAAAGGGGAAAAGGGCGATGAGACTGCTCGTGTCGGTCAGCGTGCGCGCGGCTCACGCCGCGCGTGCTTCGAAGAGGGGATTGACCGCAGCGGCCGCGGCCGCGCTCCTGATCACCTTCGCGGCTTCAGCATTCCCAGAGCCTCAGGGAATTCCCCCTTCTAAGAAAAATCCACCTCTTCCCGCTGCTTCGCCTGCAGCAGGCGCGGCACCGTCGAATCCCTCTTCTTCCGAAACAGAAAAGAAACCTCTGACGCTCTCCGACAAGCTCCAGGGCCTCCAGTTCCGCAACATCGGCCCCTTCCGCGGCGGGCGCGTGACGGCCGTGGCCGGCGTTCCCGGACAGCCGCTCACGTTCTACTTCGGCGGCACGGGCGGCGGCGTGTGGAAGACGACCGACGGCGGCGCGAGCTGGGACGCGGTTTCCGACAAGTTCTTCAGGACGGGCTCGGTGGGCGCGCTCGCGGTCGCGGACTCCGACCCGAACGTGATTTACGCGGGGATGGGCGAAGGGTGCATCCGCGGCAACGTCTCCGCCGGGGACGGCGTCTGGAAGTCCACGGATGCGGGGAAGACATGGGCTTACGCGGGCCTGAAGGAGACGCAGCAGATCCCGCGCGTGCGCGTGCACCCGAAAGACCCGGACCTCGTCTACGTCGCGGCGCTGGGCCACACGTTCTCTCCGAATCCCGACCGCGGCATCTTCCGGTCGCGGGACGGCGGGAAGACCTGGAAGAAGGTGCTTTTCGTCGACGACAGGACCGGCGCCTCCGACCTCGTCATGGATCCCGTGAACCCGCGCGTCCTGTACGCGGGCTTCTGGCAGGTCGGGCGCAAGCCGTGGTCGCTCGCGAGCGGCGGGCCGGGCGGCGGCCTCTGGAAGACGACGGACGGCGGCGACACGTGGAAGAAGCTCGCGGGCGGGCTGCCCGAGGGCGTCGTGGGGCGCGTCGGCGTGGCCGTGTCACCCGCGCGGCCCGAGCGCGTCTGGGCGATCGTCGAGGCCGAGAAGGGCGGCGTCTTCAGGACGGACGACGGCGGCGAGACGTGGAAGAAGCTGAACGACGAGAACAAGCTCCGGCAGAGGGCCTGGTACTACTCGCACGTCTACGCGGACCCGCAGAACTCCGACGCCGTCTACGTCCTCAACGTGGGCTTCTTCCGCTCGGGCGACGGAGGAAAGACATTCGATCCCATCCGGACGCCGCACGGCGACAACCACGACCTCTGGATCGATCCGGGCGAGCCGGGCCGCATGATCGAGGGCAACGACGGCGGCGCGACCGTCACGTTCAACGGCGGGCGGAGCTGGTCGTCTCTCCTCAATCAGCCCACGGCGCAGTTCTATCGCGTCACGACCGACAACCGATTCCCGTACCGCGTCTACGGAGCCCAGCAGGACAGCTCGACGGTCGAGATCCCGAGCCGAACGCGGCGCGGCGGCATCGGCCCGGGCGACTGGCATCCCGTGGGAGGCTGCGAGAGCGGCTGGGTCGCGCCGAAGCCGGACGATCCCGACGTGTCCTTCGCGGGCTGCTACGGCGGTGCCATCGACCGCTACGATTTCCGCACGGGCGAGAGCCGGAACGTCGTCGCCTGGCCGCAGCTCTCGATCGGGCAGGCCCCGAAGGACCTGAGATACCGCTTCCAGTGGAACGCTCCGATCCTCATCTCCCCGCACGATGCCAAGACCCTGTATCACGCTGCCCAGGTTCTCCTCAAGAGCACGGACGACGGCGAGACGTGGCAGGAGATCAGCCCCGACCTCACAAGGGACGAGAAGGACACGCAGGGCTACTCCGGCGGCGCGATCACGTACGACAATACGGGCGTCGAGGTGTACGGCGTCATCTTCGCGCTCGCGGAGTCGCCGCACGAGGCCGGCGCGATCTGGGCGGGCACCGACGACGGCCTCGTCCAGCTCACGCGCGACGGCGGGAAGAACTGGCGGAACGTGACTCCGAAGGGATTGCCGGAGCGCATCCAGATCAACTCCATCGAGCTTTCGCCGCACGACAAGGCGGCCGCCTACGTCGCGGCCACGATGTACAAGCACGACGACACGGGCCCTTATCTCTACAAGACCGGCGACTACGGAAAGACGTGGACGAAGATCGTGAGCGGGATTCCGGACGGGGCGTTCACGCGTGTCGTGCGCGAGGACCCCGTGCGGCGGGGACTCCTCTTCGCCGGCACGGAAACCGGCCTCTACGTTTCGTTCGACGACGGCGCCTCGTGGCGGCCCTTCCAGCGGAATCTGCCCGTCGTGCCCGTCACGGACCTCGCGATCAAGAACGGAGATCTCGTCGTCGCGACGCAGGGCCGCGCGTTCTGGATCCTCGACGACCTCGCGCCCCTCGAGACGTGGAGCGCGGACCTCGAGAAGAAGGATCTTCACCTCTTCCGTCCGAGCCCCGCCGTGCGCTTCGGCTCCGGCGGCGGCTTCGGCGGCGAAGGCGGTCCGCCGCGCGGCGTCGGCCAGAACCCGCCCGCCGGCGCCGTCATCTCGTACTGGCTGAAGGACGCCCCTCCGAAGAAGGCGACGGCGAAGGACGCCGTCGTGATCGAGATCCTCGACGGAGACAAGGTGCTTCGCAGGTTCACGAGCGAGAAGCCCGCCGAAGAGGACGGCCCGGCGGGGACCCAGAGCGACGACGCGGAAAAGCCGCTCGAGCCGAAGCAGGGACTCAACCGCTTCGCGTGGGACCTCAGGATGTGGAAGCCGTCCCTCGTCCCCAAGGCGATCCTCTGGGGCAGCAAGGACGGCCCGCGCGTCGCCCCCGGCGCTTACGCCGTGAGGTTGAAGCGGGGAGACACCGTTCTGACCGAGCCGCTCGAGGTGCGCGCGAACCCGAACCTCAGGGTCTCGCCGGCCGATCTGAAGAAGCAGGCGGACTTCCTCGCCGACGCGCGCGACCGCCTCTCCGAAACGCACGAGGCCGCGCTTGTTTGCCGCGACGTCAAGCGTCAGGCGAAGGAGGTCGCGGACCGCGCGGCGAAGTCGGGAAAGAAAGAGCCGCTCGCGGCGAAGGCGAAGGCGCTGTCGGAAAAGCTCTCCGCCCTCGAGGACAAGCTCGTGAACCCGAAGGTCAGGAGCGAGCAGGACGTCCTGAACTTCCCGCCGCAGCTCGACCACCAGTTCGTGGGCGTCGCGAGCGTCGTCTCCTCGGGCGAGGCGGCGCCCTCGAAGGCCGCGATCGCATATTTCGAGGAGCTGAAGGGCCGCCTGGCGGATCTGAAGAAACAGCTCAAGGGCGTCCTCGACACCGACCTCGCCGACTTCAACAGGACCGTGCAGGAGCAGGGCGTGCTTCCGGTGACCGCCCAGCAAGGGAACCCGCGTTGAAGAGAGTCCCGGAACGGGGTGGGAGCGGGGACAGCACCGCGCGGGCGACGCTCGCGCGCCCGCCGGAGTCCGGCGAGAGGGGCGAGATCGAGCCGCTTCTGCTCGAGGACCTCATGCGCCGCAGCCGGGTGACGTTCGCTTTCTTTCTCGCGGCGCTCGTCCTCATCCGCATCGTCGTCGCGCAGGCGTTTCACGAGAGCGCCGCCGTCCGCATCTCGCTCGGCGCGACGCTCCTCCTCGCGCTCCTCCGCTGGACGTTCGTGTGGATCCATCGTCGCCGCGGCGGCGACTCCCGGCGCGGCGAGGCCGTTTTCATCGGCCTGACGGCGGGGGTGGGCCTGGGACTCGCGTCGATCAACGCCGCCGCGTACCCGCTCCTGGACGTGAACCACGCCACGTTGCTCGGAATGATCCAGATCGTGATCAACGCCATCGCTCTTTCGAGCATGGCCGGCAGCCTCAGGCTCTATTTCCTCTACATGTTTCCGAACCTCGGCTCGTTGTTCGTTCTCACACTCCTCCATCCGCACGCGGAGTTCGGGCTCGAGCTGCCGGCCCTCGTGTTCCTTCCTATCCCCGCGCTCGCCGCGATGGCGGTCTGGCTTCATGGATCCCTGAGGCGCAACGTCGTGCTCGAGCGGGAGCTCAGGGAGCTCGCGCTGCGCGACACGCTCACCCAGCTCCACAACCGCCGGTTCCTCATGGAATTCATGGCGCAGGAGAGCCTGAAGGCGGTCAACCTCTGGAGCAACTCAGCGACGACACGGTCGATCGTGGCGAAGCCGAGCATCGGGCTCGTCGTCGTGGACGTCGACCACTTCAAGGCCATCAACGACCGGCACGGCCATGCGGCCGGCGATGCGGTCCTCCAGCAGCTCGCCCGCCTCCTGCAGGCGACGGCTCGCCAGCCCGACCTGACGGTGCGCTGGGGGGGCGAGGAATTCGTCATGATTGCCCGGGACTCGAATCGCGAAGGGGCCGCCCTGCTCGCGCGGCGAATCCACCGCTGCATCGCGGAGAGCGCCTTCCGCCTGCCGTCCGGCGTGGACATCCGCATCACGGTGTCCGTCGGCTACGCCCTGTATCCGTTCCACGAAGATGAGGCTTCACTTCTCGGCTGGGAGCTCGTGCTCACGCTCGCCGACCATGCGCTTTTCGAAGCGAAGAAACGCGGGCGCGACCGGGTTTGCGGCATGAGCCCCGGCGAGACGCCGTGGACCGATGCCGCCGCGGCCCGGTCTCTGCTCGAGTCCGACTTCGAGCGAGCCCTGACGCAGGACCTCGTGAGGATCGAAGAGTGGCTTCGCTGATCTGATTTCACGGCGGCCGCCTATGGACTAGGCTTCACGCGTGGACCTCTCTCGCCGCGACACCCTGCGCGTTTTCGGAGCCACCGCGGCGGGCGTTTTTTTCGGCGCCTCCGGCGCGGGCGCTTCGCCCGGGCCGCGAACGCGCCCGATCCCGTCCTCCGGCGAGCAGATCCCCGTCGTCGGCCTCGGCACCTTTGCGACGTTCGACGTCGGCTCCTCCGCCGCGGAGCGCAAACCGCTCGAGGAAGTCCTCGCGCGGTTCGCCGAACGGGGCGGCCGCGTCGTGGATTCGTCGCCGATGTACGGCCGCTCCGAGGCCGTCGTGGGCGAGGTCGCCGCGAAGCAGGGCCTCTCAGGCACGCTCTTTCTCGCGACCAAGGTCTGGACGCGCGGCCGGGAGGCCGGACTCGAGCAGATGGCGACGTCCGAGCGGCTCCTCGGGAGGAAGCCTCTGGATCTCCTGCAGGTGCACAACCTCCTCGATGTCGACGCGCATCTCGCGACGCTCCGGGCGTGGAAGGAGGCCGGGCGCGTCCGGTACATCGGCGTCACGCACTACGCGGCGAGCGCGTATCCCGAGGTCGAGCGCGTCCTGCGCCGGGAGAAGCTCGACTTCCTGCAGGTGAACTACTCGCTCGCCGAGCGCGAGGCGGAGGAACGGATCCTGCCGCTCGCGAGGGAGCGGGGCGTGGCGGTCCTCGTGAATCGCCCGTTCGGCGGAGGCGGGGCGCTGAAGGGCGCCCTCGGAAAGCCGCTTCCCGCCTGGGCCTCGGAGCTCGACTGCGCGTCGTGGGCGCAGTTCTTCCTGAAGTTCGTCCTCGCGCACCCGGCCGTCACCTGCGCGATCCCCGCGACCCGTCAGCGCGCGCATCTCGACGACGACCTGGACGCCGCGCTCGGACGTCTGCCGGACGAGAAGCTCAGGCGCCGGATGATCGGCGCCCTCTGACGCCGGCCGGCGGAGGGTTGTCTGAACGCGCGGCCTCCTTGCGCTCCTCCATCTCCTCGAGACTCTTCGGCCAGTCGTCGTGAAGGAGCCGCGAGAGGGAGCGGTCGGCCAGGAGCTTGCCGCCCGTCTGGCATTCCGGACAGTAGTTCGTCTCGTTGTTCGCGTAAACGATGCGTTGCACTCTCGTGCCGCACGCGGGGCAGGGCCGTGAGAACTTCCCGTGCACGGCCATCTCCGGCCGGAAGGCGGTTACCTTTTCGGGGAAGCGGTCCGCCGTGTCGCGCCGAAGGCGGCCCGTCCATTCGAGAAGCGTGTCGCCCACGGCGGCGTGGAGGCGCGTCACCTCGGGCTCGGTGAGCCGGGACGTGAGCGCGACGGGGGAGAGCCTCGCGCGGTGGAGGATCTCGTCGGAGTACGCGTTCCCGATGCCGGAGAAAAGGCGTGGGTCCGTGAGGGCACGTTTCAGCGTGTGGTTCTCGCGGCGGAGCCGTTCCGCGAAGGCATCGCGCGAGATCCCGAGCGGCTCGAGCCCGCCGGGATCGAGCGCCTGAACCGCCTCGCGCCCGGCGACGAGCCTGATCCACGCCCGCTTCTTCGGGCTCGCCTCGGTCAGGAGGAGCGTCCCCGCGTCGAAATCCAACGCGAGGAGGCCGAGCTTCTTCGGGATGGGCGCGCCGGGCGCCTTCCACTTCAGGCGGCCGGCGATCATCAGGTGGAGGACGAGGAAAAGATTTTCTTCGAAAGTGAATACGAGGCGTTTCCCGAGTCGGGTCACCGCAATGAGGCGTCGCCCCTGTACGGCGGCCAGGGGCGGAGATACCGACCGCAGGACGAACGGGCTCGCGAGGCGTATCTTCCTGAGCGTCCCGCCCTTGACGAGACGCTCGACGTGCTCGACGTACACGGCGACGTCCGGCAGCTCGGGCATACGATGGGAGAATAGGGCCATGACCCGGACGTGCTGCAAGGCCGAGTCCGCGCCGACCACTTCCCGCGCGCCCCGCACGCTTCCGCCGGAGCTGCTGTCCGCCGGGGCGCGGCGCCTCGGGATCCTCGCGCTCCTCTGCGCGTTCGCGAACGTGGCCATGGGCGTCGGCTCGCGTCTCCTCGGGGCCCGGCTCGGGCTGCCGCCGCCTTCGGGAACCGTGCTCTTTGCCGAGATCGCGGCGATGGCAGCTTCCCTCGGGATGTTCGCGCTCACGCGGCGCACGGGGCAGGACCCCGCCGAGCTCCTCGACCGCGGCCTCGTCTACGAAGTCGGAATGGGGTTTCTCATCGCGGTGACGTATCACTGCTGGCCGGCGCCGCCCGGTCAGATCCCCAAGGGGTGGTCGCCGGTGGCCGTGTGGCTCATCGCCTTCGCGCTGCTCGTGCCCGCGACGCACGGCAAGAACGTGCTCGCCACCGTCGCCACGGCGCTCATGGACCCGCTCGGGCTCCTCGTCTCCGTGGCGCTCGGCGACCCGATTCCGCCCGGGCTCGTCGTGGCGGGCATGTTCCTGCCGACCGCCATTGCCGCGGCCGTCGCGGTCGTGGGCTCGCGCATCGTGAGCGAGCTGTCCCACCAGGCCGGCCGCGCGCGGGAGCTGGGCAGCTATCGGCTCGTGGAGCAGCTCGGCCAGGGCGGCATGGGTGAGGTGTGGCGCGCCGAGCACCGCATGCTCGCGCGCGACGCCGCCATCAAGCTCGTGCGCGGCGGTACGGACGCGTCCTCACGCGAGATGATGGCGCGCTTCGAACGCGAGGCGAAGGCCACGGCCGGGCTCCGCTCGCCCCACACCGTACAGCTCTACGATTTCGGGCGCTCGGACGACGGCGCGTTCTACTACGTCATGGAGCTCCTCGAGGGCTTCACGCTCGAGGAGATCGTCCGCCGCTTCGGCCCGCTGCCGGCCGGGCGCGTCGTGCATCTCCTGCGGCAGGTCTGCCATTCGCTCGCCGAGGCGCACGCCGCGGGCCTCGTCCACCGCGACATCAAGCCCGGCAACATCTTCGTGAGCCGCTACGCCGGCGATCCCGATTTCGTGAAGGTGCTCGACTTCGGCCTCGTGAAAGCGCTCGGGGCGACGGCGACCGACCTCACGCAGAGCGGCCTCCTCGCGGGCACGCCCGCCTACATGCCGCCCGAGATGGCGCTCGGCCGGCCGGTGGACGGCCGCACCGACCTCTACGCGCTCGGCGCCGTGGGCTACACGCTCCTCACGGGCCTGCCGGTTTTCGAGAGGAAGACCGCCCTCGAGACGATCCACGACCATGCCTCGACGGCACCGGTGCCGCCTTCGAAGCGCATCGCGGCGCCGGTCCCGCCCGGCCTCGAGCGCCTCCTTCTGGACTGCCTGGCGAAGGAGCCGGACGAGAGACCCGAGAGCGCGCGGGCGCTGGACGGGCGCCTCGAGGAAATCGTCCTCCCCGAGCCGTGGACCCGCGAGCTGGCCGAGCGCTGGTGGAACCGTTTCGGAACTGTCGCGATCCCGGCCTCGGCGCCGGCGCGAGATTCCGCCAGCGACGCGGACGGGACGCGCGTGACGCCGCCGGCCGCCGCGGCGGGCTGAGGGCCGGACCCTTCACAATGGGCCCATGTGCGGCCGGTACTGGATCACGTCGCCCGTCGACGTCCTGATCTCGCGGTTTCGCGTCCGCGGTGAGGCGACGCCACTTCACCCCCGCTGGAACGCGGCGCCCGGGCAGGAGCTGCCGGTCATACGTCTCGCGGCGGCGGGCGAGCGCCGCCTCGAGCCGATGTGGTGGGGCCTCGTCCCCGAGTGGGCCGCGGACCCCGCGGACGCGGGCCGGCCCATCAACGCGCGCGCGGAGACGGCCGCGAAGAAGCCCAGCTTCCGCGAGGCGTTCCGGCGGCGGCGGGCTCTCGTCCCGGCGGACGGCTTCTACGAGTGGCGGCGCTACGGTCAGACGGCGGCGCCGTTCGCATTCCGCGCGGTGTCGAAGGAGCCGTTCGCGATCGCGGGCCTCTGGGAGGAATGGCGCCCCCGGGAGGGACCTCCGCTTCGCACGTTCGCGCTCCTCACGACCGAGGCGAGCCCCGACGTCGCCCCCGTGCACGATCGCATGCCCGTCATCCTCGAGCCGGGCGCCGAGGACCTGTGGCTGGACCACGGGCTGGAGGACGCCGCGCGCCTCGCCGAGGTGCTTCGCCCGCTTCCGGCGGGCGCGCTCGAGTCCTTCGCGGTGTCCCCCCGGGTCAATTCGCCTGGGAACGACGATCCTTCGGTCCAGGAGAGAGGGACGCCGCTCGTGTCGGGGCCGCCGAAGCCCGCGCCTTCAGGCGAGCAGGCACAGCGGAACCTCTGGGAAGATGGGGACGACGATGACGCCGCATAGGGCCCCCTTCAGTCGCCGTCCTGGAACCTGCGAAGTTCCGGGGCGCCGAGCGGTGCCG
>JBGPDK010000078.1:0-14711 GCA_041482235.1 Thermoanaerobaculia bacterium | reverse complement strand
GAGCCGATCGTGTCGGCGATCTCACGCTGCGAGGGGCGCACCACCACGGCCCATCCGCCGCCCGCCTTCCTGCCGCGCGTCGCGGCGAGCTCGCGGAAGTAGCGCGCGAGCCGGCTCTTCACGTCGAGCGACGCGAGCCCCTCGATCGTGGCGTTGGCGCGGCGCAGCCGTGCCGAGAAGGCCGCGAGGAGGGCGCGCGTCAGGACGAAATTCGACTTCAGGAGGTCGAGGAAAACCGCGCGAGAGAGAATCGCAAGGTCGGATTTTTCCTGGGCGATGACGCTCGCCGACCGGGGCGCGTCGTCCAAAAGGGCCATTTCGCCGAAGTGGTCGCCTTCGCCGAGCGTATTGAGAACGACCTCGCTCCCGTCCGGCGCGACGATCGCGACCGCCACGCGACCCTTGACGAGGACGTAGAAGGCGTCCCCGGGCTGGCCCTGCTGGACGATCGTCTCGCCGCGGCGATACGTGCGAAGCGTGGCCGCGCGCGCGAGCGCGGCACGGTCTTCCGGCGAGATCCCCTCGAAGAGCGGGACCCTCGAGAAGAGCTCGGTGATCACCATCAAGGACCCTCCTCTAGCGAGCGAGCCGGAGCGTCGCGTCGATGGCGGCGAACGCCTCCCGCCCGCTGACCTGCCGGGACGTCGTCTCCGGAAGTATGCCGCAGGTGGCGAGCGCGGCGGGCGTGACGAAGCACGAGCCGTCGCGGCGATTCAGAAGTCCGGCGAGGCGCCTGAGGTGCCCCGGCATCTCGCTGCGCAAGACCGGCACGTCCGCGCCCACCAGGTGGGTCTCCTTCGAGACGGAAAAGAAGCCGAGAGCGATGGCCTTCACGAGGGCGCCGCCCTCCGGCCGGTCGATGGCGTCGGTCGCGACGTCAGCGCCCGGCGGCACGCGGGCCGTCCCCACCTCGGGCACGAGCGCGACGAGGAGCGCCGCGAGCTCGGAACGCGTGATTCGCGGCGCGGCCGCCGCCTTCCGGACCGGGGCCGGCAGGTTCTGGACCTGGAACTCCAGGCGCGCCGCCGCCTGCTTCTCCTCCATCTCGGGGTCGTTCTTCGCGAGCTCCCGGTAGAGCACCTCGGCCTCGGCGAAGCGCGAGGTCCTGAGCGCGAGAGCCGCGAGCGCCCCGGCGAGCGCGGCATCCGACGGAGAAAGCGCGTGCGCCTTCTGCCGGGCCACCCAGGCGTCTTCGAGCTTTCCTTCCGCCTCGGCTGCGGACGCGAGCACGTCGTAGCCGGCCGGAGAGTCCGGCTCGGCCTCGGCGAGCGCGAGGGCCTCGCGCCGCGCCGACGCGAGATCGCCGCGCTTGAGCGCCGACTCCGCCTCGGCACGAAGCGACGCCACGAACGCGGCGCGGAGCTCCATGGCGCGACTCCTGTAGCGGTCTTCCCCGGGCGCGAGGCTCGCCGCTTCGCGGTACCCGTCGAGCGCGTCGCGCAGCCGCCCCTCGGCCGCGTCGCCTTCCGCGCGCGCCGCGAGAGCCGCCGCGCGCGCCTGGGACGACGAGGGGTCCACCGGAGGCGGGCTCGGCGAGCAGGCCGTGAGAGCCGCGGCGGCGGCGAGAACGAGGCCGAGGCGAAGCCGAAGGGTCAAACGGCGGGCGTCCGCACGGCGCCGGCGGGCGCAGCCGCCTCCCTCCCGCCGAGAGACGCGACCGAGGAGATGGCGTGCTTGTAGATCATCTCCTCGCGCCCGTCGACCTCGAGAACGACCGCGTACTTGTCGAAGCGGCGAATCCTCCCCACCCGCTTCTTCTCGGAAAGGAGCATGACCTCGACGAGCGTGTTGTCCTTGCGCAACTGGTAAAAGAAACCGTCCTGGACGTTGATGGGCGGTTTGCTCGGTCCGATCATGGTCATCCCCCTTCGTGGGTAACGGAAAAAAGAGGCCGCGCGAGAAGCGCGACGAAATCGACGAGATCGGGCCGGTCGGCGCGAACCGCGACGAGACCGCTCTCGCGCCGGAACCACGCCTCCTGCCGCTTCGCGTAACGCCGCGTGTCGCGGAGGAGCCGCTCTCTCCACTCCGACTCGGAAAGCGCGCCCGAAACCAGCGCCGCCGTGTCCCGGTAGCCGATAGCCGCGAAGGCGGGCGCCGCGAGCGGGACACCCGCCGCGAGCAGGCGACGCACTTCCGCGGGCAGCTCGTTCACGAAGTTGGACTGAAACCTCTGCGCGATTCTTCCATAGAGCATCTCGCGCGGCAATGTGAGGAGCACCTTCACCGAGGGCTTTTCCCATGCGGGCCCCGGCCGCTCGCGGAACAGGCGCGACGGGCGCTCTCCGGAGAGGAGCAGGATCTCGAGGAGCCGGATCGCCCGGGCCGCGTCGGCCGCGCCCACCCGCCGCGCGCTCTCGGGATCGAGGAGCCCGATCATCCGCACGAGAAAGGCCGCGCCGCGGCGCGTCCTGACGGCCTCGAGCGCGCGCCTCACCTCGTCGTCACGGCGGGGCCCCTCGAAGAGCCCGCCGAAAAAGGCGCGCACGTAAAAGCCCGTGCCGCCCGCCAGAATGGGGAGCCTTCCTCGCGCGAGGAGATCCCGACAGAGACGCCGCGCCTCGGCGGCGAACTCCCCCGCGCTCCAGGGCTCCCGGGGATCGCGCGCGTCCACGAGGTGATGCGGGACGCGCGAGAGGAGAGCGGCGGGAGGCTTCGCCGTCCCGGCGTCGAAACCGCGGTAGACCGCGAACGCGTCGGCCGAAACGACCTCGCCTGAGAGCCGCTCGGCAACGGCCACGGCGAGCTCGGACTTGCCTGTCGCCGTCGCGCCCACGATCGCGAGCACGCCGTTCGGACGCGCCGCGCTCACGGCACGCCCCTGGCGACGCACTCCGGAAAGAGCGGCCGGATGCGGCCGCCCGCGAAGAGGAGCGCGAGGTCTCCGTCGCGATCGGTGCGAAACGTCCGGACGCCAGCGCTCGCGAGCCGCTCCAGCACTTCCGGGGCCGGGTGGCCGAAGCGATTCCGGCGCCCCACGCCGATCAGAGAGAGCCGGGGCGAGACGCGCGCGAGGAACGCCGCGGCCGTGGACGTCCGGCTCCCGTGGTGCGGAACCTTCAGGACGTCCGCGGCGAGAGTCCGAGAGGACGCGACGAGGTCGCTCTCGGCAAGCGCTTCGATGTCACCGGCGAGGACTGCCATGCGCCCCGCGAGCGCCACGCGCAGCACGAGTGACCCGTTGTTCTCCCGCGCGCGCGGATAACCGCCGTCACCCGGATGAAGCACGTCGAACCGCAGGCCCGCCGCCGTGAAGTGCTGGCCCGCGCCGAGGCGCTCCAGCGTCAGGCCCCGGCGCGCGGCCGCTTCCTCGAACTCGTCGAGAAAGACGTTGCGCGGCGCCGCGCGGGGCAGGACGACGCGTGCGACCGGAAGGGAGGTGAGCACCGCGAGAAGGCCGCGCGCGTGGTCGGGGTGCGGATGCGTGAGGACGACGGCGTCGAAGGCCACGGCCCCGAGGTCGGCGAGACGCGGCACCAGCCGGAGGCGCCCGAAGTCGTACTCGCGGTCGGGGCTGCCTCCGCCGTCCACGAGGACGCGGCCCTCGGGCGAGACGAGAAGCCACGCGTCTCCCTGGCCCACGTCGAGCGCCTGAAGCACCGCCGTGCCGCGCGCGGCGGTGACAGGCGGCGCGAGGACCAGCGCGAGAGAGATCGCCGCGGCTCCGGCGAAGGCCGCGCGCCGGAGCGCCGGGCGGCGCGCGAGGCCCGCCACGAGCAGCAGCGCCGCCGCGGCCGCAGCCAGCGCGAAGGCGGGCGTCGGAACGATCCTCACGGCGTGCAGCCGGTCGAGGGCCGAGAGGAGCGCGAGCAGGACGTCGGACAGGAAACGCAGGGGGATGATCGCGAGCGCCGCCGCGGCGGGAGACAGAAGGAGAAGGGGGAAGACCAGGAGGCCCGCGAACAGGAAGAGGCTCGACAGCGGCACCACGAATGGGTTCGAGAGAAGGGCCACGAACGGGAAGACGTTGAAGACGAAAAGCTGCACCGGGAGCACCGCGATCTCGGCGCCGGCCGTCGCGCCGATCGCGTCCGCGACGAGACCGGGCACTCCGGCCCGGCGCAGGGCCCGCGCGGCCGGCACCCCGAATGCGGCGAGGCCGAAAACAGCCGCGAAGGTGAGGAGGAACCCGACGTCGAAGAGGTTCGCGGGATCGGCGGCGAGAAGAGCAGCGGCCGCGAAGCCGAGGACGTGCGCGGCAGAAGTCGGCCGGCCGAGGAGGCGCGCCAGGAGGTAGAGGCCGATCATCAGA
Organism: Thermoanaerobaculia bacterium; assembly: GCA_041482235.1. Lineage (GTDB taxonomy): Bacteria > Acidobacteriota > Thermoanaerobaculia > UBA5066 > UBA5066 > Fen-183. Next base: position 10,459 of record JBGPDK010000078.1, on the reverse strand, counting down.
GCCGCGCGCACGACGGGCGGCCGGCCTCCGGCGAACACCGCGAAGAGAGCCGTCGAGACGAGCACGAGCGCGTCGCGCGCGGCGAGGGACGCGCCGAGCCGGCGCACGAGAAGGCCGAGGAGCGCGGCCACGAGGCCCACCTGCAACCCCGAGATGGCGACGATGTGCGCGACGCCGCCGTCTCGGAAGGCGCTCACGGTCGCTGCGGGCAGGTCCTGCGTCTCGCCCATCACGAGCGCGAGCAGAAGGGCGAGCGCCCCGTGCGCATCTGGCGCGGCGTCGGCGAGGTTCGCGCGGAGACGCCGCTTCACGGCCGCATGGGCTCGCGCCACGAGCGCCAGTGGCCCGGCGGGCGGGCCGAGGCGCTCGATCTGAGCGGCGCTCTTGAGCGCCAGCCGCGGCTCGGCGGGCAGGTCGAAGGGCGACCGCGCGGGGCCGCCCGTCTCCGGCAGTCGGAGCGTGCCGCGCATGCGCACGCGGTCGCCGAGCTCGGCGATGCCGGAAGGATCCTGCTCGCCCGCAACCGTGACGGACACTCCTGCTTCGAGGCGGAGAGTTCGTCCTTCCGCTGACGCCGATTCGACCGCAAGGCGCGTCCTTCGGAGCGAGCCGCTGGAGGTCCACGGCGCGTCGATGCGGCCGGTCATCTCGAGGAGGGCGCCATCGGCCGCCGGATCCGCGGTCCGTGCTGCGACGAGCGCCTCGCGCGCCTCGCCGGCCGTGCGGAAGGCCGGAAGAAGGAAGCGCTCGCGCGCGTTCCAGAACCCGAGGCTCGCGGCGAGTGTCAGACCCGCGAAGACGCGGACGCCGCTTCCCCGCCTGGCGAGAGCCATGCCCGACGCCGCCGCGACCAGGAGCACGGCCCCGAGGGCGCCCGGTGGCGGCACGGCGAAGGCGACGGCCGCGAGGATGCCCGCCGCGAGAGCGCCTGCGAGCGGGAGTGACGGCGCTCCGGCCTCCCGGGACCACGAAGCGCGCATGGCGCCTCTACCCGACCTTCCGCCGCGCGAGCAAGGCGACCGTCTCGACGTGGTGAGTCTGCGGGAAGAGGTCGAGGAGCGTCAGCCGCTCGACGACATACCGGGCCTTCAGGGCCCCGAGGTCACGGGCAAACGTGGGCGGATCGCACGAGACCATCAGGACATGCCGCGGCGCGAGGCGCAGGATGCCAGCCCGCACGGCGGGCGAAAGGCCCGCGCGCGGCGGGTCTGCTACGAGCACATCGATCGGAAGATTCGGAGAATGAGGATTAGGAGAATTCTGCTTAGAAAGAGAATAGAGAAAAGACTCCGCCGAAGACCGGACGGCCCGCGCGAGCGAAAACCCGTCGGAATGCCAGGACTGAAGATTCTTAGAAAGTGAATTTGACGAAGACGGGTCGATCTCGACCGAGGTCACGTCTCCCCCGCCCGCCTCGCTCACGAGTTCGAGAAGCGGACGCGTCAGAAACCCCACGCCCGCATAGAGGTCGACCGCGCGAATGGGCCGCGGGTCCCCATCTTCCTTTCTAAGCACCGCGCGCAGCGCGGTCCGAATCTCTTCGAGAAAGGCATCGAGGAGAAAGAGATTTCCCTGAAAGAAAGAAGACACGGAGACGTCGAACGAGGCGCCACCGGCGACGATCGACAGAGACGACGGCCCGTCCGACAGCAGCACCCGGCCGCCCGCATCGAGGACTCGAAACCCGTCGAATGGCCCCTTCCCGAATCCATCCCCTTTCAAAGAAATTTGCAGACCCTGACCTGCGGCGAGACGCAACTCTCCAAGCAGGGTCTTCCCCTCCCGGTCCTCCAGCGTCCAAAGCTCCCCTTCCACCGGTCCGAGCATCGAGAGGTGCTCGCGGACCGCGGGCAGCCGCGCGAGCAGCTCCTTCGAGACGATCTCGCACGTCTCGAGGTTCGCGACCGTCTTCGAGCGCGGCGCGAAAAAGCCGAGCCGGCCCGCCGTATCGAGGTGCAGGCGGTTTCGCAGGCGGTAGTTCCGCGCCGACCCGAGCCACCGCGGTTCGGGGAGATCCTCCGCGTTGAGGCCCGCGAGGCGGCGCAACGCGTCGAGGACGAGCGCCGTCTTCAGCTCCCGGTGGTGCTCGAGGCGCGCGGCCGGCCAGTCGCATCCGCCGCAGGACGCATCCAGCGCGCGCGGGCAGACTGCGGCGTCGGGGCGCCGCGCTTCGCCCGGAGCGAGCACCTCTTCGAGCGCGCCGCGCACGAGGCGATCCGAGATCTCCGTCACGGACAGGCGCACGCGGTCCCCCGGCAGGGCGCCGGGCACGAGCGTCACGACGCCCGAGAGGCGTGCCAGCCCTTCGCCTCCCGGCACGACCCGCTCGATCACGGCCTCAGCGCGGTCCCCCGGGCGGACCTCAGCCATGGAGCAGCGTCAGCGGCGGAAACCCGGCGAGCGCCCGCACCTCGCGGCGCGTGAGCGCCTTGCGCATGCGCTCGACGACGTGGGGAGCAAGGCCGGACACGTCCCCCAACGCCGAAGTGACGCGTTCTTCAACAAGACCCTGAAAAGAAGAATTCATTGCTTTGAGACCCGCACGCACGAGCGACCCCTCGATCGAGGAGAGCTTGTGCTCGATTTCTTCGAAGGGAAGATCGGGCGGGATCTCTTCGACTTTCACCGCGGCTTTGTCGAAGACGTCGCGAAGAGCACCGGAAGATTCTTCGAATGGTCCCGAGCGGGGGGAAGTGTCCGCGCGCAGCGCTAGGACGAGAGCAGCGAGCTTTTCGCCGATTGCGGCCGCGTCCGCGGCCGCGGGGGGGGAGGCGATCTCCTTGCCGACGAGGCCCCGGCGCTCCATCTCCCACCGCTCCTCGACGGCGCTCACACAGTACGCGAGCGAGGAGATCTTTCCGGCCTGGCCCCGCGCGCGGCGCCTCTCGAACGCCTCGCGCACGGCGCGCACGACCGTGTCCGCCGGCACACCCGCTTCGCGCCAGCCGCGAATCAGACCCCAGTCCTTCGCGGACACGAGGAAGGGCGTGCCGCGCTCGGCGATGAACGCATCCTCGATCCGGGTCGCGTATCCGGCCTCATCGAGGCCGGGATCCGCCGGACGCGGCGCCGAACCGGCGAGAGGAGCCTCGCTCATTGAAAGACGCCTCAGAAGAGGACGACGTCGCCGGAGACGACCGTCTCCTCGCCGCGCCCGGACCCCAGCCGGAGCGCACCGTCGGCGTTTACACCGCGGAAAACGCCGGACACGGAGCGGCCCGCGTCCAGGACGGACAGGGCGTCGCCCGGCGCGTGCGCGGAGACGGCCGCGAAGGCTTCCGGCAGAGACTCGTCTCCCGCCTCCCCGAGCGGGACGTCGAGGATGTCGAGGAGCGCCGAGAGCGGCACGACGCCGGCGAGCTTGCCGGCAGGCACCCCGGCGTCCTCGAGCGACGTGGCGTCCCGCAGCCCGCGGGCATCGAGATCTCTCCGAGTGCCGCGCACGTTGAGGCCGACGCCCACGACGGCCCAGCCTTCGCCTTCGTCGTTCGCACGCGCCTCGACGAGGATGCCGCCGAGCTTCTTGCGGTTCACGAGGAGGTCATTCGGCCATTTGAGCCGGACGTCGAGGGCGAACGCCCTGGAAAGGCCGCGCGCGAGCGCGACCCCGGCCCGCACCGGGAGGCGGACGCGCTCCGGCCCCGCCGGCCACGGGACTATGACGGAGACCGCGAGGGCTCCGGGAAGTGGGGTCCAGGGTCGGCCCAGACGGCCGTGCCCGGCCGTCTGTTCTCCCGCCACGATGATCGTCGGCCGGACGTCCTCGCTCTCGGCGAGCATCTTCTCCACGATCGCCTTGGCCACGTCGTTCGTGGACGGCGTCGACGGCAGATAGATCACGTTCTCGATATGCGTGAACGATCGACCCTCGAGGGGATCGGCAGCGCCGCTCATGCGTCCGGCGTCCCCACGAGGTTGCCGGAAAGGCGCCGGATCCGCTCCTCGATTTCTTCGAATTGCTGCTGCGTCTTCTCGACTACCGCGCCCGGCGCGCGCGACAGGAAACTCTCGTCGGCCAGTCGAGCCTGAATCTTCGCCGCTTCACCCCGCAGGCGCTCCACGTCGCGCCGCGCCTTCTCTCTGTCTTCAGAAGAAATCTCTTTCTTCGGCAGGTCCACGACGAGCCCCAGGCCCGCGACGGCGTCGCGGAACGCTCCGGCGATGTCCACCTTCGAAGAAATCTCCACGGCCTTGAGCCGCGCGAGATGGCTGAGGAGCGGAACGTGACGGCGCATTTCCTTCGAAAGGGGTCCTTCCGGCAGCTCGAGGCCGATCGCGAGCGCCTCGGTCTGCGCGAGGCCGTTTTCGGCGCGGAGATTCCGGATTCGCGTCGTGACCGCCCGCATCGCTTCGACCGTTTCGACCGCCAGCGGGTCGATCCACGCCGGGTTCGCCTCGGGGAACTTCGCCATCGTGAGGCGCAGGCCGTCGCCATTCAGGGCCTCCCGGATCTCGCAGGAGACGAACGGCATGAACGGGTGCAGGAGCGCGAGAGAGTCGAGCAGGACGCGCTTGAGGACCCCGCGCGTCTTCGCCTTCTCGGGCTCGGCCGCGTCCGTTCCCCGCAGCACCGGCTTCACCATCTCGACGTAACCATCACAGAAGTCCGACCAGAAGAACTGGTAGAGAGCGTTCGCCGCCTCGTCGAACCGGAACGCCTCGAGTGCGGCGTTCACCTCTCCGGTGGCCTCCGACAGGCGCGCGAGGATCCAGCGGTCGACGGTGCCGAGGGACGTGAAGTCGAGCGTGTCCGGCGGGACGGCGACCCCGCCCTCGAGCATCTGAAGCGCGAAACGCGCGGCGTTCCACACCTTCGTCGCGAAGGCGCGGTAGCCCGCGACGCGCGTCTTGCCGAACGGGAGGTCACGGCCCGTGCCCGAGAGCACGGCGAGCGTGAATCGCACTGCGTCCGCCCCGAACTCGTCGCACATCTCGAGGGGATCGACGACGTTGCCTTTCGTCTTGGACATCTTCTGGCCCTTCTCGTCGCGCACGAGCCCGTGCAGGACGGCGTCGGCGAACGGCGCGCGCCCGTCGAAGAAGGAGCCCGCCATGATCATCCGGGCGACCCAGAAGAACAGGATGTCGAAGCCCGTGACCATCACGCTCGTCGGGTAGAAGCGCTCGAAATCCGGCGTCTTCTCGGGCCACCCGAAGGCCGAAAGCGGCATGAGCCACGAGGAGAACCAGGTGTCGAAGACGTCCGGGTCGCGCCGAAGGTCCCTCGAGCTGCAGGTCCCGCATGCGGCAGGATCGGGCTCGCCCGGCTCCGGCACCGTGATGTGCCCGTCCGGGCAGTACCACGCGGGAATCTCGTGGCCCCACCAGAGCTGGCGCGAGATGCACCAGTCGCGGATGTTCCGCATCCACTCGTCGTACGTCTTTTTCCAGAGCTCGGGGACGAAGCGGGTCTCGCCTGCGTCCGTCGCCGCGACGGCCCTGTCGGCGAGGGGCGCCACTTTCACGAACCACTGCAGGGAGACGAGCGGCTCGACGATCGTGTCGCAGCGCTGGCAACGCGCGAGAGGCATGGCGTAGCTCTTCTCGCCGCGGCGCAAGCCGGCCGCCTCGAGATCCTTGAGGACTTTTCGGCGTGCCTCGAAGCGGTCGAGGCCGGCGTACGCCGCCCCGGCGGCCGCGGTCATCTTTCCGTCGAAGCCGATCACGACGATCGAGTCGAGAGCGTGCCTCTTCCCCGCTTCGAAGTCGTTCGGATCGTGCGCGGGCGTGACCTTCACGACGCCCGTGCCGAACTTCGGGTCCACGAAGGCGTCCGCGATCACCGGGATCGAACGTCCCGTCAGCGGCAGCGTCACACGTTTTCCGACGAGCCCGGCGTACCGCGCATCGTCCGGGTGAACGGCGGCGGCGGTGTCGCCGAGCATCGTCTCCGGCCGGGTCGTCGCGACGACGACCTCTCCCCTGCCGCCCTCGAGAGGGTAAGCGATCGACCACAGGTGGGCCGAGGTCTCGACGTGGTTCACTTCGAGGTCGGAGAGCACGGTCGCGCAGCTCGGACACCAGTTCACCATCCGCTCGGCGCGATACGCGAGGCCCTCGCGGTACAGCGTCGTGAAGACATGGCGCACGGCTCGCGAACGGACCTCGTCCAGCGTGTAGTAGACGCGCCCGAAGTCGCATGACGATCCGAGTCGCCGGATCTGGTTCACGATGTCGCCTCGCCGCGCCTCCGCCCACTCGCGGCAAAGAGCGACGAAGGCCTCGCGGCCCAGGTCTTGCCGGGTCTTCCCCGTGCGCTCCTTGAGGTCGCGCTCGACGACCATCTGCGTCGCGATGCCCGCGTGGTCGACTCCGGGCACCCAGAGCACGGCGCGGCCCTGCATCCTCCGCCACCGGCAGAGCACGTCCTCGAGAGTGCGGCCGAGAGCGTGCCCGACGTGCAGGCGCCCCGTCACGTTCGGGGGCGGAATCACGAGCGTGTACGGAACGGCGTCAGACCCGGCCGCCTCGGGCCGGAAGAATCCGGCCTCCTCCTGGGCGCTATACCAGCGCATCTCGAAGGAGGCTGGTTCGAAGTTCTTGCCGAGCTCTCTCCGCGTGGTCATCGGGGAACGCGCAGGATCGCACGAGGGCGCCGTTCAGGGGAAGGGACCCCCGGAACCCTGGAGAAAAGGAAGATTTCTCAGAAGGCGCGGGATGCGGCACTGCGCCCCGCCACCGCGTCCGCAGCGGCGGCGCGGCAAACCCTATTACTTTCTAAGAAGTCTTTCTCTTTTCTTTATTCGGCCCTGTCCAGCTCCTCGAGGCGCTCCTTGACGAGGCGCTCGGCCAGCTCGGGCACGACCTCCCACGCGATCTTGCGCACGATACGCTCGCCGGAGAGCTCGAGGACGCGGCGCGCGATGCGGTCGATGTCGTCGTCGGAGAGGCGCGAGGCCTGCGGGATGAGGCTCTTGAGGTCCGTGAGGCTCGCTTCGGCGGCGAGGGCCTCGAGATCGCCCGGAGCGTGCTCCGGCGACAAATCCGCCATCGCGGCCTGTGCCGCCGGCGAGTCCCACAGGTCCGGCCGGGTCGCGCTCCGACCGGATGCCTCGAAGGCGGCGATGTCCGCCTCGAGATCGCCATGCGGCGGCTCGTCGTCGAGCGCGCCGAGCCTCATATCGGAGACCGGAGGTGACGGCGGCGGCGCCTCGTACGCGATGGGTTCCGTGGGCGGATCGGGTGGCGGCGGAGGCGCAACCTCCTCGGGAGGAGAAGGCGGCGCCATCTCCCTGCTCCGGGAAACCGGGATCATCATCGTGGTGTAGGGATCCGGCTCGAACAGGGGCTGCAGCTCCTGCGTCTCCGCCATCGAAGCCGTGAAAAACGGGCTCTGCCCGGGGTGTATGGGCTCGGTGGACTGCTCGGTCTCTAAGACGGAAGGAGGCGGAGGAGGTTCCGGCGCGGGTGGAGGCTCGAGGGGCGCGGCAGCCCGCTCTTCGGCAGCCTTCGTCACGAGGTCGCGCACGAGCGAGGCGAGGCCCTGCGAATCGAAAGGCTTGGTGACGAACGAGTCGGCGCCCGCGAGCTCGGCGCGCGGCTTGTCGAACGGCTCGAAGGTCCCCGTGAGGAGAACCACGGGCACGAACCGGCCGCCCGGGCGCCGCTTGACCTCCTCGCACAGCTCGTACCCGGTCTTGCCCGGAATCACGCAGTCCGCGAGCACGATGTCGGGCAGAAAGGAATCGAGGAGCGGCAACGCCTGGTCGCCGTTGCCGACGGCCTTCAGCTCGAACTCCGTTCCCGAGAACGTCAGCTCGATGACCTTCTGAATGGTCAGACTGTCGTCCGCCAAGAGAATCCGGTGCGCCATTCGATCTCCTCGCAGGGGTCGATGTCGACCGAGTTTACACCGGCCGCCTCGCGCGGGCCGACTCGAGAGCCTGATAGACGCGGGACTCCGGGCGCCGCGCGATCGCGTCCGCGAGAGCGCGCGTGGCCTCCGCGACGAGGGAAAGATCGACGCCCGTCTCGTAACCCATGCCGTGGAGGAGATAGAGCAGGTCCTCCGTGGCCACGTTCCCCGCCGCCCCGGGCGCGTACGGGCAGCCGCCCAGGCCGCCCGCCGAGGAGTCGAAGATCCGGACGCCCTGGCGAAGGCCTTCCGCCACGTTCGCGAGCGCGGTTCCACGCGTGTCGTGGAAGTGGAGCGCGAGGCGCGCCAGCGGCACGCCCGCGCCCACGCAATGTCCGACGATCTCGGGCACCTGAGTGGGGACGCCGATGCCGATCGTGTCGCCGAGGGACACCTCGTCGCACCCCGCGTCGAGCAGCCGCCGCGCGACGCGGGCGGCCGTCGCCGGCAAGACCGCGCCTTCGTAGGGGCAGCCGAAAACGCACGACACATACCCGCGCGCCGTCATCCCGGACGCCCGCGCGCGCCGAAGCACGGGTTGAAAGCGCGCAAACGACTCGTCGATGGAAGCGTTGATGTTCTTCCGGTTGAATGTCTCCGAGGCCGCCGTGAAGACCGCGATCTCACGCGCGCCCGCCGCCTCGGCTCGGTCGAGCCCTTTCTCGTTCGGGACGAGGACCGGATACCGGACTCCGGGATGCTTCGCGATCCTCCGGAAGACCTCCTCGCCGTCGGCGAGCTGCGGGATCGCCTTCGGCGAAACGAAGGCCGTCGCCTCGACGACGGGCAGCCCGGCGGCCGAGAGGGCGTCCACGAACGCGACCTTCACGTCGGTCGGAACAGTTTTCGTCTCGTTCTGAAGGCCGTCGCGCGGGCCGACCTCGACGACCGTGACACGCGACGCGTTCATGCCATCTCCACGAGGATGTCGCCGAGGCCGACCATCTGCCCCTCGGAGACGAGGACGCGCTCCACGGCGCCGTCCTTCGGAGCCCGCACGGCGTGCTCCATCTTCATCGCCTCGACGACGACGAGGACGTCTCCCTTCGCGACGGACGCGCCTCCCGCGACGCGCACGGCCACGATCCGGCCCGGCATCGGCGCCTCGAGCGACGGCGTCTCGTCGGCGCCTCGGGCCACCCGGCTCCGCCGCGCGGACGACATGCGATAGGTCTCGCCCCGAAACCAGACCCAGGCCACGTCGCCCTCGCGTACGGCCGTCGCGCCCGGAGGCACGTCCGCCCCCGCCGCCTCGCGCTCCTCTCCCGTCCTGAGGTCGCGCAGCCTCACACGCCGCCGCCCATCCGAAACCGGCCGTCGAACGGGTCGGGCCACGAGCCGGGAGCGGAGCTTCCTCCAGCCGCGGCGCGAGAGAGAATGGACGCCGCCGCCGCGAAGACTTCGTCAGGAGGCGTGGGCGCGGGCAGCGAGAGTGTCTCGACGAGGCCGGTGTGCAGCTCGCCCCGAACGACGGGGCCGGCTTCGAGCAGCCGCCTCAGCCACGAGAGATTCGTCATGACGCCGAGGGCAATCGTCTCGCCGAGCGCCACGACGAGCCGCCGGCGCGCCTCTTCGCGGTTTCGGCCCTTCGCGACGATCTTCGCGAGCATCGGGTCGTAATGAACGTCAACGGCCTGGCCCTGCGCCACGCCCGAGTCCACGCGCACGCCCGGGCCCGAGGGCTCGGCCCACGCGAGAAGCCGCCCTGCCTGTGGGAGGAAGCCCGCATCGGGGTCCTCCGCGTAGACGCGCGCCTCGATGGCATGCGCCGATGGCACGGAGGGCAGATCGGGCAGAGCCTCGCCCGCGGCGATGCGGAGCTGCAGAGCGACGAGATCCACGCCGAAGGCCTCTTCCGTCACGGGATGCTCGACCTGCAGGCGCGCGTTCATCTCGAGGAAGTAGAACGAACCGGAAGGCTCGAGGAGGAACTCGACGGTCCCCGCGTTCACGTAGCCCGCCGCACGCGCCGCGTCGCAGGCGGCGCTCGTAAGACGCGCGCGGAGATTCGCGTTCACGGCGGGCGACGGGCACTCCTCGATCACCTTCTGGTGCCGCCGCTGAAGCGAGCACTCGCGCTCGCCCAGCGCGACGACGTTTCCATGCGTGTCGGCGAGAATCTGCACTTCGATGTGTCGGGGTGAATCGAGATATTTTTCGACGTAGACGGTCGAATCGCCGAATGCCGCGGCCGCCTCACGGCGGCAGGAAACTATTGCTTCGGAAAGAGAGGCGGCATCGCGCACGATGCGCATCCCCTTGCCGCCGCCGCCCGCGGACGCTTTCACGACGACAGGAAAGCCGAGAGAGAGAACGGAAGAGAGATTTTCTTCGAAAGTGCCAGGGGTGACGGGGCGCGGCGACGCCTCTCGACGCGCGCCGGCGCTGCGGTTTCCCTCTTCACCATTCGAAGAAATCCCCCGGTGCTCTTCGGGCGCTCCAATCAGCGCCCCTGGAACCACGGGAACGCCTGCAATTCGCATTCTTTCTCTCGCAGAAATCTTCGATCCCATGGCTTCCATGGCCTCGGGAGGGGGCCCGATCCAGACCATTCCCGCGTCCATGACCGCCCGCGCGAAATCCGCGTTCTCCGAGAGAAACCCG
>JBGPDK010000077.1:0-14795 GCA_041482235.1 Thermoanaerobaculia bacterium | reverse complement strand
GGTTCCACATCGGCTCGAAGATGCCGTTGCCGAGCCTCAGGACGAGGATGTTCTGCGTCGTCTCCTTGCCCAGGTAGTGGTCGATGCGGAAGATCTGACGCTCGCGGAAGACCTGCGCGAGCTCCTCGTTCAGCGCGCGCGCCGTCTCGAGGTCGCGCCCGAACGGCTTCTCCACGATGACCCGCGACCATGGCCCGCCGTCCACCGGGTACACGAGGCCCGCCTCGCCGAGGTTGCCCACGGCGGCGCCGATCGCCGAAGGCGGGATCGCGAGATAGAAGAGGCGGTTGCCCGGCAGGCCGCGCTCCTTCTCGATCTTGTCGAGCCGCGCCTTGAGGTCGGAGAAGTACCTCGGGATCTTCAGGTCGCCCCGAAAGAAGAAGAGGCGGGACGCGAACGTGCTCCACGCCGCCTCGTCCATGGGCTTCGTGCGCGCGAACTCGGAGACGGCGGCCTTCATCTCGGCGCGGTACGTCTCGTCCGACTCGCCCGTGCGCGCATAGCCGACGATAGCGGTCGCGGGAGGAAGCTGGCCTTCGACGTGCAGCTCGAAGAGGGCGGGCACGAGCTTCCGCTTGCTGAGGTCGCCCGAACCTCCGAAGATGACCATCGTCGCGGGATCGGTCGGGATGGCGCTGCTCATCTCAGGACGACGTCTTCACGTTGTGCCCGCCGAACTCGTTGCGCACGACGTTCAGGAATCGCGCGCCGTAGGAGTTGTCCTGCCGCGACCGGAATCGCGCCTGAAGCGAAGCGGTGATCGTCGGAGTCGGGACGGCCCGTTCGATGGATTCGATGACGGTCCAGCGGCCCTCTCCCGAGTCCTCGACGTAAGGCGCGATGCCCTCGAAGGAGGGGTTCTTCTTCAGGGCGTCGGCGGCCAGCTCGAGAAGCCACGAGCGCACGACCGAGCCCTGCATCCAGAGCGACGCGATCTTCGCGTTGTCGAGGCCGAAGCCGGAGGCGTTGAAGAGCTCGAACCCCTCGGCGTAGGCCTGCATCATCGCGTACTCGATTCCGTTGTGGACCATCTTCACATAGTGGCCGGAGCCGATCGGACCCGTGTGGAGCCAGCCGTCCTTCGGCGCGAGCGTCGTGAGGGCCGGCGCGAGACGGTCGATGGCCTCTTTCTCGCCGCCGCACATGAGGCAGTAGCCCACGGTGAGGCCCCAGATGCCCCCGGACGTGCCGGCGTCGACGAAGAAAATGCCCTTCTCCTTCAGGCGCGCGCCCCTCCGCTGCGAGTCGTGGTAGTTCGAGTTGCCCCCGTCCACGACGAGATCGCCCGGAGACAGCAGACCGGCGAGCTGGTCGATGACGCTTTCCGTGGGGCCGCCGGACGGCACCATCGCCCAGACCGCCCGCGGAGCGGCGAGCGCCTTCACGAGGCTCGCGACGTCCGCCGTGCCCGTGGCGCCGTTCTTCACAGCGACGGCGATGGCCTCCACGCCGCGGTTCGTCACGGCGACGGAATGGCCGCCGGCGAGGAGCCGCTTGACCATGTTGCCGCCCATCCTCCCGAGACCGATGAATCCGATCTGCATGACCGCTCCTTGCGCCGTGAGGCCTAGCCCGTGCGCGCCGCGAGGGCGCCCTTGACGGCCGTCGCGATGGCCGGTCCGTCGAGCCCCATCAGGGCGTATAGCTCCTTCGCGGGTCCCGACGAGGAGTAGAAGGTGACGCCCAGCTTCTTCACGCGTGCGGAGAGGCCGAGGTCGTTGAGCCGCGCCTGAATCCACGTTCCGAGGCCCGTCTTCGGGTTGTGGTCCTCGACGGTGACGACGCGTCCGTGCCGCGCGATGTGCGCGAGGTCCGTGTCCGTCAGGTCGCTCCATGCCGCCACGGACACGAGGTCGACGCGCGTCCCCCCTTTCGCGAGGGCCGTCCACGCGTCCATCGCGTACGGCAGCATGTTGCCCGCGCAGACGAGAGACGCGCCGGCCCCCTCGCGGAGCCGGTCGGCCGCCGCGGGGTCGAAGGCGTAGTCGCCCGAGAAGAACGGCGTCCCGTCCTCCTTCAGGGCGATCGGGAACTTCGAGCGCCCCATGACGAGCGCGTGGTTCCCGCGGTGCGTCGCCATCCACCGCGTGACGCGGTCGGTCTGGTTCGGGTCCGCCGGCGTGAAGACCTTCCAGCCGAACGTGGAGTTCAGGAGCGCGAAGTAGTCGATGGAGTGGTGCGTCTTGCCGTCCTCGCCGACGTCGATGCCCGAGTGCGTCACGGCGAGCTTCACGTTCGCCCCGTTGATGTCGTTGAGGCGCTGCTGGTTGTAGGACTCGGCCACGCCGAACATGGCGAACTCGCCCCACCACGCGGCGACGCCGGCGACGGACAGCGCGCCCGCGATGACGGCCGCGTTGTGCTCGGCGATTCCTCCCTGGTAGAAGCTCCTCGGATGCGTCTCCTGGAACTTGTCGGTCTTCGTCGAGATCGAAAGATCGCAATCGAGGACGGCCATCGGGATGCCGCCGGGCTTCGCCGACGACGAAAACGCCCCGAGATCGGCGAGCGCGGCGCCGAAGGCGCTCCGGTTGTCGGTCTTGACGTCGGAGGCGTAGCTCCGCGGCGTGCTGCCCTCCGGAAGGATGGCCGTCTCGTCCGGGCGATGAGGCAGGACGCGGCGCCAGTCGGGCGCGGCCCTCTTCCTCTCCGCGATCCAATGGTCGAGGTCGTCTGTCACGCCCAGGATGGCGAGAGCCTCGCGGCACTTGTCGGCGGGCAGCGCCGCCCCGTGCCACTTGAACCCGTCCTTCTCCATGAAGGGGACGCCCTTCGACATGACCGTGTGGCAGGCCACGAGCGTGGGAACGGGTGCGCCGAGCGCCGCGCGCACCGCGCGATAGACGGCCTTGACGTCGTGGCCGTCCACCTCGAGGACACCCCAGCCGTCGGCCTTCCAGTCGGCCACGATGTCCTGCGGCATGATGTCCGCGTTGCTGCCGGAGAGCTGCTCGCGGTTCCAGTCCAGGGCGACCACGAGGTTCGTCAGGCCGTAGCGCACGGCGAAGCGGCGCGCCTCCGAGGGCTGGCCCTTCTGCTGCTCGCCGTCTCCCATGCCGCAGAACACGCGCGCGCCGTTCCCCTTGAGCTTCGCGGCGAGCGCGAATCCCACGGCGGCCGAGAACCCCTGTCCGAGATTGCCCGTGCCCCAGTCGATCCCCGGCACGTCCCGCTCCACGTGACCTTCGAAGGGCGAGCCGCCGCGGCGAAAACCCAGGAGGGGCAGTGACGGGTCGAAGTACCCGAGCCGGGCCAGCGCGGCGTACGACCCTGGAGAGATGTGCCCGTGGCTGATGACGACGCGGTCGCGGTCCTCCTTGAACGGATCCCCCGGGTCGCAGTTTCCGAAGCCCCACAGGACGAGCAGGAAGTCGATCGAGGACATCGACCCGCCCGGATGCCCCGAGGCGGCGAGCGTCGTCATCTTCAGGATGTCGCCCCGGGCGGCGGCGCCGAGCGCGGCGAGACGCGCGGCCTGCGCGTCCGTGAGCTCGCCCGCGTCGAAGCCTCCGAGGATCACACCTTCACCCCCAGGGACGCCTTCACGGCTTCGGCGCGGCGCGTCTCGATCGTCGCGAGAAGATCCTCGTAGGACTTCGCGAAGAGGGCGACGCCGTCCCTCTGGAGCTGCTCCCCCACGGCCTCGACGTCGATCCCGAGGGCGCGGAGGTCGTCGAGCGTCCGCCTCGCCTCGGCCACGCCCTCACGCACGGTGTCGCCCGGCGTCCTGCCGTGATCGAGCAGCGCCTCGAGCGTCTTCTCGGGCATCGTGTTCACCGTATCGGTGCCGACGAGGTTCTCGACGTAAAGGAGATCGGAGTAGGCGGGATTCTTCGTTCCCGTGGACGCCCAGAGAGGCCGCTGGACGCGTGCGCCTTTCGCGCGGAGGGCCGCGAACCGGGCGGAGCTGAAGATCGACAGGAAATCCTCGTAGACGACCTTCGAGTTCGCGAGACCCGCCTTGCCGAGGAGACTCTCTAGGCGGGACTTCTCCACTCCTGCGGCCTTCTGGAGCCTCTCGCCGAGGAGCTTGTCGACGAGCGTGTCGACGCGCGAGACGAAGAACGATGCGACCGAATGGACGCGCGAGAGGTCTCCCCCCTTAGCCGCGAAGTCCGAAAGGCCGCCCTGGTAAGCGTTCGCGACCTCGCGATAGTGCTTGCGATTGAACATGAGCGTGATGTTGATCGAGATCCCCTCGCCGATCAGGCGGCGGATCGCGGGAACGCCGGCGGACGTCGCGGGCACCTTGATGAAGACGTTCGGCCGGCCGAGCGCGCCCGTGAGCCGCTTCGCCTCGGTCACGGTCTTTTCGGTGTCGGCCGCGAGCGAGGGCAGAACCTCGAGCGAGATCCAGCCGTCGACGGGGTTCTTCTCGTGCTGCGAGAGAAAGGCATCCGCCCCCTCGGCGATGTCCTTTCGCGTGAGCGCGTCGTAGATCGCGAAGGCGTCCTTTCCCTCGCGGGCGAGGCGCTCGATGCCCGCGTTGTAGTCGCCCTCGTTCTTCACGATGGCCAGGCCGAAGATCGTGGGATTCGACGTCACGCCGTAGATCGAACCGGCGTCGATCAGCGACGACAGCCGCCCCGAGTGGATCGCCTTCGAGGAGATGCTGTCCAGCCAGACGGCCTGTCCACGCCGGCGGTATTCGATGGGTGTGCTCATGATGTCGCCTCCCGGACCGAACGGATGGTATTACGAAGGCGGACCGTAGAAGGGCATTCGCGCCCCGAGAGCCGTGAGCCGCGCCACGATCGCCTCTCGAAGCTCGGGAAGGCCTTCCCCCGTGGTTGCCGAGATCCGGATCCCGTCTGTCCCGAGCGCCCCCGTCTGCGGGAGGTCGGTCTTGTTGTACGCAAGGAGGATGCGCCTCTTTTCCACGCCGAAGCCCGCGATCACCTCCTCGGCGACGGCGCGCTGTTCGGCCGCCTGCGCCGATGCGGCGTCCACGACGTGGACGAGAAGGTCCGCGTCCTTCACCTCCGCGAGCGTCGACTTGAACGACGCCACGAGCGTGTGCGGCAGCTTGCGGAGGAAGCCGACCGTGTCCGCGAGGACGATCGCGCGCCCGCCCACGCCGTGGAGCCGCGCGTGCCGCGGGTCGAGCGTTGCGAACAGGCGGTCCTCGGCGAACTCGTTCGAGGCCGTGAGCCGGTTGAAGAGCGTCGTCTTCCCCGCATTCGTGTAGCCCACGAGGGAGACGGTCGCGACGCGCTTGAGGCCTCGACCCCTTACGCCGCGCTGCGTCTCGATCCGCTTGAGCTCCTCCTTGAGCCGCGTGATGCGCATGCGCACGCGCCGGCGGTCCAGCTCGATCTTCCGTTCGCCCGCGCCCCCGCGGAACGCGCCGCCGCCGCGCTGCTGGGCGAGGCCCTGGGACGGCCCGGCGAGCCGCGGGAGCTCGTATTGCAGGCGCGCGAGCTCGACCTGCGTCATGGCTTCGCGCGAGCGCGCGCGAGCCGCGAAGATGCGCAGGATGACGCCCGCGCGGTCGAGCACCTGGGTCGGCAGCTTCTTCTCGAGGTTCCGCGCCTGCGTGGGCGTGAGCTCGTCGTCGAAGACGGTCCAGCCGACGGCTTGGGCGCGCGCCGCCTCGGCGATCTCCTCGACCTTCCCGGAGCCGACGTAGGTCGCCGGGTCGGGCCCGCGGCGCTCCTGAAGCGCGCGCGCGACGACCTGTCCGCCCGCCGTTTCCACGAGGCGTTCGAGCTCGTCGAGCTGGTCCTCGGCCATCTCCCTCGGAATCTCGCGCCCGAAGACGCCCACCAGGATCGTGCGGCTGGAATCGGGCTTTTCTTCGGGCGGAGGAGGAGGCTCCTTCCCGGGGCGTCGCGGGCTCACCGCGAGGATGCTAGCGTAGGAGGCATGAGACGGCGTGGGCGCTGCCCCCTTGACCTCGCGCGCCTCGGCGAACGTCTCGAGGCCCTGAGGGAAGAGTGGCGCGAGAGGCGCCTCGATTCGGACCCGCTCGTCTTCGCCCATCGCTACGCCGACCCGACCGATCGCGAGGTCGTGGCCTTCCTCGCCGCCTCGCTCGCCTTCGGGCGCGTCGCGTCCATTCAGGCTTCCGTGGAGCGCGTTCTGGGCGAGCTTGGGCCGAGTCCCGCCGCGTTCCTCGATTCCTGGGACGAGCGGCCGATTCCAAGGCTCGGGCGCTTCGTGCACCGGTGGGTCACGGGCAGGGACGTCGAAGAGTTTCTTCGACTGGTGAAGAGGGCACGGCGCGCGCACGGCTCTCTGGGCGCTCTCTTCGCGAAGGGGGACGAAGAAGAGGGTGGCGACTACACAGCGGCCCTTTCTTCCTTTCATAGAAATCTTCGCGCCCTTTCCCGACGCACTGCCGCACCCACTCGTGGACTGCGCTTCCTGCTGCCGTCCCCTGAAGGGGGCTCGGCCTGCAAGCGCTCGCACCTTTTCCTGCGGTGGATGATCCGGACGGAGGGCTTCGACCTCGGACTCTGGACGGGCGGGCGCTTCACGCCCGCGCGCCTCCTGCTCCCCATGGATGTCCACGTCCACCGTATCTCGCGCCGCATCGGCCTGACGCGCCGCAAGGCGGCCGACCTCGCCGCGTCGCGCGAGGCCACCGCGTGGCTCAGGCGAATCTCGCCGGCCGATCCGGTCGCCTACGACTGGCCGCTGTCGCGCCTCGGCATACTCGGCCTGCCCATGACACTGCCCGAGGCTCGCGCATGACGGAATCACGGCGTCTCGCCGCCGGCCTCGCCTCCGCGGCCCTCGCCGCCGGGGTCCTCGCCTATCTCGTGAAGGATTCCCTGCTCCCGCCCGCGGCGCACGCGCCCGGCCCGGCCGCCGCTCCCGCGAGGGCGCAAGGGCCCGCGGGGCCTCGCGTCGTCCTCGCGCGCGACGGCGCGCGGCGCAACCTCGCGTCGAGGACGGGCAAGGGCCTGATCCTGCACTTCTGGGCCACGTGGTGCCCCCCCTGCCGCGAGGAGATGCCCGAGCTCGTGAAGTTCGTGAAGGACACGAAGGGCGACGCGAACGTCGAGTTCCTCTCGGTCTCGGCGGACGAGGACTGGAAGATCGTGGACGCCTGGCTCAAGGAGAACCGCATCTCCGGCCTTCCCGTCGCGCTGGACCCCAAGGGCCCGACCGCGAGCCTTTACGGGGTCACCGGATATCCCGAGACGTTCTTCGTCACGCCCTCGGGCGAGATCGTCCAGCACCTCGTGGGCCCTGCCAACTGGGGAGCGCCGCCGCTCCGCGCGTTCGCGGCGGAGTTCAGCAAGGCATCGGGAGCGACGAGGGCAAATTAAACTTCTTGAGGAGGTTTCCGCATGTTCACGACGCTGCGGATCCGAAACGTCCCGAAGAACCTCCACCGGCGGCTCAAGGCGCGCTCGGCCCTCGCCGGCATGTCCATGTCGGAGTTCGTGCTTCGCCAGATCGGGAGAGAGTTCGCGCAGCCCACGCGCGAAGAGATCCTCGAAAGGCTTTCGAAGCTCCCCGAGGTCCGGCTCGAGCCAACGCCCGCTGACGTCATTCGCGCCGAACGCGACAGCTGATCGACGACGGCGCCCTCAGTTCGACGCGTCGAGGAGGGAGAGCGTGACGTCCGCCTTCGCGGCGCCCGACGCCGGGACCGTCACCGGCTGCGACTTTTCGCCGAAGAGCTCGTGCCACGTCTTGAGCCGATAGGTGCCGGGCGGAACGAGAGGGAACGCGAACCGCCCCTCCCTGTCCGTGACGGCGGCATACGGCGTGTCCGCAACGAAGATCCACGCCGTCATCCACAGGTGGACGTCGCACTTCACGCGCACGACGCCCGGCTCCTGGAAGGTCTCGGTGAACGTCTGGCCCTCGATCGGGATCGCGCGATTGAAGATCTGAGCGGCTCCCGCGGCCGTCGCGCGGACGTTGTGGAGGACGGGATCGGAGTTTCCGATGACGACGGGCGCGCCCTTCGACACGACCAGCACGTAGGGCGCGAACAGACAGTTCTTCTGGTCGAGGCGAAACGGCCCCTTCGGAAGCGCGCCGCCCTTGGCGCCCTCGAGCCACGCGACCGCGTTCGCGAGCCCCTTGTCCTTCGAGAGGACGAGCGACGGCGAGGGACGATCGGCCTTGCCGCACACCCCGACGTCGGCGTTCACGGGCCGCGGCGCGAGCTTCGGGACGGGGCCCGAGAGGGTCACTTTGCCAAAGACCCCGCTCGCAGCCACCGCCGAAGCCGCGCCTGTTGACGGTTTGGCTCGTGTTTCGGCGCTTTTCTTAGAAGGTGAAGAGGAAGAAGGCAAAGAAAAAACCAGCAGTGCGAGAAGCGCCAATGCAACGCGAAAACACACGCGATCTTCGCTCTAGTTTGCCGCGACGACCGCGGGCGCTTTCGCCTTGTTCGCCTTCGACGGCTGCGGCGCCGTGAGAAAGTCGTTGCCGAGCGACCAGACGTGGTCGCGCAGGGCTTTCGTGACGCGGTCGGGATCGCCGATGTAGGCCTTCGCCTCCTCCTCGGATCCCCAGATCGCGACGAGGTCCTTCTTGAACCCCGCGAACGCGGGCGCGTCGAGCGCGGGCGCGAGAGGCGAGATGCGCCTGCCGACCTTGCCGGGCCCCTCGTCCATCTTCGGGAAGTTCGTGGGCATGCGCGTCCCCGGCATCCATTCCTCGGGCCGCTTGATCCAGTCCGCGATCCACTCGTACCGCAGGCGGCTGTGCGCCGCCGCGAGGATCGGCGCGAGATCCGCGGGCGTCTTGCCCGCGCGAAGCGCGAGTTGGAACGCGTCCTGCGACGTCGGATGGCACTGCGCGCACTTCAACGCCTCGAATGTCTTCGCGCCGGCCGCTCGCGAGCGGGCGTCGAGAGCCTCGATGCGGTTCTCGAAGGGGTAGCGCGCCTTGTCGAGCGCCGCGAAATACGACGTGAGGCCGTTGAGCTGGTCCGGGTTGAAGTCGAAGGTCGGCATGTGGACCTTCAGCCACGGGCGGATCTGGCCCGTGCGCGGGGCGTTCAGGAAAGAGAAGAGCCAGTCACTCTGCACCTTGGCGCCCTCGCCCCGGATGATGGGCGGCGCGAGCGCGAGGTCGATCCTGTTCGCCGTCATCGCCTCGCGGATCTGCCCGCCCTTGTCCTCGAGGATGTGGCACCCCTGGCAGTTGAAGTCCTTCACGATGCGGCGCCCGGCCTCCGCCGCGCCGCGCGCGCCGGCGGCCTTCACGACGAGCGCATCGGCCATGTCGTCCTTCTGCATTCCGAGGATGACGGTCTGGATCGCCTCGATCTCCGCGGGAGAGAGGGAGAACTGCGGCATCTTCAGCTTCTCCTGGAACGTCTTCACCTTCTCGCGGTCGAAAGAGCGCGGCTGACCCGCCTTCTGGGCGAGCCAGTCGGCGCGCGTGTGCGGCAGGTGCACGAATCCAAAGTCGAGGAGGTGGACCGGCTTGTTGCCCCACTCCGACAGCTCGACGCCGATCGGCTTGGCCTTTTCGAAGCCGGGAATCGCGTGACAGGCATAGCAGCCGTAGTGGCCGATGATCTTCTCGCCCACGAAAAGGTCTTTCTCTCCGGGTGCCATTTTCGCGACGTCGGCCTTCGCCTCCACGACGGACTTCGTCTGCGTGAGGTAGTCGTAGACGAGCGCGTCGCGCTCCTTCTCGTCCGGCTTCGGCGCGCGGCTGCGCGCGAACTCCGGCTGCGCCGGCCGGCTCATGAGGTACGCGACGAGGTCGGCGATTTCGTCGTCCGAAAGGCGCAGGTTCGGCATCCGCGTTTCCGGGTTGTAGGCCTTGGGGTTCTTCAACCAGGCCCCGAGCCACTCCGGCGTCACCTTCTGCGAGAGGCCGATCAGGTTCGGGCCGTGCTGGCGCCAGCCGTCCATCACGTGGCGTTCGGCGCCCACCTCGGAGATGTGGCAGCCCTGGCAACCCACGTTCTCGAAGAGCTGCTGGCCGCGCGCGGCGTCGCCCGCCGCGACCGCGGGCCACGGCGTCTTCCCCGACTTCTCGAAGAGATAGGCCGTGACGCCGGCGATCATCGTGTCCGTGAGCCGGTGCCCCGCCTCTGCCGCGAAGTTCTCGAGGTAGAAGAAGCGCGGCATCTTCGTGTTGTTGCGGAAGGCCCGCGGGTTGACGAGCCAGCGAGAGGTCCACTCGGGCGTCGTCTTGGACGCGACCCGGGAGAGGTTCGGCCCGATGCGGGGAAGCTCCTCGAGGCCCTTCATCCTGTGGCAGCTCCAGCAGCCGAGCTGCTCGACGAGCTTCCGGCCCTGGTCGAGCTTCGCCGCCTTCGGGTGGCCCGCGTCGGTCTTGTGGCAGCGGAAACAGCCGGCCTCCACCGCCTTCATCGGGTACATGGGCAGGTCGTTGTACTTGTCGACCTCCCATCCGTACTCCTTCATCCAGCGGCCGGTCTGCGTCTCGTCCATCTCTTCCGTCACGGCGTCGTCGTCCGTCGGAAGGCCCTTGTCGTCGCGCCCCTCGCGGATCTCTTCGGCGAGGTGCTCGTACCGCCCGTAGTCGTTCGGCATGTGCCCGGCGCGCGTGAAGTCGGTCGCGCGGTCGCGCCCCCCGTGGCACGACGTGCACCCGAACGTCGCGTACGGATGCGGCGAGTTCGAGTCGACGAAGAGGTCGAGGCGGGGATGCGTCCTGAGGACGGACTGCGGAACCTTTTCCCTGTCCTCGAAGCCCCGGGTCTCGGCCGCGATGTGGCACGTCACGCAGCGGTCGACGCGCTGGCTCCTGAGGAAGTTCACGTCGTTGTAAAGGCCATCGAGCTGGACCTGCTGGATCTTGAGGGAGGGAGCGAGCATGTCCGCGATGGGCGCGTTGCGCACGAAGTAGAAGGTGTCGCTCTGGCGCAAGGTCTTGAGCTTCGCCTCGAACCGGTCGTAGTCCGCGTCCAGCTTCACGAGCGCTTCCTCGGCGTCCTTCTTCGTCTTCTGGAGCGCGAAAAGCTCGGCCTTCGCCGCGTCCCACTTCGCGCGTCGCGCCTGCTCGATGACGGTGCTCGCCTCGTAAGCGGCCCTCAGGCGCTCGTAGTTCTTCCGCGCCGACGCCGCGCCCGCCGACTTCGGGCTCTCTTTCTGGCGCGTCTCGAACTCGTACCGCGCCGTGTCCATCTCGGCCTTCTTGAAGCGGAAGTCCTGGTCGGCGTCGTACCACGCGGCCTCGGACTTTTTCGCTCTGTCATCCGCCTGCGAGACCGCCGAGCGGTTGCGGCGCAGATCGCGCGCGCCCTCGCGCTTCTGCTCGAGGTACTTCTCCTCCGCCGCGGGGTCGATCTTTTCGGAGGCCGCCCGGAGAGCCGCGCGCGTCCTTTTGCGGTCGTTCTCGACGAACTTCTTCTGCCAGAGCTTCCAGTCGCGCCCGTAGTCCTGCCACGTCATCCACGCGAAAGCCGGCAGCACGAGGATCGACGTGATCGCGAAGACCTTCGTCAGCCGCTTGATGTCGTAGTGGTGGTCGATCGGTTCGGGCGGCGGTGCTTTGGCCATGCTAGATGTTGAAAGAAAACTCCTGGATGTTGACGATGTACTTGAGGTTGAAGATCCACCTCAGGTACATCTTGATGGGCACCGCGAGCATGATGAGAAACAAGTTCACGCCCACGAAGAACCGCACCATCCCCATCTTTTCGTAGAAGCGCTTGAAGAGCGTCTTCGAGAGAAGGCCCGGCAGCGCGCCGAGATAGAAGAGGACGAGGAGGATTCCCGGCAGCTCGCGCTTCAGCCAGAACGTCGGGAGCGCCGTCTTCAGCCACTTCACCCAGAAGATCTCCGAGACGCTCACGTTGTTCAGCGGGACCAGCTTGTTCGGGTCCCAGTACTCGTAGGGGCCGAAGAAGTTCCAGTTCGGGCCGCGCAGGAACGTCCCGAGGATGATGAGGACGACCCACAGGATGACGAACCCGAAGCAGAACATGACGATTTCCCACTTCCTCTCGCGGAAGGAGAAGTAGCCGTTGCCGCGCGGGTTCGTATCGATGTAGGGGATCGCCATGAGGCCCACGATGATGAGCGTCGGCAGGACGACCCCGGCCATCCACGGGTCGAAGTAGACGAGCAGCTCCTGAAGCCCGAGAAAGTACCACGGCGCCTTCGCGGGGTTCGGGGCCGAGCCGGGGTTCGCGGGCTCCTCGAGCGGAGCCTTGAGCACGATCGACCAGAGGACGAGAACGATCGAGCAGATGATCAGCGAGATGAGCTCGACGTAGACGAGGTCCGGCCACGAGAAGACCTTCTTGTCGCTGTCTTCCTTCTCGAGGGGCGGCAGGCCCTTTGAAAGACGCGTGTCGTTCAGGTGCGCCTGGTACATCGCGTACCAGAAGAAGAAGCCCACGAGAAAGAGCATCCCGAGAATGGGCACGTTGTCGGGAGTCGTCGCGACGATGCGGAAGTTCGGATCCGTGAAGCTGAACGCGAAACCGCCCACGAGCGTCGCGAAGAGGACGAGCCCGCCCTTTTTCGTCCAGAGCGGCCTGCAGAACATCGCGCCGACGAGCCCGATCATCGACAGAGTCACCGCGATGGCGGGCGACGCGAGCCAGTTGACGAAGGACTTCAGGCCATTCATAGAGGTCCGCTGATTCCGCCGTGCTCTCCGGGGGCTTGCCTGCCAGGCGCCCCCGGACCCCCGCGCCGTCTCACATCACAGAGGCCCACTGATCCCTCCGTCTTTTCTCACCCGCCAGAAATGAACGGACATCAGGAAGGCGGCGATGAGCGGGATGAAGACGCAGTGGAGGACGTAGAAGCGCAGGAGCGCGTTCGCGCCGACGATGCGCCCGCCGAGGAGTCCGAAGCGCGCGTCGCTGCCGGCCGTCACGAGGTTGACGCCGTTCACGGCGATCTGAGCCGAGAACGGGCCCTCGTTGCCCGCGAGGGGCGTCGCGCGCGCCATGTTCGAGCCCACCGTGATGGCCCAGATCGCGAGCTGGTCCCACGGCAGGAGATAGCCCGTGAAGGACAGAAGCAGCGTGAGGACGAGCAGGACGACGCCCACGTTCCAGTTGAACTCACGCGGCGGCTTGTAGGAGCCGGTCATGAACACGCGGAACATGTGGATCCACACGGAGATGACCATCGCGTGCGCGCCCCAGCGGTGCATCTCGCGCATGATCCCGAAGGGAACCTGCTCGCGCAGGTCGAGCATGTCGCCATAGGCGTACTCGATCGTGGGCCGGTAATAGAACATGAGGAGAAGGCCGGTGAACGTGAGCGTCAGGAACAGGAAGAACGTCATCCCTCCCGCGCACCATGTGTAGCGCATTTTCACGCCCGACTTGCGGGTCTTCACGGGATGCAGATGCAGGACGACGTTTCCGAGCATCGCGAGCACGCGCTTTCGGTTCGTGTTCGGGATGCCGACCCGGAAGATGGACTTCCAGATCTGGGTTTCGACGACGGAGCGCTGCAGCCGAAGCCAAGTCTTCTCGAGGCTCACGCGGCGCCCTTCTTTCCTCTAAAAGAAATCTCTCTTTTCTTCATCTCTTTCCTATGTCGTCTTGATGAAAGCCGAGGGGTCGGTCCACTGGCCTTTCTCGTAGAGGAACTTCCGTGCCTTGTCGATGAAGATCTGCCCGTCTTCGGGCGAGATCGAGATGGCCGCGCGCTCGAGGGGGCGCGGCGTCGGGCCCTCGAAGTTGATGCCCGACCGGTAGTAGCCCGAGCCGTGGCACGGGCATTTGAACTTGTTCTGGGCCTGGAGCCAGTTCGGAATGCAGCCGAGGTGGGTGCACACGGTGATGAGCGCGTAGATCATCTCCGTGTTGCGCACCACCCAGATCTGGTACTTCTCCTTCCATCGCTCGTCCACCTCGCCGGCCTGATAGTCGGCCGGATAGCCGGCCTTGAAGGAGGACGGCGGCTCGAAGAGGACGTTCGGGAACAGGAAACGCGCCATCGTGGTGACGAATGCGCCGACGCCCGCGGCGAACGCGAGCCACCCGACGGCGAGCCAGCTGACGAAACTGCGGCGCGTGGGAACAACGGCCGCGTTGTGAGCGACCGCGACTTCCGCCGAACTCGTTTCCGTCATCCGCCCCCTCGAGAAAACACGTGAGACAACGTCTCAAAAATTGCGGGCTCCGTCAAGGCGCGTCTTTCGGCCGCGGCGTCGCGGACGCCTTCTCCCCGAGGAGGATCTTCTTCGCCTCGCGCCGCACGCGCAGAGAGGGGTCCGCCTCGGCCATCTTCCCGCCGAGCGCGGCCGCCGCCGGGTCGTGCAGGAGAGCGAGGCCCCGCAGCCCGTTGAGAAGCGCCTCTTCCTGCTGGTCGGCGGAGAGCCCGGGCGTCCCGCGCAGCCGTTCGCGGTCGCACATCGCGACGAGAACGTCGCGCCCGGCGCGGTCGTCGAGTGTCGCGAGGGCGAGCGCCGCGTTCCAGCGCACGTCCGTGACGGAATCGAGGAGGAGCTTCCTCAGCGCCGGGACCGCCTCGCCGTCCTCCATGCGCCCGACGGCGTACGCCGCGGTCTTGCGGATTCCGGCGTCCTCGGACTCGAGGAGGGGCCGAACGCGCGGCGCCGAGGAAGGGTTTCCGATGAGGGCGAGCGCCCACAGCGCGTACAGGCGTGTCTCGGCGTCCTTGTCGTCCAGCGCCTGCTCGAGGAGGGGAACCGCCTTCGGATCGCCGAGGCGGCCGAGGACGAGCGTCAGGTAGCGTCTCACCCGAGGATCGTCGTTTCCGGCGCCTTCGTACGCGCGGAGCGCGGCGGCGGAGAACGCCGCGCGCTCCTTCGGGTCCGTCAGGGCGGGCAGCTTTTTCGTGAGCTCGAAGGCCGATTGCCAGCGCTGGTTCCGGCTCCCCGTCCGCACGTCGTTCAGCAGCTCGGCGGCG
>JBGPDK010000076.1:0-14942 GCA_041482235.1 Thermoanaerobaculia bacterium | reverse complement strand
GACGCCGATGAGATCGGGCGCCTCGAGTCGGATCCGGAGCGCGATGTCCCGAACGCGCCGGTGGAAGTCGGTGGCATGGACCTGCCGCCAGGCCTCGGTCGCCGCCTCGACGACGAGCGTCGGGTCCCCCGACATCGCCGCGGCAACGACCGGCCCGTCGTCGAAGCCGACGAAGAGGTTCCAGGTCATCACGGTGACGGGTGCCTTGTGGTCGTCCCGGTCCCTGGCGCTGGCGGGCATGGCCGACAGCAGGAGGATCGCGGCGAGGGCCGGGAGAAGGGTCGCAAGGGGGCGCCTCAAGAGTTGCATGCGTGTTCCTTTCCGTCCGGGGAAGCGGACACTTTCAACGTAAGCCCGCGGCGGCGGAAAGTTCTCAGGGTTTTTCAGGTATGTTCTCTGGAGTTCGCTATCCTCGGCCCCGATGGACTTCCGCACGATCATCGAGCCGTTCCGCATCAAGTCCGTCGAGACGATCAAGACGACGACGCCCGAGGAGCGGCGCAGGGCGATCGCCGAGGCCGGATACAACGTCTTTCTCCTGCATGCGGCGGACGTGCTCATCGACCTTCTGACCGACTCGGGCACGGGCGCGATGTCGGCCGCGCAGTGGGGCGCGCTCATCCAGGGCGACGAGTCGTACGCGGGCAGCCGCTCGTTCTACCGCTTCCGCGACGCCGTGCAGGAGCTGACGGGCTTCAAGCACATCATCCCCACGCACCAGGGACGCGCGGCCGAGCGCATCCTCTTCCATACGGTCCTCGACGAGGGCGACGTCGTCCCGAACAACAACCACTTCGATACGACGCGCGCGAACGTGGAGGTCGAGGGCGCCGAGGCGCGAGACCTCGTCATCGCCGAGGGGCGCGTGCCGAGCCTGCTGCACCCGTTCAAGGGCAACATGGACCTCACCGCTCTCGAGAGGACGCTGGAGAAGGACGGCGACCGCGTCCCTCTCGTCATGGTCACCATCACGAACAATTCCGGCGGCGGACAGCCCGTCTCTCTCGAGAACCTCCGCGGCGTGAGCGCCCTCTGCGACCGTTTCCAGAAGCCCTTCTTCCTCGACGCCTGCCGCTTCGCCGAGAACGCTTACCTCGTCAAGCGCCGCGAAAAGGGCCAGGCCGAGCGCACGCCGAAGGAGATCGCGCAGGAGATCTTCTCCCTCGCCGACGGCTGCACGATGTCGGCGAAGAAGGACGGGCTCGCGAACATCGGCGGCTTCCTCGCGATGAACGACGACGCGTGGGCCGAGGAGGCCCGCAACCTCCTCATCCTCACGGAGGGATTCCCGACGTACGGCGGCCTGGCGGGCTACGACCTCGAGGCGATCGCGCGCGGGCTCGAGGAGGTCGTCGAGGAGCCGTACCTGCATTACCGCATCCGCTCGATCGAGTACCTCGCCGAGAAGCTCGAGGCCGCGGGTGTTCCGATGATCCGTCCGCCGGGCGGCCACGCCGTGTACCTCGACGCGCGCGGGCTGCTCCCGCACATCCCGCCGCTCCAGTACCCGGGGATCGCTCTCGTGAACGCGCTCTACGAGATCGCGGGCGTGCGCGGCGTCGAGATCGGGACCGTGATGTTCGGGCTGAAGCCCGACGGCACCGAACAGGCCGGCCCGATGGACCTCGTGCGCCTCGCCTTCCCGCGCCGCGTCTACACGCAATCGCACGTGGACTACGTGGCAGAGGCCGTCATCTCCGTCGCGAAGGACGCCGCGAAGCTGGCCGGCTACCGCATCACGGAGGCCCCCCGGACCCTCCGCCATTTCACGGCGCGCTTCGCGCCGCTCGCGTCCTGACGCCCCGAACAAGAAAGCCCCCGGACCCAGGTCCGGGGGCGCGCCAACCGCCGTGCGGCCGCGAAAAGGGTAAACCTCAGCTCTTGGCCCCGGGGACCTTGACCTTCGACCAATCGACCTTTCCGTCCTTGGCTTTGGCGGCCTTCACGGTCTTGCCGAAGTCGTTGAGCTCCGCGGCTTCCTTTTTCGGCAGTTTCGCCACGTGGCAGGTGGCGCAGTTGGCCTTCGGATCCTTCGCCTTGTACTCCTTCTGGATGTCCATGGTGGCGAGGGCTGCGCTGCCCAGGGCGACCGCGGCGAGAGTGGCGACGACGGCTGTGATGGTTTTCTTCATTCTTTCCTCCTGACGTTTGTCGGACCCGATGCTCCTGATTCAATCGAGGTGCCACGCCGCGGCGGCCCCTATCGTGTTGGCCTGCAATCCCATAGCCCGCCGGGACCGCCGAGGCCGGTCCCCGCCCGAGCCCACATGGGATGCGCTCTCGCACGAAACCGTGCAGGCGATCTGCCGTAACGGTCCGCCTGGGTAGACGGCGTTAGGTCGTGACACTTTCATGGGAATGAGACGCATGTGCAAGTGCAGCCGCCCACTTGGAGGATGTTCGGCGCGGAATCCTGCTGTGCCGAGCCGCGTAAAAGCCGTCGTCCGGTACGTCTATACAACTCGTCAACAATAACAAGGAGGAAATCATGCGCTTTCGTAGTGTATGGGGATACGCCTCTCTGCTCGTCGTACTCGCGCTTCTCGGCTCTGCCGCGGTCGCGGACGACCATGGCAGCCCGGGTTCGAAGGACTTCGAATTCAGCGGGACGGTACAGGCCTTGCCCGCGTCCGGCATGTCGGGTGACTGGATGGTCTCCGGCAAGACCGTGCACGTCACGGCGACGACGAGGATCAAGCTGGACCATGGCCCCGCCGCTGTCGGAGCCGCCGTCGAGGGCAAGGGCAGCCTCAACACGGACGGCTCCATCAGCGCTTCGGAGATCGAGGTGAAGGAAGCCGAGAAGGACGAGAACGAGAAGGACTTCGTCGGCGCGATCACAGCGCTGCCCGGAACCGCGAGCTTCCTCGGCGACTGGACCGTCGGCGGCAAAACGGTCCACGTGACGGCCTCTACCAGCCTCAACCCGGAGAGTGGCGTATTCGCCGTCGGCGCTTCCGTCGAGGTGGAGGGCACGACGCGCACGGACGGCTCGATCGACGCAACCAAGATCGAGCTGAAGTCCCACGCGCCGGAGGCGATGCCGCCAGGCGAGATGGACTTCCGGGGCGCCATCGAGTCGCTGCCCGCAAGCGGCCTCGCCGGCGACTGGATGGTGTCGGGGAAGACGGTGCACGTGACGGCGACGACCCGCATCGAGACGGAGCACGGCACCCCCGCGGTCGGCGCGTTCGTCGACATCGAGGGGACGACCCGGGCGGACGGCTCGATCGACGCCGCGAAGATCGAGGTCAAATCCGCACCGCCCCCGGGAACGCCCGCGCCCACAGAGTTCCGCGGCGCCGTCGAGTCGCTCCCGGCCACGGCCGGGTTCGTCGGAGACGCCGTCGTGAGCGGCCGCACGGTCCACATCACGACGACGACGCGCATCGAGCAGGAGGACGGCGCGCTCGCCGTCGGCGCAATGGTAGAGGTCAAGGGCACGGCGCAAACCGACGGTTCGCTCGACGCGACGCGTATCGAAGTCGAATTCGGTGAAGACTCGGCCGCCTCCGGCCAGGCGAACGACTTTCACCTGTCGTCCGCGGCCCGCAAGGCCGGGCTGAACGGCAGCTTCTTCACGACGAGTCTCACGCTCTCGAACACGGGCGCTGCCGACGCGACGGTGACGATCAAGTTCCTCGGGCACGACCGCGACGGCCGTGGCGGCCTCGCGCGCGCGATCACGGTGCCCGCCGGGGCGACGCTCACGATCAACGACCTCCTCGGCTCCTTCTTCGGCATCGGCGACGACTTCGGCGGCGTGCGCATCACGTCGAACGTGCCGACCCTCGTGGTCGACAGCCACACCGGAACGCCCAGCGGCCAGGGGTCGTTCGGCCAGCAGCTTCGGGCCACGGAGCACAACGACCTCATCACGAGCAACCGGCCGCGCTCGATCGCCGGCGTGCGTTCGAACGGCTCCTTCCGGACGAACCTCATGCTCACGAACGCGACCGAAAAGCCGCTCGACGTCGACGTCAAGCTCATGGGCGCCGACGGACGCGAGCGGGGCTCCGCGCGGATTCACCTCGAACCTCTCGAAATGCGCCAGATGAACGACGCGCCGCGCGAGCTGGGCGACGGCGCCGACACCGGCGACGACGCGCGCCTCGTCCTCTCCACGTCGACGACGAAGGGCGCGTTCGCGGCGGCCGCCTCGCGCATCGACAACGTCTCGAACGACGCGAGCGCTCTTCTCCCGCGCTGACCCTTTCGCGGGTCCGGACGTCCCGTCCGGGCCCGCGTTTCCCCGCGGGCGCGGCTGTCGACCGGGAGACGCGCCTCAGTCCGGCAGCATGACGACGAGGTACTTGCTGCCCCGCCAGAAACGCGCGGCGTCGGTCACCGCCAGCGTGCTCGCCTTCGGGCCCGTCCCGGAAAGGGTGTAGCTGTCCTTCGGATGATCCGACAGGACGCGCGCCTTGTCCGGCGCGGCGCCCACGGCGAATTCCGTTTCCTTCCGGGTGTCGATCTGCTTGAAGAGCGTTTCGTCGAACTGTCCCGTCCGCTGCCAGTTTCCTCCGAGGCCCAGCACGGAGCCCTTCTTCTCGACGAGGCCGGCCTTCTTCAGGGCGCTCTGCGGCGCGATGAGGACATAGGCGGTCGACATCTGTGTGTCGCGGTCTGCAATGACGGCCTCCTTCTCCTTGACGGTCGCCTCTTTCTCCTTCACGGCACTCCGCAGCTCTTCCGTCGTCTTCGTCAGCTCCAGCGTCTTCCCCTCGAGCGCGGCGATGGTCGCTTCCTTTTCCTCTAGGGAGCGGCGCAGTTCTCCGACGAGGCGCTCGAGCGTCGTGGCCTTTTCGTCGAAGGCGCGGTTCTGTTTCTGCAGGGCCGACAGCTTCGCGAGGTTCGCCTTGACGGAGTTGCGGATCTCCTCGATCTCCGTCTTCAGCTCGTCGCGCTTCTGCGCGGTGGCTGTCTTGCCCTCCTGGGCGACCGCGATCGAGGTCTTGACGGCCCTGAGCTCCTTGACCCGCAGGTCCTCGAGGCTTCTCTGCACCTCGTCGAGGGTGGCCTGCATCTCGGCGGTCGCCGCGCCCGCGGCGCCCAGCTCCCTCTGGGAGCGCTGCTTCTCCTCGCCGAGGGTCTTGTTCTCGGCCTTCAGCTGGTCGACGTCTTTCTTCCACGCGCAGCTTGTGAGGACGAGCGCGGCGAGGATGAGGGTGTGGACGCGGGCGAGAAAAAGAGTTCTTCTCATGTGAATCCTCCCCTGACAATCTGGTCAGGCACTCATGAGTATCGAAGGAGTAGGCCGCCGAGTCCAGACTCCAGCCGGAAGGCGGGTCTTCGCGGCGATCGTGGGATTCGTGATCCTCGTGAACGCCGTGAGGACCTTCAGGCCGGCGGTCCTATTCCAGCCGGAGCTCTCGTGGCTGATCGTCTGGCTCGGGATGTGGATCGCGACGCTCGGGGCGGTGGCTGCCGGTGCGGCCGTTGCCTACCGGGCATTCGCCTGGTTCGAGGGAACCCGGGCGGGCCGCGATCCCCTCGAGGCGCTTCCCTTCCGGCGAGGGACGCTCGTGGCCCTCACGCTCGCCGCGGTCGTCGCGGGGACGGCTCTGCGATTCGCGGATCTCGCCGGGAGGCCCCCCTCGTCGCTCCTCGACGACCTGACGCTGATCGCCCCGACGCTCGAGCTCGACGGCTCCTTTCGGGACTTCCTCCGCCCGCTGCGCGCCGCGCCCTACGGAGGCGGGAAGGCCTTCGCGACCGTCGGGGTCCTGTACCTCGAGCTTTCCCGCTGGTCGCTCGGGCTCTGGGGCACCACGCTCACCGGGATCCGGTTCCCCGCGGCACTCGCCGGATCGCTGTCGATCCTCACCGGAGCCCTGCTCGGCCGGACGCTCCTTCCCCGAGGTGGCGGGACGCTCGCGGCCCTCGTCCTCGCAGGGCTGAGGTGGCAACTGATCATCTCCCGCTGGAGCTGGGCCGTCGCGATCGTCGTGGTTCCGCTCGTGGACGTCGCGACTCTTCTGCTTGTTCACGCGCGGCGCCGACGCAGCCTCCCGCTCGCCGCCGCGGCGGGCCTCGTGTGCGGGCTCGGCGCGCACGCGTACCTCGTCGCGTGGGTCGCCGGAGCGGCGCTCGTCCTCTGGGCGGCCATGCGCGCGGGCGACGACGAGCCCGTCCTCACGCGCATTCTTCGAGCCTCCGCCTTCGCGGGCGCCTTCGCGCTCGTCGCCTCGCCTCTCTTCTTGCCCGGTTCGCGCGGCGACCCACCCTACTTCGTCCGGTCGGGAAACCACAACGTCCTGTCGGAGATCCGGTATCAGAAGTCCGTCTTCCCGCCCTTCGGAGCGATGGCCGACGCACTTGCCGCGCCGTGGTTCGTTCCCGACCCGGCGCCGTGGGCCGACCTGCCCGGCCGGAGCCGCCTGGGCCTTATTCTCGGCGTGTGCCTCGCCGTCGGGTTCGGGCGGGCGTTCCTGAAGCCGTGGGACGAGCTCTCGGGCCTTCTTCTCGCGCATGCCGTCGCGGCCGGTGTCTCCGCGATCGCGCAGGGGGAGTCCGGCCACCCCAACGGCTATCGTTACGTCTACCTGACGGGCCCGGCTGCGCTCGGGATCGCGTCCGGACTCCTCGCGCTCGTGGGCAGCGCGCCGGAACGAGCGAGACGGATCGCGGCTCTCGCGGGCGTCGGTGCGGTCGCGGTCACGGGGACGCTCGGCGCGCGCGACGCGTGCCTCGTCTGGCCTCAGGCGCACCCGACGTTCACGATGTTCCGCGGCTGCGGGACGCTGCTTGGCGAGGCCGCGCACCGCTGGTCGCTGCGGGGCCCGGCGGAGGTCGACGGCGGGCCGGACGCCAGCCTCAGGATCGCCGCGATCGTCCAACGCTACGCTCTCACGCGTCGGCCGGAGCCTCCACCGGGCGGCCCGCCGCTGTCTCCCTCGACGTTCCGCGTGAGTCTCGCGCCGCCGAAAATCCTGGCCCCCGGCGAACGCGTCGTTGAGCGCGTGGTGACGCCGTGGGGCGAGCCGTGCGGCTTCGTCGTCCGCAGCCCGGCATCGCCGGTCCGCGTTCTGATCGCCGCGCCCGCGAATCGTGGCGGCTCGCCTTGAACGCGAGGCCGCGCCGCCGCCCGCGTCCGCGCGCTCAAAGCGCCCCGGCGACCGCCTTGCCGACGTCCCCGGTACTCGCGCGGCCGCCCATGTCCGGCGTGCGCGGACCATCCCTCAAGACTTTCTCGATCGCGCCGAGAACGGCGTCCGCGGCCTCCCGGTGCCCGAGATGCTCGAGCATCATCGCGCCCGACCAGATCTGACCTATGGGGTTCGCGAGGCGCCGGCCGGCGATGTCGGGAGCGGAGCCGTGGACCGGCTCGAAGAGCGACGGATAGACCCGCTCCGGGTTCAGGTTCGCCGAAGGCGCGATGGCGATCGTGCCCGTGCACGCCGGCCCGAGGTCCGAAAGGATGTCGCCGAAGAGATTCGAGCCGACGACGACGTCGAACCAGTCCGGGTTCCTGACGAAATGCGCCGTCAGGATGTCGATGTGGTACTTGTCGGCCTTCACGTCAGGGAAATCCCTGGCGATGGCCTCGGCCCGCTCGTCCCAGAAAGGCATCGAGTGGAAAATGCCGTTCGACTTCGTCGCCCAGGTCAGATGCTTTTTCGGCCTCGTGCGGGCGAGCTCGAAGGCATACCGCATGATCCGGTCGATGCCGCGCCGGGAGAAGACGCTTTCCTGCACGACCATCTCGGCGTCCGTGCCCTCGAAGCACCGCCCTCCGAGCATCGAGTATTCCCCCTCGCTGTTCTCCCTCACGACCACGAAGTCGATGTCCCCCGCCGCGCGCCCGCGCAGGGGAGAGGGGACGCCCGGCATGAGGCGCACGGGGCGGACGTTCGCGTACTGGTCGAAGCCCCGGCGGATCCTGATCAGGAGCCCCCAGAGCGAGACGTGGTCGGGGACGCCGGGGAAGCCGACCGCGCCGAGGAAGATCGCGTCGTGATGACGGATCTGGTCGAGCCCGTCCTCCGGCATCATCCGTCCCGTCTTCGCGTAGTAAGCGCAGCTCCACGGCAGCTCGTCCCACCGGAATGTGAGTCCGAATTTCGCGCCCGCCGCTTCGAGCACGCGAATTCCCTCCGGTACGACCTCCTGGCCGATTCCGTCTCCGGGGATCACGGCGATGCGATACGACTTCATGTGGCGGGCGGAACCGTTGGGCCCGGCGCTCCTCCCCGATACAATACCGTCTCCCGCGCTTTCGCCCGGCGCCCGGGCGCGATCTGCGCTGAAAGGAGGCGGGCATGAGGGCGGCGGGGCCGGCCACGGCACGCCTCCGGCGCGCGTGGCTCGACGCGCTCCAGGAAGGGGGACCCTCGGAGCGGCGCATCCTCGGAGACGCCCGGCTACAGGCGCTCCCCGGGGTGGAATGGCTGTACCGGGAGACGATCCGCCTGGTGCGTGTCGACGTCTCCCGCGCCGCGCGGCTCGCCCGGGCGACGCGGCTTCTCGCGGCGCGCGTCGGCGATCCCCGCGGGTGGGCTCTCGCCCTTCGCGCCGAGGGCCATATCGCGTTCGCACGCGGCCGCTACGAGGGGGCGCGCGTCGCGTTCGTCGCCGCGAACCGCCTTTTCCGCCGCCTCGGTCTCGACTTCGAGGTCGCCCTCACCCGGAGCGCGGCCCTCCAGGCTCTCATTTACCTCGGTCGATACCGGCAGGCGTTCTCGTGGGCGCGGCGGGCGCGGGACGTGTTCGCGCGCAGCGGCGACCGGCTCCGCCTCGCCCGCCTCGATCTCAACGTCGCGAACATCCTCTACCGCCAGGACCGCTTCGAGGAGGCGCTCACGCTCTACCGGGGCTCGCTCCAGGAGTTTCGCCTCAGGGGGCAGCCCCAGGACGTCGCGATCGCGCTCCGCAACCGCGCCGTCTGCGAGATCAGCCGGAACGACTTCAAGGCGGCCCTCAGAACCTACCGTGAGGCGCGGGCGTTCTGCGAACGGCACCGACTCCCCCTTCTCGTGGCGGAAGTCGACTACAACATCGCCTACCTCTTCTACCTGCGGGGCGAGTACACGCGCGCCATCGAGCTCTACGAGGACGCCCGGCGCCTGGCGGCGCGTCTCGGGGACCGCTACCACGAAGCGCTGTGCGACCTCGACCAGTCCGAGATGTTCCTGGAGCTGAACCTCGTCGAGCGGGGCCGGTCCCTCGCCGAGCGCGCCTTCCGCAGATTCGAAGCCCTGGGCACGCGGTACGAGGCCGCCAAGGCCCTCCTCTTCCTCGCCGTCGCCGCGCGCCACGACCGCGACGCCCCTCGTTCTCTCGCGCTCTTCGCGCGGGCGCGGAAGCTCTTCGTGAAGGAGCACAACCGCCTCTGGCCGTCGCTCATCCCTCTCTATCAGGCGGTCGTGCTCTTCGAGACCGGGGAGCTCCGCAGGGCGCGGCGACTGTGCGAGAAGGCGCTCGCGTTCTTCTCCCGGACGGCGCTCTCCGGAAAAGCCGCCCTGTGCGATCTTCTCCTCGCGCGCATCGACCTCCGCACCGGTCACACGGCGCGCGCGTGGACGAGCGCCCGCCGCGCCCTGCGGCGGCTCGAGGGCGAGGACGCGCCCGCCTCGATCTACCAGGCGTTCTACGTCGCGGGGCAGGTGCTCGAGGCGCGCGGTGAGCGCCCGGAGGCCGCCCGGATGTACCGGCGGGCGCGCGCGCGGCTCGAAGGATTGCGCGGCCACCTCGAGGGCGAGGAGCTGAAGATCGCCTTTTTCGAGGACAAGCTCGGGATTTACGAGGCCCTTGTCCGCCTGAGCCTTCGGGGGCGGCCGGATGCCTCCCGGCGCGCTGCGGCGTTTTCCTACGTCGAGGAGGCGAAGTCCCGCAGTCTCGCGGATCTCATCTCGTTCCGTGCCCATCTCCTGCCGGGAACCGGCGCGCGCCGCGGGCGCGCCGTGCGGACCGTCCAGCGCCTGCGCGAGGAGCTGAACTGGACGCAGCGGCGGTTGCGCGCGCTGCAGGAGGGGGACGAAAGCCGCTTCCGGGGAACCGTGCGGGCTCTCCGCCGGCGCGCGGCCCTTACCGAGCGGAATCTCACGGTGGTCCTGCGAGCCACGGGCCGCGGCCAGGAGGAGTTTCGCGCGCTCCAGAACGCCGGTACGCTGCGCCTCGAGGCCATCCGCGACACGCTCGCGCCGGGAACGACGATCCTCGAGTACACGCGGCTCGGCGACCGCTTCGTGGCCTGCGTCCTCGACCGGCGCTCTCTGACGTTCGTGCCCGTGGGCGATGTCGCGGCGGTGCGCGAGCACTTCGAGCTCCTCAAATTCCAGCTCTCGAAGCTTCGGCTGGGAGCCTCGTACGTCCGGACGTTCGGTGCGGCCCTCGAGGCCGCGACGCACGCGCACCTCAGAACCCTCGACGACCTCCTCGTCGCGCCCGCCCGGGCACGGCTCACGGGCAGCCATGTCGTCGTGGTCCCCCACGGCTTCCTTCACTATCTGCCGTTCCACGCCCTCCACGACGGGACCACCGCCCTCGCCGACGCGTTCGCCGTGTCGTACGCCCCGAGCGCGAGCGTCTACGCGCTTTGCGTGACGAAGCCCGCGCGCTTTCGCAGCGAGTCTCTCGTTCTGGGCCTGCCCGACGAGGCGACGCCGCACATCCTCGGCGAGGTGCGCGCCGTGGCCGCGACTCTCCCGAACGCGCGCCTCTTCCTGGGCGAGAGGGCGACGAGGGAGCGCCTCGAGGAGCACGGCTCCACGGCACGGTACGTCCACATCGCCGCGCACGGCCTCTTCCGGCAGGACAATCCGATGTTCTCGTCGATCCGCCTCGGGGGGTCCGAGCTGAGCCTGTTCGACCTTTATCAGCTCCAGCTCTCCGCGGAGCTCGTCACCCTGAGCGGCTGCGGCACGGGGCTGAACGTCATCGTGGGCGGCGACGAGCTTCTCGGGCTCGTGCGCGGGCTTCTCTACGCGGGAGCGCACTCGGTCCTCGGGACCCTGTGGGACGTGAATGACGAGACCACGGCGCTTTTCATGAAGACGTTCTACGAACGGCTGCGTCTCGCGCCGGACCGTGCGGAGGCCGTGCGCCACGCCATGCGGAGCCTCCGGGAGACACATCCTCACCCGTACCACTGGGCACCGTTCGTCCTGACGGGAAGCGCGGGGGGCCATGGAGACCCGTTTGTCTCGCGGCCACTATCTTCTTAGGGCCCGCCGTGACTCTTACAAGGTGAGGCTCCTTCAGGACCCGACACCGAGAGAAAAAATGCAATCCCCTATATCTTTCGGGTCCGCTGAGGCCCCTCCTTACATGACAGGCTTCTTCAAGGACCACTGCGATCGAGACAAGATATTGAAAAACAAGCACTTCAGCGACGCCGAGTGGATCGACCAGGTGCGCGGCAAGGCTCTTGCCCCCGAGGCGATGGATCTCCACCTGGCAGGATGCCGGCGGTGCCGGCACGCCCGCGACCTCTTCGGGGCCGTGGCCGAGGTCGCCCGCGGAGAGGCGGCGTACGAGGTGCCGGAGCGAACGCTTCGTTCGGCCCGGGCCATTTTCGACCTGCAGCGTCCCGAGCGGGTGCGGATTCTCCCGCAGGTCCTCGCCCGCCTCGTCTACGACAGCTTTGCCGAGCCGCAGCTCGTCGGCGTCCGAAGCCGGCAGCGCGTGACGCGGCAGGCCATGTACCGCGCGGGCGACTACTACGTGGACCTCCGCATGGAGTCCGAGCCCGACACGCGCCGCGTCTCCGTGGTGGGCCAGATCGCGAACCGCCGCGATCCGGAGCGCTCCGTCTCCCACGTCCCCATCGTCCTCACGTCCGACGAGGAAGTCGTCGCGCGCGCCGTGAGCAACGAGTTCGGCGAGTTCCAGCTCGGCTACGCGCCGGCGAAGCACCTCCGGCTGCACGTCCCCGTTTCGGACACGGGAAACATCGAGGTCGCTCTCAACCGGCTGCGTGCCGGGTCGCCCGACGCCCCGCCGGAAACACCCAAGCACAAGACCCGGAAGTCCTCGAGACCCCGGAACCGGAGCGCGCGGTGAGATCGCGTCACTACCCACCGATGAGAGTGAGACGCGTGAGGAAAGCGACCGCCTTCACCACCGCCTGCGTCCTGACGCTCGTGGTCGCGCCGCTCGCGCGTCCCGCCGCCGCCGACGAGCTCATCCTTCGCACCTCCGCCGCCGACGTCACGGTCCTCGCGAAGCGCCACGGGCTCGACGTCGTCATGTCGATGAATACCCCGGGGGTGTTCCTCGTCGCGCCTTCCCCAGGCAACGTCGCCACTTCCGCTTCGCTTCAGTCCGAGCTCCTCACGGACCCCGAGGTCCTCGCCGTCGAGCCGGACCGCGCCGTCTCCCTGCCCGAGGCGCCGCAGACCGCGACATCCGGCCTGGCGCAGTCCACGGCGCATATTCTCGAGGCCGTCGCGAACCGCGCGCTCGTCGACTTCTACGGCGCCTCCGCGCGGGACGCCTATGTGAACCAGCCCGCGGCAGCGCTCGTGCGGACCGCGCCCACGCAGGTTAGGCTCGCGACCGGCCGGGGCATCGTCGCGATCATCGACACGGGCGTCGACCCGAACCACCCCGTGCTGAAGGCCTCCCTCGTCGACGGCTACGACTTCACGCGCGACCTCCCGGGCATCCCGAACGAGATCAACGACCTGACACAGTCGACCGCGCACATCCTCGAGCAGTCCACCGCGCACATCCTCGAGGCCCAGACGACACAGGTCCTGAGCGGCTCCACGCTCGCGCTCCTGGACCAGTCGACCGCGCACATCCTCGAAGGGACGCCCCTCCCGTCCGCCTTCGGGCACGGCACGATGGTGGCGGGCATCGTCCACCTCGTGGCGCCCACGGCGAAGATCATGCCGCTCAAAGCCTTCAACGCCGACGGGACGACGGACCTCTGCAACATTCTCCGCGCCATCTATTTCGCGGCGGACCACGGCGCGAGCGTCATCAACATGAGCTTCAGCTTTCCGGACGCGTCGATCGAGCTCCAGCGGGCGATCGAGTACGCGTATGAGCATGACGTCCTCCTGGTGGCGGCCTCGGGCAACGAGGGGCTCGTGACGAGGCGGTATCCCGCTTCCTTCAACAACGTCGTAGGCGTCGCGTCGACGGACCTCCTCGACCAGCAGAGCGTCTTCTCGAACCGGGGGTCCAGCGTCGCCGATCTCTCGGCTCCCGGCGAAGAGATCATCACGACGTATCCGGCTGGCCTCTACGCGGCCGGCTGGGGGACTTCGTTCAGCGCGCCGTTCGTGGCCGGCGCCGCGGCGCTTCTGAACCAGACGGATCCCGGCATCGGCTGGGGGGACTTCGTCAACGCTCTCTCCCACGGCGTGAAGCTGTCCGTCGGAAATTTCGGCTGGGGAAGGCTCGACGCGTACGCGGTCGTGTCGAGCAGCGTCAAGTAACAGCAACTCGTTAATCAACACTGTTCGTCGACAACTCAAGGAGGATCATCATGCGTGCTCGTGGAGTACTGGGATTCGTGCCTCTTCTCGCCGCTTTCGCGCTCCTCGGCTTCGCGGCCGCCGCGGCGGGCGTCTTCGATTTCACCGGGACGATCTCGGCCCTGCCCTCGTCCGGCCTGACGGGCGACTGGACGGTCGCCGGCAAGACCGTGCACGTCACGGCCACGACGGAGATCAAACAGGAGCTTGGCGCCGCGGCGGTGGGAGCCGTCGTTGAGGTCAAGGGTTCTCTCCGGGCGGATGGCTCGGTCGACGCCACGCGGATCGAGGTGAAGAGCGCCGCGCCGGGCGGTGGAGGGAATCCCGCGGAGCCGGAGAACGACTTTGTCGGCGCTGTCCAGGCGCTGCCCGGAACCGCGAGCCTCGTCGGCGACTGGACCGTCGGCGGCAAGACGGTCCACGTGGCGGCGTCCACTGTCCTCAACTCGGAGGGCGGGACCTTCGCCGTCGGTTCGTCCGTCGAGGTGAAGGGCACGGCGCGCACGGACGGCTCGATCGACGCGACCCGGATCGAGCTGAAGTCCGGCGCACCGGGCGGGATTCCGGCGGGCGAGAAGAGTTTCCGGGGCGCCATCGAGTCGCTGCCCGGAACCGGCTTCGCCGGCGACTGGAAGGTGTCGGGAAAGACAGTGCACGTGACGGCGGCGACCAGCATCGATGCGGAGCACGGTACCCCCGCCGTCGGCGCGTTCGTCGAAGTCCAGGGGACCACCCGCTCGGACGGCTCGATCGACGCCACGAAGATCGAGGTCAAGTTCGCGCAGCCCGCCGGCACGCCCGCTCCCACGGAGTTCCGCGGCGCCGTCGAGTCGCTTCCAGCCACCGCCGGGTTCATCGGAGACGCCGTCGTGAGCGGCCGCACCATCCACATCACGACGACGACGCGCATCGATCAGGAGGACGGCGCTCTCGCCGTCGGCTCCATGGTCCAGGTCAAGGGCGCGGCGCGAACCGACGGCTCGCTCGACGCGACGCGCATCGAAGTCGAGTTCGGGGAAGACTCGGCCGCCGCCGGCCAGGCGAACGACTTCCACCTGTCATCCGCAGCCCGCAAGGCCGGACTGAACGGCAGCTTCTTCACGACGAGCCTCACGCTCTCGAACTTCGGCACCGCCGACGCGACGGTGACGATCAAGTTCCTCGGGCACGACCGCGACGGCCGCGACGGCATCGAGCGCACGATCACCGTGCCCGCAGGGGCGACGGTCAAGATCGACGACCTCCTCGGCTCCTTCTTCGGGATCGGCGACGACTTCGGCGGCGTGCGCATCACGTCGAACGTGCCGACTCTCGTCGTCGACAGCAACACCGGAACGCCGAGCGGCCAGGGGACATTCGGCCAGCAGCTTCGGGCCACGGAGCACAACGACCTCATCACGAGCGACCACGCGCGATCGATCGCCGGCGTGCGTTCGAACGGCTCCTTCCGGACGAACCTCATGCTCACGAACGCGACCGAAAAGCCGCTCGACGTCGACGTCAAGCTCATGGGCG
>JBGPDK010000075.1:0-15062 GCA_041482235.1 Thermoanaerobaculia bacterium | reverse complement strand
ATTGCGGGCGCCGAACGGCGTCCTCGACGACAACCAGCGGTTCTGGGGAGCGGACACCCGGTACTACGATCCCTCGAAGATCAGAGTGCCCGTGCTGCTCGTGCACGCGGAGTGGGACATCGAAGCACCGGCTTACATGTCGCAGAACATCTTCTCTCGATTGTCCGGCGCTCCGATCAAGCGATACGTGGTCGTTGGTGAGGGAACGCATTTCGTGATGATGGAGCGGAACAGGATGCAGCTCTTCCGCGAGGTCCAGTTGTTCCTGGACGAACCGCGTTGAGACGACCGGGCCGCCCCGTCCGTCCTGACCCCGCGTGTTATTCTCGGAACGCGGCGTGCACCGGTCGCCGCGTAAGAAGATGGCGCCCAAACCGTCCGTGACGCAGGTGGAAATCTTCGGCCAGACGTACTCCGTCCGCGCCGCGGGGGATCCTGCGTACATCCGGGAGCTCGCGACCTTCGTGGACAAGAAGATGCGCGAGGTTTCCGAGCACGCGCCGACCGTGGACGCGGCGAAGATCGCCATCCTGACGGCGCTCAACATCTCCGACGAGTTCTACCAGTTCCGTTCCAAGTCAGGCTCCGAGGGTGATCCGGGGCGGGTGGCGAAGCGCGCGACCCGTCTCGTCGAAAAACTCGACGAGATCCTGAAGACGTCTCCTCGGGCCGTTCCGGCGAGGGCCGGCAGTGAATCGCTTGGCACCCTGCGCGGTGCGTGAATGGGATATGTCTTTGAACCGATATTTCCATCGTGGAGCCACCGTTACAGGGCCGTCCTGTGATGCCCCTTCGGGGGAACTAATGGTCTGCCCCGGGCGCTCCCCCTGTCTTTTGACGGGTTCAATCGACACTGCCCACACGGCCGAGGTGGGGCGCCTTTATCGCGCCAGTTTCGGGAGACCTTTTCGGGATCGCGTCTAGCTTCGAACCGGATCACCCTCGAAAGAACGATCGATCGAGGGGGACCGACCCGTGAACTCCATTCAAATCATCGCTGTCGAGGCCGTGCTCGCGGTGCTCGCGCTGGGCGCGCTCATCTGGGCGCTGAAAGCCCGGGGCACGGCATCCATCGCAAAGGCCGAAGCCGAGCTCGAGGCCCGCAAGAAGCTCGAGGAAGCGAAGCTCGCCGCCGAGGCCGCTGTCCGGCGCGCCGAAGCCGCCGCCCAGAAGACCGAGCTCGACGCGAAGGAGCGCGCGCTCAAGGCGCGTGAGTCCGCGGAGCAGGAGGCCGCCCGGAGGAGGGCCGAGCTGCTCGATCAGGAGAAGCGGCTCCTTCAGAAGGAGGAGACGCTCGACAAGAAGATCATCGCCGCCGAGAAGCGCGAGCTGGACTCCGAGAATCGCGCGCAGAACCTCACGAGGCGCGAGAAGCAGATCGAAGAGGTCGAGGCCGAGGCGCACAGGAAAGCCGACGCGATCGTTCTCGAGCAGCGCGACAAGCTCGAGAAGATCGCGGGCCTGACGGCCGAGCAGGCGAAGCGGGACCTGATCCGCGAGCTCGAGAACGAGGCGCGCCTCGAGGCGACCGGACTCGTCCGCCGCATCGAAGAAGATGCCGTCGAGAGCGCGAACTGGAAGGCGAAGCGCCTGCTCTCGATGACGATCCAGCGCATGGCGTCCGAGCACGTCGTCGAGACGACCGTCTCCGTCCTCGATCTGCCGTCGGACGACATGAAGGGGCGCATCATCGGCCGCGAAGGCCGGAACATCCGCGCCGTCGAGGCCGCGACGGGCGTCGACATCATCATCGACGACACCCCGGAGGCGATCCTCCTCTCCTCGTTCGACCCGATCCGCCGCGAGGTCGCGCGCCGCGCCCTCGAGCGCCTGATCCAGGACGGCCGCATTCATCCGGCCCGCATCGAGGAGGTCGTCGAGAAGGTCCGCGAGGAGTTGTGGCAGGACATCAAGGCCACGGGCGAGGCCGCCGCCTTCGAGTTCGGCATCGCCGACCTGCACCCGGAGGTCGTCAAGCTGCTCGGGCGGCTGAAGTACCGCACGAGCTATGGCCAGAGCGTCCTCCAGCACAGCAAGGAGGTCGGCTGGGCCGCATGCCACCTCGCGAGCGAGCTTGGCGCCAACGTCGCCGTGGCCAAGCGCGCCGGGATCCTCCACGACATCGGGAAGGCGATCGACCGCGAGCAGGAGGGCACTCACCTCGAGCTCGGTCGGCAGATTCTCAAGAAGTACGGCGAGACGGAGGCCGTCATCCACGGCATGGAGTGCCACCACGGCGACTATGAGCCCCGCACGATCGAGGCCGTGCTGGTGAACGCGGCCGACGCCATCTCGGCCGCGCGTCCCGGCGCGCGCCGCGAGATCCTCGAGACCTACGTCAAGCGCCTCGAGAAGCTCGAGAAGATGACGGACGGGATGAAGGGCGTGGAGCGCACGTTCGCGATCCAGGCGGGCCGCGAGCTGCGCGTCATCGTGGACGCCAAGAGGGTCACGGACGACGAGTGCCTGTGGATGTCGAAGGATCTCGCCAAGCGCATCGAGGCGGAATTACAGTATCCGGGGCAGATAAAAATTACGGTGATCCGGGAGACCAGGGCCGTTGATTTTGCGAAGTAAGAGAAATGATCTTCTTAGAAGGAAAGAGGGGCCCGACGCCCGATTCACCTTCGAAGAAACTTTGCAGGCCGGTACATGAAGCTCTTGTTCATCGGAGATGTGGTCGGGAAGCCCGGACGCAAGGCGCTCTCGCTTCTCGAGAAGCTCATCGGGCGGGAGCGCATCGACTTCACGGTCGTGAACATCGAGAACGCGGCCGGGGGATTCGGCGTGACGGCCGAGCTGTTCGCGGACCTCTCGAAGCTGCCGATCGACGTGTTCACCTCCGGCAACCACATCTGGGACAAGAAGGACTTCGTCCCGCTCCTCAACGACCTCGAGAACCTGCTCCGCCCCGCGAACTATCCGCCCGGCAACCCCGGCCGTGGGTGGGCGATCCAGGACACGCCGTCCGGCATTCCCGTGGGCGTCCTGAACCTGCAGGGGCAGGTCTTCATGGCGAACACCGACTCGCCGTTCCGCGTGGGCGACGAGGCGCTCGCCGAGATGAAGGCGAAGCGGCCGGACCTGAAGGTCGTGGTCGTCGACATCCACGCAGAGGCGACGTCCGAAAAGCAGGCTGTCGGCTGGTGGTTCGACGGTCGCGCGTCGCTCGTCATCGGCACGCACACGCACGTGCCGACGGCGGACGCGCGCATCCTGCCGAGAGGCACCGCGTATCAAGGCGACGCGGGCATGACCGGGGCCTACGAAGGGATCATCGGCTTCGACCCGAAGGCGATCCTCGAGAAGTTCCTCTACCAGACGCCGCGCTCGATGGAGACCGCCACGCGCGACGTCCGCATGTGCGGCGCGATCGTGGACGTGGACGAGGCGACGGGAAAGGCCCGCGCGATCGCATCGATCCAGGAGCGGCTGGAGTAAGCGGGCCGAGGACTGTCTCAGGACCGGGGCCGAGGAAAGGCAGGGACCGCGCCCGTGAAACGTTCGACACCCGGAATCCTTCTGGCCCTTGCGCTGTCCGCCTCGCTTTTCGCGCAAAGCCCGACGCCCGCGGCCGACCTGCCGTGCGGCGCCGTGAAGGCGGCACTCCCGCCCTGCAACACGCCTGCCCCGAACGGGATTCTCGCGACGGTGGACGGCACGCCGGCCGCCGCCGCCGAATTCGACGAGTCCCTCCGCGCCCGGCGAGC
This sequence comes from Thermoanaerobaculia bacterium, assembly GCA_041482235.1. Classification (GTDB taxonomy): domain Bacteria; phylum Acidobacteriota; class Thermoanaerobaculia; order UBA5066; family UBA5066; genus Fen-183. Next base: position 11,352 of record JBGPDK010000075.1, on the reverse strand, counting down.
GGGACTGGAGGCCGCGGTCGCGGGCGCGCGGCGGGCCGCGCTCCAGGCGGAGATCGACGGTACGCTTCTCGAGCTCGAAGCGGAGCGCCGAAAAGTGCCGCTCGCCGGGCTGCTCGAGGCCGAGGTCTTGCGCCCGACGCCCCCGGCCGCCGAGGCGGACGTCCGCGCCGCGTACGAGAAGTGGAAGAAACGGGGCAACCCGATGCCGTTCGAGACGCTGAGGCCGGCCCTCGAGCGCGAAGTCGAGGGCGACGGTCGTGCCCGGCGGGAAGCGGCGTTCGTGCGCTCGCTGAGGGAGCGGTTCGCGGTCACGATGGGCGCGGACCCCAACGCGTCCCCGCTCCCGAAAGACGCCGTCCTCGCGACGGTGGGCGGCCGACGGATCACACGGGCTTCGGCCGCGACGCGGCTCGACGCGGCGGCGTTCGGCGTGCGCCGCAACCTCTATTTCGATGAGAAGGTCGCGGCCGAGATGCCGGCGCCCCCGGTGCTGTCGCTCGACGTGTCCCTGGGAGCGTCGCGGGGGAGCGAGAACGCGGCCGTCACGGTCGTCGAGTGGGCGGACTTCGAGTGCCCCCGCTGCGGACAGATGTGGGCGGCGATCGAGGAGGCTCTGAAGCCTTACGGCGACCGCGTGCGCTACGTATTTCTCAACTTCCCCATGCCGTCTCACGAGTTCGCGCAGAAGGCCGCCGAGGCCGCCGCCGCCGCGCGAGCGCAGGGCCGGTTCTTCGAATACGCGGGGATTCTCTTCCGGAACCAGAAGGCTCTGGACGTTCCCTCGCTCAAGAAGTACGCCGTCGACGCAGGCCTCGATCCGGCGCGCTTCTCGGCCGACCTCGACGGCGGCCGCTTTGCGGCGGAGGTCCTCCTCGAAAAGAGGAGCGGCATCCGCGCGGGCGTCGTCGGCACGCCGTGGATGTTCGTGAACGGCGCCTGGCTCCGCTGGGACAGGACCGGGATTCCGGACATCCGGGCGGCCGTGGACGGGGCTTTCGCGCGGGCCGGCTCGGGAGCGGCCCGGTAGCTGGGTCCTGCTAGGATTGCGTCATGGCCGTCGACAAGGAGCTCCTCGACATCCTCGCGTGTCCCGCCTGCGACGCGCGTCCCCCCGTGACGCTGTGCCTCCTGAAAGCCGACGTCGCGAAAACCGTGATCGAAAAGTACCGTGAGAGCCTGAAGGACGAGGAGCCCGTCGTGACGGAGGGGCTTTCGTGCGCGGCGTGCGGGCGCGTCTATCCGATCGTCTCCGACATTCCGGTGATGCTCGTCGAGGAGGCCCTTCCGGCGGACGCCCGGATGGCCTGATCCTCCCTGAGGTTCCTCCCCGAACCGGTCGCCCGCCGCCACGGCCTCGAGCGCGCGACCTTCGTCTTCTTCCTGCTCGGCGTCGGCTTCGTGCCCGGCGTGGCCGCGGCGAACGTCTGTCTCGGCCTGTGCCTCGCGAGCGCTCTCGCCTGGCGGCTGCGCGCGCGGGCCGCGGGCGAGCTTTTCCTCGGGCCCTTCGCGCGCACGACACCGCTCCATGCGCCCATCGGGGCGTTCGTGCTCCTCTCGGTCCTCGCCTGCCTCTTCTCGACCCTGCCCTCTCAGTCGCTCGTCCAGATCAAGGGCTTCGGCACTTTCCTTCTCGTCGTCTTCGCGGCGGCGCTCCTCGAAGACGATGCGGACGTGTCGCTCCTCGTGGACGCCTGGCGCCTCACGACTCTCTATCTCGTCCTCCGCGGCTTCGTCGAATGGCTTTCCGGAGCGGACAACCTCGGCGAGCGCGTGACCGGCGGGCTGTCCGTCTACATGACGTATGCGGGGCTCCTCCTCCTTTTCGTCCCCCTCCTCGCCGGTCGGGGCGCGACGCGGGGCCGGAGCGACCGCGCGCGGGTGACAGACCTCGCCCTCGCGGCAGCGGGCGCCCTCGCGATGGTCCTGTCGCTCACGCGGAGCGCGTATCTCGGCCTGGGGATCGCAGCCATCGCGCTCGCCCTCGCGGTGCGGCCGCGCGTCGCCCTTGCGATGCCGGTCGTGCTGGCGGCGTTCTTCTTCACGATGCCCGAGTCGGTGCGCGACCGCTTCGTCTCCTCGTTCGACCCGACGGACGTCACGATGCGGGACCGGCTCGTGATGTGGAAGGCGGGCGGGGCGATGGTCGCCGACCATCCGCTCTTCGGTGTCGGACCCGGCCGCGTGAAGACGCTGTATCCGGTCTATCGAAAGCCCGGGTTCGTGGACCCGCACCCGGGACATCTCCACAACAACCTCGTCATGATCGCGGCCGAGACGGGCATCCCGTCGCTCCTCGCGTACCTCGCGTTTCTCGTGGCGTTCTTCCGGTGCGCGATCCGGAGACTCCGCGCCTTCCGAGGGGCGCGAGAGCGGGGCGTGGCGCGTGGCGCGATCGCGGCGATGGCGGCCGTCGCGGTCGCGGGGCTGTTCGAGTACAACTTCGGCGACGTCGAGATCCTCATGGCGACGCTCGTCGTCGCGACGCTCCCATTCGCCGGGCGCACCGGCCAGGCGGCCGCCGACTAGAATCGACCGATGTCGTCGAGGTTTCCCGCGCGCCCGTACGGCTTCAGGCGCCCGGCCGCCCGCCGGGTCGGTGAGACGCAGATGTCCTTCGGCGAGATGGGTTCGGAGGCGCACGCGATGTCCGTGTCGCAGCTCGTCTCCCGGATGAATGGCCTTCTGCAGGCCAGCTTTCCGACGGTTTGGGTGCGAGGCGAGCTCTCTGGCGACATGGGGCCCAAGGGCGCGGGCGGACACCGGTATTTTTCTTTGAAGGATGAAGAGGCGGACGCGATCGTCAAAGTGAAGCTGTTCGCGAGCGACTTCCGCCGCATTCCATTCACTCTCGAAGAAGGTCTTCTTGTCCTTGCTCGCGGCTGCCCCGAGATCTACGTGCCGCGAGGCGAGCTTTCGCTGAAGATCTTCGAGCTGGTTCCGGTGGGTGCTGGTGGAATCGCCCTCGCTTTCGCGCAGCTCAAGGCGCGCCTGCAGGCCGAAGGGCTCTTCGACCCGGCGAAGAAGCGCCCGCTGCCGCTCCTCCCGCGGCGTATCGGCGTCGTGACGTCGCGCCACGGGGCCGCCCTGCACGACATTCTCAAGGTGCTGGGAGCACGTTTTCCCGTCGCGCACGTCACGATCTATCCGGCCTCGGTCCAGGGGGCGGCGGCGCCCGGCGAGATCGTGCGAGCGCTCACGGCGTTCTCCCGACTCGCAGAATCCGCGGACGTCGTCATCCTCGCGCGAGGCGGCGGGTCGTCCGAGGATCTCGCGGCCTTCAACGACGAGACGGTCGTTCGCGCCGTCGCCGTGTCGCGGGCCCCTGTGATTTCCGCCGTCGGCCACGAGGTGGACATCACGCTCACCGATCTCGCGGCCGACGTCCGGGCGGCCACGCCGTCGCAGGCCGCGGAGATCGTCGTCGAGCGGCTGGACCGTTTCGAGGAGCGCCTCGCCCAGGAAGAGAAGAACCTAAGAGAGATTCTTAGAAGGAAGAATGCGGAGGGACGCTCGCGACTCCTTCGCTTCGCTCCGGTGTTCGCCGCCTTTGCGTCGCGCGTGCGGATGCAGGGAAGCGAGACGCGCGCCGCGCGGCGCAGCCTCCTGGCCTCGCTGAGGCGCCTCCCCGCGCTTTTCGAAGAAAGAATTTCCCGCGTCGACGGGAAGCTTCGCGGGTGGCCCGATCGCGCCGCCCTGCCCCTTCGGCGGGAGAATCTCGCCCGGGACCACCGCGCAGCAGTTGACCGCATGGCCAAGCGCGTCGAACTCGCGGAGAAGGAACTCTCCGTTGCAGCAGGCCGACTCGAGGCGCTGAGCCCGCTGCGCGTGCTCGCGCGCGGCTATGCGGTGGTCACGCGGGAGGGAGAAACGGCGCCCGTCACGGACGCCGCGCGCGTCACGGCGGGAGACGGCGTTCGGGTCCGCCTCGCGCGGGGCCGCCTTCGGGCGCGGGTTGTCTCCACGGAGGTGGATCATGAGTAGGGGGAAGTCCGAGAGCCTGCCGAAGAACCTGACCTTCGAGAAGGCGCTCTCACGCCTTCAGGACATCGTCACCGAGCTGGAGGACCCCGAGAAAGGGCTCGAGGCGAGCCTCGTCCTTTTCGAAGAGGGCGTCGCGCTGTCGCGCTTCTGCCGGGGCCGCATCGACGAGATCGAGAAGCGCGTGGACGTCGTCCTGAAGGAGACGCCGGACGCCCTCGTCACGGCGCCCCTCGACGACGAGCTGGATGAGGACGCCCTGGACGGGGAAGAACCGGAGCGATGAAGGGCGCGAGGGGCGCCGTGGGTCTGCCGGCCTTCCTCGAGGGCAGGCGTCTGGACGTCGAGAATGCTCTCCTTTCGGTCCTGCCCGTAGAGGGTTTCGAGCCCACCCGCCTCGTCGCCGCGATGCGCTACAGCGTCCTCGCGGGCGGCAAGAGGCTGCGGCCGCTCCTTTTTCTCGCGGGAGCCGAGTTTGCAGGGCCGCAACGTCTGCCCCACGACGCCCTGGAGGCGGCCGCGGCGCTCGAGCTCCTCCACACGTATTCGCTCATCCACGACGACCTGCCCTGCATGGACGACGATGCGCTGCGGCGCGGAACGCCCACGTGCCATGTCGTCTTCGGCGAGGCGACGGCTCTTCTCGCGGGGGACGCGCTGCAGAGCCTGGGTTTCGAGCTTCTCGCGACACGGCCGTCCGGCGACTCTTTTTCGGCGCGGCGCGCGCTCGCGGTGGCGTGGACGGCCGCGGCGATCGGCGTTCAGGGGATGGCGGGCGGGCAGGCTCTCGACCTCGCTGCGACGGGCACGTCGGTTCCGGACGCCCAGCGCTCCGGCCTCCTTCGCCGCATCCATTCGCTGAAGACGGCGCGGCTCATCCGCCTGTCCCTCGAGCTCGGGGCCCTCCACGCGGGCGCGGACGCCGACCGCCTCCTCGGCGTGACCCGCTACGGGGAAGCTCTCGGGCTTCTCTTTCAGATCGCCGATGACCTCCTCGACGTCACGCAGACCTCGGAGACGCTCGGCAAGACGGCCGGAAAGGACTCCGCGCAGGACAAGCTCACCTATCCGGCGGTGTTCGGTCTCGCGGGCGCGCTTCGCGAACGCGATCTCGCGCTCGCCGCGGCGCGCGAGGCAGCCCGGGACCTCGAAGGCGGCGCCGGCCTCCTGGCCGACCTCGCGAGCTTCGCCTCCGGCCGCGACCGCTGAGGGGGGAATCGGCAGGCGTAAAGTGATCGGCGTGGTTTTCGGGCGTCGCGCCTGGCTGATTGCCGCTCTCGCCTGCCTGACCGCGGCGGCGATCCTCGCCGTGCGCGCCGGGGGAGCCGAGGCGCGCGCCCTCGAGGCGGCCAGCCGCGAGGCGGATGCGGCCGCGCGCCGGGCGGCGGCGGCGATCGGCTCACTCCTCGTCGCGCACGACGCGGACGGCGCTCTGGAAACGGTCAAGGACCTCGTTGCGGGCCGTCCGCTCATGTCGATCGTGGTCCTGAACCACGCCGGGCTCCCGGAGGCGGTCTGGCAGGCGCCCGCGGTGGGCGAGACGAGCATTGCGCGCGCCACGGTGAGCTCCGAAGGCGAGCGCGCCGGCACGCTCGTCCTCGGTGTTTCGCTCGCGCCGGCGCGCGAGGCGGCAGCCCAGGAGCGCCGTGCCTCCCTCGCCGGATCCCTCGCCCTCGCCGCGCTCGGAGCGGGGGCGGCGTTCCGGTCAGCGCTCGCGCCCCGGAAGAAGCGCGCGAAGGAGAGCGCCGCGGAGCGCGAGCGCCTCACCGCCGAACCCGGGGCGCCCGACGAGTCCGCCACGCAGACGGATGTCCTCCTTCAGCGCGAGCGGAAGGACCGGAGGTTCGTCGAAGGGACGCTGTCGGGCCGTGATCTCCTCGAGCGGGACCGCCGCGTGATTCTCGAGAAGATCGCGCGCGGCGAGCCGCTGCGGGTGATCCTCCCGGAGGTCGCCGCCCTCGTCGAGCACCAGCGGCCGCGCGCGATCTGCGCGATCTCGCCGCTTCGCCAGGGCATTCGCGCCCTCGGCTCCACCGGCTCCGTGGGGCCTTTCGGAAGCTCGCAAGAGGACATCCCGATCGGCTCCACGACGCCGCCTCTCGCGCGGGCGGTCGAGGAGCACCGTCTCGTCGTGACGCGCGACGTCCCGGGCGACCCCCTTTGGGCCGCGTGCCGCGAAACCTTCGCGCCGCACGGGATCGCCGCCTGCTGGACGATTCCCATCGAGACGGGCGGCGGAGTCGTGCTCGGCACCTTGAGCGTTCTCCTGCCGGAAGCGCGGCGGCCGGAACGTGCCGATGCGGCCCTCCTTTCGAGTGGGGCCTCGCTCGCGGCCATCGCGATCGAGCAGCGCCAGCTCGCCGAGCAGCTTGCGTTCCAGGCGCGGTTCGACGGGCTCACGAGCCTCCCGAACCGCCTGTCGCTCGAGGAAAGCGTTCAGAGGGCCGTCTCGCGGGCCGCCGGGAGTGGCGAGCGGGTGATCCTCGCGTACATCGATCTCGACCGCTTCAAGCAGGTCAACGACACGTTCGGGCACGCGGGCGGCGACGTGCTGCTGCGCGAGGTGGCCTTCAGGTTGTCGAGCGCCCTCATCGACGGAGACGTTCTCGCGCGCATGGGTGGCGACGAGTTCTGCGTGCTCCGGGTCGAGGCGCCCGGCACGGCGGTGTCCGGCGTCGGGCTGCCGGAGCGGATCCTCGAGGCGCTCAAAGCGCCGTTCGACCTCCGTGGCGACGAGGTTTTCGTCGGGGCCAGCGTCGGCGTGAGCGTGTTCCCGGACGACGCGCGCGACGTCGTGACGCTGCAGCGGCATGCGGACGCCGCGATGTACGCCGCGAAGGGCCACGCCGGGAACGGCTATCGGGTGTTCGGACCCGACGTGATCCTCGGCGGCGGCGAGCGCCTGCGGCTCGAGAACGACCTCCGCCGGGCCCTCGTGCGCGGCGAGCTCGAGGTCGTCTTCCAGCCGCAGGTGGATCGCGATGGAGAGGTCGTGGGCGCCGAGGCGCTCCTGCGCTGGAATCACCCCGAGCTCGGCCCCGTCCGGCCGAGCCGCTTCATCCCCGTCGCCGAGGAGAGCGGCCTCATCCAGTCCATCGGGCTTTGGGTCTTCGAGGAGGTCTGCCGCCAGCTCGCGGCGTGGCGGCGTGACGGCGTCGCGGTCGTGCCCGTCTCCCTGAATCTGTCGCCGGCCCAGTTCTCGCAAGCGGACCTCGCCGGGACCCTCGAGCGACTTCTCCTGACGCACGGAGTCCCCGCATCGCTTCTCCGCCTCGAGGTCACGGAGAGCCTCCTCGTGAAGGACGTGGCGTCGACGATGACGCTCTTCGGACGGCTGAAAGCGCTCGGCCTCGGCCTCGCCGTGGACGACTTCGGAACCGGCTACTCCTCGTTGTCGTACCTTCAGCTCCTCCCGATCGACGAGCTCAAGATCGACCAGGCATTCCTTCGCGAGCTTTCCGGGCCGATCGACCCGGGCGGCCGGACCGCGAAGCTCGTGCAGACGATGGTGACGCTCGGGCACGACCTCGGGCTCGTGGTGGTTGCGGAAGGGGTCGAAACGCCGGGGCAGGTCGAGTTCCTGCGGCGCGCCGGCTGCGACCGCCTGCAGGGCTTCGGCGTGAGCGATCCGCTTTCTCTTTCCGCTTTCACGGAGCTCCTCGCCTCGACGCGCACGCTCGGCGGCGAGCGCCGGGCAAGTTAGGATCCAAGGGTGGGAACGAAGGCCGACGACCGCCGATTCGGATGGACCGTGGGAGGCGTCTTCGCCGTCCTGGGCGGCCTCCTGCTCTGGCGCCACCGGAACGCCGCCGCCGTCGTCGCGTTCGCGCTGGGCGGGCCTCTCCTTCTTCTCGCCGCGGCGTTTCCCTCGCTCCTCGCCCGCCCCCATCGCGCCTGGCTCGCGTTCGCGCGGGTTCTGGGGCGGGTCAACTCCGCGATCTTCCTCTTCCTCACGTTCTTCCTGGTCCTCACGCCCCTCGGCGTCGTCCTGCGCCTCTTCGGGCGCGACGAGCTGAGGCGGCGCGGACACCTTCCCGCCACGATGTGGTCACCCTACCCGGACAGGAATCGTGACTCTCGCCACTACGAGACGCTCTGGTGATGGGCAAGGGCGAAGTCCTTTCACAGCTCTGGGATTTTCTCAAGTACCGGAAGAAGTACTGGCTCATGCCGATCGTGTTCCTCCTCGTCCTCGTGGGCCTCCTCCTCGTCCTGGCCGAGAAGAGCGTCATCGCGCCCTTCATCTACACGCTTTTCTAGTGACGGCGATTCTCGGCCTCTCGGCCTACTACCACGACTCGGCCGCGTGCCTCCTCGTGGACGGGAGGATCGTCGCGGCCGCGCAGGAGGAGCGCTTCACGCGCAAGAAGCACGACGCGGAGTTTCCCGCGCGCGCCGCGCGCTACTGCCTCGAGGCGGGAGGCGTCTCGGCGGAGCGGCTCGACCACGTCGCCTTCTACGACAAGCCGCTCCTGAAGTTCGAACGCCTCTTCGAGACCTATCTCGACTACGCCCCGCACGGGTTCAGGTCGTTCCAAAAGGCGATGCCTCTCTGGATCACGGACCGCCTCTGGATGTCCGAGCGCATCGGAAAGCAGCTCGGCTACGGGGGCCGGATCCTCTTCTCCGATCATCACGAGTCCCACGCGGCCTCGGCCTTCTACCCGTCGCCCTACGAGGAGGCCGCCGTCCTCACGATGGACGGCGTGGGGGAGTGGGCCACCTCCTCGCTCGGCATGGGCAGCGGAAGCCGGCTCGACATGCTGTCGGAGCTGAAGTTCCCCCACTCGATCGGCCTGCTGTACTCTGCATTCACGTACTTCTGTGGCTTCAAGGTCAACAGCGGGGAGTACAAGCTCATGGGGCTCGCGCCGTACGGCGAGCCGAAATACGCCGGCCTCATCCGCGAGAAGCTCGTCCACGTCTGCGAGGACGGCTCGATCCGGCTCGACATGGATTACTTCGACTTCGCCGACCGCCTGACGATGACGGGCGCCGGCTTCGAGCGGCTCTTCGGCGGTCCGGCGCGCGCGCCGGAGTCGAAGCTCACGCAGCGCGAGATGGACCTCGCGCGCTCGATCCAGGATGTGACCGAGGAGATCGTCCTGAAGATGGCCCGCCACGCGCGCAAGACGACGGGCGCCCGGTATCTCTGCATGGCGGGAGGCGTCGCGCTGAACTGCGTGGCGAACGGCCGCCTTCTGGAGCAGGGAGTCTTCGACGACATCTGGATCCAGCCGGCGGCGGGCGACGCGGGCGGGGCCGTGGGCGCTGCCCTCTCGATCTGGCACCGCCATCTCGGGAACGAGAGATCGAGTCCGGAAAAGAGGGGGACCTGGAGACTCTCTGCGAAGAATGAAGAGAAGACAAAGATTTCGGACTCGTTGCCGCCCTATGAAGACGGCATGTCGGGTGCGTTTCTCGGCCCTTCTTACCCTTCTAAGCAAATACAAACGTGGCTCGAGTCACAGCGTTACCCGCATCGAACGGTGGACGCGGAAGCGCTTCCCGGGGTCGTCGCCGACCTCCTCGCTTCCGGCAAGGTCGTGGGACTCCTCCAGGGGCGCATGGAGTTCGGGCCGCGGGCGCTCGGCGGGCGCAGCATCCTCGGCGACCCGCGCTCGCCCGCGATGCAGTCCGTCATGAACCTGAAGGTCAAGTTTCGCGAGTCGTTCCGGCCGTTCGCGCCGTCGGTGCTTCGCGAGGAGGCGGCGAAGTGGTTCACCTTCGCAGGAGACTCGCCTTACATGCTTCTCTGCGCCGACGTCGCGCCGGAGAGGCGGCGCGCGATGACCCGGGACGAAAACGCGCTCTGGGGGATCGAGAAGCTCAACGTTCCCCGCTCCACGATCCCCGCGGTCACGCACGTGGACTACTCCGCGCGCCTCCAGACGGTGCGCCGGGAGACGAATCCGCTCTATCACGCGATCCTTTCCGCGTTCCAGGAGCTTACGGGCTGTCCCGTCGTCGTGAACACGTCCTTCAACGTGCGGGGCGAGCCGATCGTGTGCACGCCCGAGGACGCCTACCGCTGCTTCATGCGGACGGCGATGGACGCCCTCGTCCTCGAGAATCACGTCCTCGCGCGCGAGGAACAGCCGGCCTTCAAGGAGAGCGGCGACTGGCGCCGGACTTTCACGCTGGATTGAGGGCGGGCGGTCAGGGAAAGATTCCCAGCTCCATGTAGCTCACGGCGATCTTGTCGATCGCCGAGATGAAGGCTGCGGTGCGGAGGTCCGATTTCGGGTATTTCCGCTGAACGTCGCGGATCTGCCGCCAGGCGACGGACATCGTCTCCTCCAGGCCCGAGTTGACGAGGTCTTCCTCCTCGGCCCCGTGAATGACGAGCTTGCGCTCGCGGTCCGCGAGGGGCTTGCCCGTCGCGGTTTCGATGGACTTCACCATCTCTTCCGCCCTCATCTCCTCGAAGCGCTTCTCCATCCGGCCGAACCGCACGTGCGAGAGGTTCTTCAGCCACTCGAAATACGACACCGTGACGCCGCCCGCGTTGAGGTACATGTCCGGGATCACGCACACGCCCTTCTGGCGGAGGATCTCGTCGCCGTCGGCGGCGATCGGGCCGTTCGCGCCCTCGGCGACGACCTTCGCCCGGACGCGCGCGGCATTCCTGCCAGTGATCACGTTCTCGAGCGCCGCCGGGACGAGGATGTCGCAGTCGAGGAAGAGGGCGTCTTCGCTCGCGATGTCCGTGGCGCCCGGGTAACCCGTGATTCTCGACGTGGCGGCGCGGTGCTTCATCACCGCGGCAATGTCGAGGCCCTTCGGGTTCGCGATCGCACCCTCCCACTCCGAGAGGCCGACGATCACGGCGCCGCCTTCCTGTAGAAATCGCGCCGCGTGCGAGCCGACGTTCCCGAGCCCCTGCACGACGACGCGCTTTCCCGCGAGACCGCTGGAGAGCCCCAGCGTCCTGGGCAGCTCGGCGTCCGAGAGCGCTTCCCTCACGCCGAAGAAAACGCCGCGGCCCGTGGCTTCCTTTCGTCCGCGGATTCCGCCCTGGCTCAGGGGCTTGCCCGTGACGCATCCGATGGCGTCGATCTCGCCCGGGTGGAACTGGGCGTAGGTGTCCGCGATCCACGACATCTCGCGGGGGCCCGTCCCGTAGTCGGGAGCGGGCACGTCGATCCCCGGCCCGATGAAGTTCTTTTTCGTGAGCTCGGCCGTGTAGCGGCGCGTGATGCGCTCGAGCTGTTCGACGGACACTTTCCGCGGGTCGATCCTGATGCCGCCCTTTGCTCCGCCGAACGGCACGTCGACGATCGCGCACTTGAAGGTCATGAGGGCCGCCAGCGCGAGCACCTCGTCCTCGTTCACGTCGGGCGAGTAGCGGATTCCTCCCTTGACGGGCAGCTT
>JBGPDK010000074.1:0-15062 GCA_041482235.1 Thermoanaerobaculia bacterium | reverse complement strand
CGGGCCTCATCGGGATGTGGAAGGCGTTCGGCGAGCTCGCGACGCTCGGTTGGATCCAGGGCCAGAAGCGGCCGCGGCTGATCAGTTGCCAATCCTCCGGCTGCGCGCCGATCGCCACCGCGTTCGACAAGGGTGAGCGATTCTCGGAGCCGCCGCCGAACCCGCACACGGTCGCGTCCGGCCTCCGTGTGCCCAAGGCGGTCGGGGATTTCATGATCCTGGATGCGGTGCGCGAATCGGGCGGGCGCGCGGAGCCGATCCACCCGAGATCCTCCATCTCGCCGAACGCCTTCCACATCCCGATGAGGCCCGTGCCGCCGCCCGTCGGGTAAACGACGACGTCGGGCAGGGTCCAGCCGAAATCCTCGGCCAGCTCATAGCCCATCGTCTTCTTGCCCTCGACGCGGTACGGCTCCTTGAGCGTGGACACGTCGAACCAGCCCTCCGCGTCCTTTCTCTGCGCGACGATCCGGCCGCAGTCGTCGATGAGGCCGTCCACGAGCGTCACGCGCGCGCCGTAGGCCTCGCACTCGATCCGGAAGACCTTCGGCGTGTCCTTCGGCATGAAGACGTGGCACTCGAGGCCCGCGGCTGCCGCGTAAGCCGCGGCGGCGCCGCCCGCGTTGCCCGCGGTGGGGAGCGCGAGCTTCCGGGCGCCGAGCGCCTTCGCCATCGTGACGGCCGCGGCAAGGCCGCGCGCCTTGAAGGAGCCGGTCGGGTTGCCCGCCTCCTCCTTCACGTAGAGCCGCGGCATCGCGTTCTTCGCTCCGAGGTTCTTCGCGTGGAGGAGCGGCGTCCCGCCCTCGCCCAGGGAAACGATCTCCTCGGGACGGCGCGCGGGCATCAGCTCGTGCCAGCGCCAGATCGTGCGCGGCCGGCCGGCCGTGTCGTCCTTCGAGAGCGCGGCCGACGCATATTCCGCGAAGAGCGCGCCCCCGCAACTCGGCACGGCGCAGACGTTGAGAAGCTCTCCCACGTCCCTTCGCGCGCCGCACTTCGTGCAGGACAGATGCGTCAGAAGGGAGAACGGCATCGACAGCGGCGCTATTGGTCCACGATCCCGAGCGCTTTCCCCGTCGCGCAGTCGAGACGCAGCAGGTGCCGGGAATCGACGCCGTACTGGGATTTGAGCTCGTAGTCCCGGTTCAACACCTGATAGTCCCCCGTGCCGTCCTTCGATCGAAGGAGGTTCAGGGTCGTGCCGTCTCGCGGGTCCACCATCGGGTTTTGGCAGCCCTCGCCGGGCCTGGGCTCGCTCTTCTGGGCGACTCCCGTGGCGACGACCATGAAGTGGTCGGGCAGGTCCTTCGCCTCGGCGACGACCGGCCGCGGCATCGAACCGCGCCCCGACGCGCAGCCCGCGCCCGCGACGAGCGCGACGAAAGCCGAAGCGCCGCCGAGAGCGCCGGCGGCACGCAGGAGAGGCGTCTTTCTCATGGGGCGGACACTAGCAGACGCGGCGCCCGGCCCTCAGAGCGTCTCGGTCACCTTCCGGATGCCGAGCGGGAGGTCGGGGTCAAGACCCCGGGCGAGCGCCCCGTGGTATGCGAGGAGCTGGCCGGCGATCACGGAGACGAGCGGAGCGAAGAGCTCGGGGACGGCGGGAGTGGGGATCGCGCCCGCTCCACGCGGGCCGATGCGGATCACGGGGCTGCCTCGCCGCGAGAGGTCGCGGGCGACGGCGCGCATCTCCGCTTCGGGGCGCGTCGCGGGCGGCGACACGAGAATCACGGGGAGGTTCCTTTCCGCCATCGTGATGGGGCCGTGCTGGAAATCGGCGGCCGAAAAGGGCTCGGCGAGGAGATGCGCGAGCTCTTTCAGCTTGAGCGCGATCTCGAACGCCGTCGCGTAGTGCACGCCGCGCGCGAGGACCACCGCTCGTTCCGCGCGCGCGAGAGTCCGCGCCGCGCGACGCGCGGCGGCCTCCGAGCGCAGGGCCCGTCCCATGGCGTCCGGCACGGCCTCCAGCGCGTCGAGATCCTTCCTCCGCCGCGCGAACGACAGCACGAGGAGGGCGACGGCCGCGAGCTCGGCCGTGTAGGTCTTCGTCGCCGCGACGCTCCGTTCCGGCCCCGCGTGAAGCGGGAGCACGTCATCGGCAGCGCGCGCGAGCGGGCTCTCGGGATCGTTCACGATCGCGAGCGTCGGCGAGCCGGCGCGGCGCGCGGCGGCGATCGTCTCGACGATGTCGGGCGAGCGCCCGGACTGCGAGATGCCGATCACGAGCGCGCCCCTGAGCCGCGGCGGCGCGCCATAGAGGGTGATGAGGGACGGCGCCGCGAGCGCGACGGGGAGGCGCGAGGCGAGCCCGAACGCGTACTTCGCGTAGCGGGCCGCGTTGTCCGACGTGCCGCGCGCCGCGACGACGACGAACGGAATGTCCGCGCGCCGCCAGGAAGCCGTGAGCGTCTCCGCGTTCCGGCGTTCCTGCGCGAGAAGGCGCGCGACGGCCTCGGGCTGCTCGAGGATCTCGCCATGGAGAACGGAACGGGCGCCGTACGGCGGCATCGTGCGATGCTAGCGCAGCGAGAGTGTCCGTGTTCTCACGCGGCGTCAGAAAGAAGCACAGGCGGGCGACGCCGAGGTTCCTCAGGCCCGTCCTGCGCCCGATGGCCTTTCGGGTGCTGCCCAGCGCGCTCAGGCCCGCGAGCGTGTCGGGACTCGCCGAGGCCCTGGCGCAGGGCGTGAGGGACCCGGAATTCGAAGTGCTTCTCCGGCGGATCGACGCGTCGCCGATCTACCGCGGCAACGCCGTCACGGTCTTCTTCGACGGCCCGCCCGCGTTCGCCTCGATGTGCGCCGCGATCGCCGGCGCCGAGCGCGAAGTCCTCCTCGAGGCGTACATCCTCAAGGACGACACCACCGGACGCGTCTTCGTCGAAGCCCTGGCGGCCGCCGTGCGGCGCGGCGTCAGGGTGCGCGTCCTCGCCGACGCGTTCGGCTCGAGCGACACGCGGCCTCGGTTCTGGCGGCAGATGGAGGAGCGGCACATCGAAGTTCACCTCTATCACCCGCTCCTTCCGTTCCTCTGGTATCAGCCGTATCGCGACCACCGCAAGATCCTCGTCCTCGACCGGCGCGTGGCTTTCACGGGCGGCATGAACATCGGGGACGAATACGGCTCGTCCCTCACGGGCCGCGGGTCCCGGGCGTGGCGCGATACGCATGCCCGGTTCGAGGGGCCGGCCGCGTGGGACATGGCCGTCGTCTTTCAGGAGGGCTGGGAGCGTGCCGGCGGGACGCCCTTCGAGATCCCGCCCCTGGAGCTTCCGCCGCCGGACGAGCCTGATCCGCAGGGAGCGTCGATTCTCGTCCTCGACTCGAGCCCCGGCCGGGGGCACGAGGAGACGGCTTCCGTTCTCGCCGCGATGAGCGCGGCCGCGCGGAGGACTTTCTGGCTCACGAACGCGTACTTCGCGCCGCGCCGCGGCGCGCTGCCGCTCCTCGCTCGGGCGGCCGCGCGCGGCGTCGACGTGCGCCTCCTGCTGCCGGGAGTGAGCGACGTGCCGCTCGTGAGACATGCGGGGCACGGCATGTTCCGGTATCTGCTTGAGCGCGGCGTGAGGATCTTCGAGTACGAAACCGCCGTCCTGCACGCCAAGACCGTCGTCGCCGACGGATGGGTCTCGATGGTCGGCTCGACGAACATGGATTTCCGGTCGTTCCACTTCAACTCCGAGTGCAACGTCGTCATGCTCGACACCGCCGTCGCTCTCGCGCTCGAGCGGCAGTTCGCCGTGGACCTCGCCGGCGCGCGCGAGATCACTCTCGGCGAGTGGGACCGGCGGACGGCGCTTCACAAATTCGGCGACGCCTGCGCGCGCGCCCTCTCCCCCGCCCTGTGATAATCGCGCGGTGACGCGTATCCGGCTCGCCTTCGCCCTCACCCTGACCCTCGCTCCTGCCTTCGCCCTCGCGCCTCCCTCCGCAGCGCAGACGATCACCACGATCGCCGGCGACGGAACCCACGGGTTCTCTCCCGACGGCAGCCTCGCGGCCACGTCCGCAATCGCGCTCGCGCTCGACTCGGTCTCGAACGTCGTCCTGGATCCCGACGGCAACCTCGTCTTCTCCGAAGGTAACGCCGCCCGTGTCCGGCGCATCCTCAGGAAGACGGGCACCCTCGAGACGGTCGCGGGCAGCGGCCGCGCGAGCTTCGCGGGCGACGGCGGCCCGGCAACGGCCGCGGCCCTGAAGGCTCCATCCGAGATCGCCTTCGACAAGGAAGGCAACCTGTACATCGCGGACGCCGCGAACTACGTCCTCCGGCGCGTCGACGCGAGGACGAAGGTCATCACGACGATCGCCGGGGTTCGGAAGAACATCTTCACGGGAGACGGGCTCGCGACCCAGACCGGCCTCGCCCGGCCCGGCGGCCTCACCTTCGACCGCGACGGCCGGCTCGTGATCGCGGACACGATGAACGCGCTCCTGAGGCGCCTCGACCTCAGGTCCGGCCGAATCGAGACGATCGCCGGCACCGGCGACATGGTTTTCGATGGCAGCCCGGGCAAGGCGCTCGAGAAGGGCATGGCGTGGCCGAACGCGCCCCGCTTCGACCGCGCGGGCAACCTCTACTTCTGCGCCACCGGGAACAACCGCGTCCTGCGCCTCGACGCGAAGTCGGGTGAGATCACGGTGGCCGCGGGCAGCGGCATGGACAGCCCCTTCGCCGGAGACGCCGGTCCAGGCCCCGCCGCCCGGATGAACCAGCCCGCGTCGCTCGCCGTCGACGCCGCGGGCAACGTCTTCATCGCCGACACCCAGAACCACGTGATTCGCCGCCTCGACGCGAAGACGGGAATCCTGACGACGATCGCGGGAGACGGCACGCCCGGATTCAGGGGAGACGGCGGTCCCGCCGCGAAGGCCCGCTTCAACCTCCCGATCGGCCTCGGCCTCGACGGGAAGGGCAACCTGTACGTCGTGGACTCGGTCAACGCGCGCATCCGGAAGATCGAGGGCGTCGCGGCACATTGAACCGGACGACGCAAGGAGATCCATGAAAAGAGCCATCGCAGGGGTCGTCGTGTCCGCCCTGGCCCGGGTCGCGCTTGCCCAGGCTCCTGCTCCCATCGCCTGGGCGTTCGCCGTTTCGGGGGACTCCCGCGACTGCGGCGACCTCGTGATGCCCAAGATCGCCAGATCCATCGAGAGCGAGGCCGCCGGCCCGCCCGCGGAGCTGTACTGGCACCTCGGCGATTTCCGCCGGATGTACGACATCGACTGCGACATCCTGAAGCGCCGGCACCCCTCGTACGACTGCAAGAGCCGTCCGCCGGGCCAGCTCGACTTCTTCGAGATGGCCGAATACCTCGACACCGCGTGGGACGACTTCATCGAGAGGCAGCTCGGAGGCTTCAGAAAGACGCCCGTGCTCCTGACGATCGGAAACCACGAGCTTTTCGGGAGGACTCGCGACGATTACCGGAGGACCTTCCGCAAGTGGCTCCTCCAGGCTCCAATTCACGAGCAGCGCGTTCTCGACTCCTCGCGCGGCATCCTCACGACGGAAGGGAGCACGTTCTACCGGGTCGTCCGCAAAGGCGTGGACTTCATCTCCCTGGACAACGCGGACGAAGGAGGCTTCTCGCGGGAGCAGCTCGTCTGGCTCGCGCGCGTCCTCGCCGCCGACGCCGCGGACGATTCCGTGAGGACGATCGTCGTCGGACTGCATGCCGCGCTTCCCTACAGCACGTCGCGCGGCCACGCCATGGACGCGAGCTGCGCGGGACTGTGCTCGGGCCAGCAGGCCTACGATCTCCTCTTCCGCGCGCAGAACCTCGCGGGGCCCGAGGAGAAACGCAAGCACGTCTACGTCCTGGCGAGCCACTCGCACTATTTCCTGGAGAACATCTACGACACGCCCGAGCATCGCGGCCAGGTGCTGCCCGGCTGGATCATCGGGACCGCGGGCGCGGTGCAATACCAGGACACGATCCGCTACGGCTACCTGCGGATGGAGGTCGGAGCCGACGGCGCGGTCGCGGCGCGGTTCCGGGACGTCGGCGCCGACACGCCGCCGCTCGCGTCGGGCCCCGGCGCGGCGGAGATCACGGACTTCTGCTTCCACGTCAACAAGAGCCGGCCTGGCAACGACGCGTTCCGCGGCGACTGCGCCTGCGGAGCGGCCGGGAAGTGAAGCAGCCACCGGCCCGCGCTGTTCTCCATCGGTCCCACTCCTAGCGTCCCGCTGCCACCGCGCCGCGCGGAGGATCGATGCCGAGGGCGCGCGCCGCGCGGGCGGCGACCTCGAGAAGGGAGACGGTCGCGGGGCGCGAGGGCTCGATCTCCGGGCCGATCGCGGCGAACGAGGCGTCGAGATCGGGTGTCGCGTTGCGGTAGCCGTGGCCCCCGCGGTTGGTCGGAACCGAGAGGACGGACGGCCTCGAGCGGACGAACTCGAAGCCCGGACGGAGGAGGACGACGACGTCGCCCGAGCGCGGGTTGTCGAGCCCGAGCGGGGCGAGAGCCGCGTGAGGCGCGATCGCGTCGACGAGGTCGCCGGGCAGTGCCGAGAGGCCCGCGAGGTCCTGGGCGAGAGCCGCCGAGGCCTCGGCGCGCGCCGCCGGCGCGAGGGCGGGATCGACGTACACGTGCGCGATCCCGCTCGACGCGCAGACCTGCGCGGCACGCGGCCCGCCCCGGCCCCGACCCTTCCGCGCGATCGTCCAGCCCTTTTCCCCGAGATACCGCTCGAGGTCGACCGACTTCTCGAGAGGAACCATCCCGTGGTCGCTGAGAATGAGGAGCGAGTCGCGCGCGGCGAGGGCCGCGAGCATCGCGGCGACGCACTGGTCCGAGGTCTGGAAGGCGCGCGTGACGGCGTCGGCCGAGCCGCCGCGGGGCCCGGGCTCGAAGTGATGCTCGATCTCGTCCACGAGAGGCTGGTACGCGACGAGGAGGTCCCAGCGCTCGCTCCGGATCGCGAAGACGATCGCCCGCGTGAGGTATTCCGCGAGGCGCTGCGCCTGCTCCTCGCCGGCGGCATCGCCCTCCTCGGGCGCGCCCTCGCGCATCACGGCCGCATCCGGCGGCCCCGGCCAGCCTCCGAGCGCCGCCTCGAACCGGGCGCGAAAGGCCGGGGGATAGGCGGGCACGGCGAAGAAGCCGCCCACGTACACGACAACGCGCGCGAGCGACGGCTCCAGCGCCACGACGCGGCACCATGCCGTGAAGGGTCCGCCCTCGCCCGTGGCCTGGACCGCGAACCAGCCGAGGCGCTTGACGGGCGCCGCGGCCCCGCCGGGGCTCGCGACGATCAGCGTGTCGTAGTCGACGACGCCATCGTCCGTCGTGTCGCGCGCGAGGATGTCGAGGCGCACCGTGCGGCCGCCCGGCGCCGCCACGTCGGCGGTCGCCCGCCGGACCGGGGAGAACGAAGCCGCGTCCGTCTCACCGGCGCCGGCCCACCGCGCGCTGTCGAGCGTCACGAAGGCCGACTCCTTCGCCGGCCGGTCGGGCCAGGTCAGGCCGAAGTCGCCGCGCCGCCGCGCGTCCGTGCCGTCCGCGCCCGGATAGAGCAGCACCCCGACGCGGCGGCCCTGCCGGCGCGCGGCCTCCCAGAGCGTCTCGGTCTCGATGGGCGCGAGAAAGCCCGTCGTGTCGGCGCCGAAGGGGCTGCCCGGCTCGCGGAAGTGGTTCGCGACGATCCCGTTCCTCCCCGGCGCCGCGCCCGTGATCGCGGCGATGTGGGCCGCGGGCGTCAGGGACGGCGTGACGTCCACGGCGCGCCCCGCGAGGAGACCGCGCTCCGCGATCGCCGAGAAGCCACCGGCCGTCAGCTTCCCCTGCGATAGGAGCTCGTTCAGCCTCACGCCGCCGAGGCCGTCGAACGAGATGACGACCGTGCGTCCCGCGGGCCTGGGCGGCGCCGACGCGCACCGCTGGAGCGCGATGACGCCGAGGACGAACGCTGCGGCGAGGACCGGGCGAAATCGGCTGAACCGTCTGGTCAAGCGCACGGAGATTGCCACGGAAATCGACGGTGCAGAGCGCCTCGATGCCTTCAACTGAGAAGCATCATCGAAACGAGGACGAGGCCCACGAGGAAAACCGACGAGACCGTGCAGAAGAGACGCCAATAGGCCCGGGCGTTCCCGCCCTCGGAGACGAAGATCTGGCCGCCGATGAGGTTTGCGATAGAAGCAACCGGGCTTCCACAGGCCCCGACGGTCACCCCGTAGAGCAGCCCGCGGAATCCGGAGTGGGTCCCGGCGGCCGGGGCCAGGAGGAGCGCCGCGGGGACGTTGGAGACGACCTGCGACAGGAACGCTCCGGAGAAGAGCAGCCCGATCTCGTGATGCCCGAAGATCCTCTCGGGGTTCAGGTGCTGGTAGAGCCTCCCCCGCTCGAGCCCGGGGATTCCGATGAAAAGAAGCGCGAAGACCAGGACGATCGAGAAGTCCACCTCGCGGAGGCGACGGCCGAGGAGGAGCGCGCACGGAATGGCAAGAGCGAGCGGAAGAAGATGAGGCAACGGACCGAGCAGACTTCCGACTTCCGCGGCGAAGAGGAGGAGGAACCCCGAGGCGAGCACCGGGTCGATGTCGAACGGCGGAACGGGGGGCGACGTGATCCTGCGCCGCGGAATGAGGAGGAATACCGCGCCCACGAGAAACGCGGCTGAGGCCCCGACGACGGGAAGCTGTGCTCCGAGGAAGGAGCCGAAGCTGAAGGAGCCGCGCGAAAACAGGAACAGGTTCTGCGGATTCCCGATCGGGGTCAGGGCGCCGAGGAGGTTCGCCGCCAGCACCTCCAGGACGACGAGCCGGGGGAGGACGCCTCCATCGAGCGTTCGGGCCCGCATCGTGAACGGCACGACGAGGAAGAGCGCCACGTCGTTGGTCAGGACAGCCGCGAGAGATGCGGAGAGGAGGATCAGGGCGAGAGCCAGGCCGCGCTCCGAGCGGACGCGGCGGATCACGACGACCACGAGCCGGTCGAAAAGACCGGAGGCCTTTCCGAGCTCGACCGCGATCGTCAGGACGAAGAAGAGCGTCAGGATCCGGAGATCCATCAGGCTGGCGATCTCCGCGAGCTGAACGTGCCCCATGGCCAGCGCCGAGAACGCCAGAGTCGCGCAGGCGGTGATCAGGAACCGTTCGAAGAGAAGGGTCCTGATGACGGGGTGTCTGAGGAGCGCGCGGGGCCAACCCTTCATGACTCGAGGCCCTCTGCCGGCTCGTTCACGCGCGTTGTTTCCTGACGGGACCGATTGCGATCTTAGTGCTCATCAACCGCCATTCCCGATCCGCCGCGCGCTGCGCCTCAGACCGTCGAGGCGTTCGAGCTCGGCGGCGACGCTCGCGTTGCCCTCGGCGTGCCGGGCCTTCGCGCGTGCGAGCACGCTCACGGCGGATCGAACGGCCTCCGAGAGGCGCGAGCGGATCTCCGCTTCGAGGCGGCGCCGGCTCTCGCGCACGCGCTCGATGAGGTCGTTCTGGATCCGCGCGCTGTTCGAGGAAAGGAGCCGCTCGAGATACGCGGCGGCGTCATGCAAAACCGCGCGGCGAAGCACTCCTCTCGTCCGGAAGCGGTCCAGAACCCAGGAGAACGGCGACGGCTGCGCCACCGCGAGCAGCTCCGTGTAGAAGAGCCGGGACTTCGCCCGGAATCCGGCCTCGGGGCCCAGCTCGGCCGGGAACGTCTCGGGCCCGAGCTCGGCGTGCTCGACGAAGCGCCGGAGAAACTCGTTCCCGAGAGCGAGGAAGCGCTCCGCGGCGCCGCGATACAGCGCCTCGGCGGCGGGCTGCTCGGTGGCCAGCCACGCGTCGAGGCGGCGCCGGGCGATTGCGGCGGCCGCCTCCCGTGCCCGAGCGCGGAGCGGACGGAGGGAGGTTTCCGCAGCTCCCGCGTCGATCTGATGGATCAGCTCTCGCACGGCGGATTCGAGCGCGGCGGAGAGGAAAGCCTCGCGATCCTTCCCGAACTTCTTCGTCAGCCGGTCCACCTCGGCCATCAGGAGGTACCCGAAGTCGGCCATGGAGCGCTCGCCTTCCGCCACGGATGCGGTGAGGCTTCCAATCCGTTTCTCCGACTCCGCGACCGGGCGAACGAGCGCGTCCCGCTGCTGATCGATTTCGGCGATCAGCCGTTCGAGAAAGCGCGTGATCGCCCGCCCCTCGGCCTCCCGCACGAGGGAGGCGCCCGATTCCCGCGCGAGGCGGTCGAGCGAGCTTTCCAGCTTTTCCCAGTCACGCGTCGGTCCGGAAAGGAGTCTTTCGGTGGCGCTGACCATCAGGAGGGGCGCGGCGCGCTTCCCCAATCTCTCCTTCAGGACCCGTTCCGTGAACCGCGCGGCCTCGTTCGACTCGTCGGCTGGCAACCGGTCCGCCTTGTTGAGGACGAAGAGCAGATTTTCTACGTGGCGCGAGACCTCCTCGACGAGCGCCAGCTCCTCGCCGGAGATGGGAGGGTCGGCGCCCAGCACGGCGATTGCCGCATCGACGTGCGGCACGAACTCGCGCGTGGTCATCGTGTTTCCGGCGAAGACGGAGCCGATGCCGGGAGTGTCCACGAGGCACATCCCCGAGAAAAGAAGCGGGCTCGGGACGAAGACCTCCACCGCCTGAACGCCGATCTTGTTCTCCGAGTTGCGCTCCTCGGCCACGTATGCGGCAAGGTCCTCGGGACGGATGTCTCGCCACGAGCCTCCGGCGAAGCGCACGCGGGCGCCGAGACGCTCGCCGTAGCGGAGGACGGTTGGCACCGAGGTGACCGGGAGGACGCCGACGGGGAGGATCGCGCGCCCGACCAGCGCATTCAGGAGGCTGGACTTTCCGCGCTTGAACTGCCCCACGCAGGCCACGTAGAAGCGCCCCTCCGCGATCCGCTCGGACACGGACTTCACCGCCGCGGCGATTCCGGGAGCGCCGGCCTCGGACGCGAGCTGCGCCAGCTCGCGGAGTCCGGCGGCCGGAGGCGCTGCGGCCTCGAGGGGCGGGCGGCTCACATCCTGCTGCAAAAGCACGGGCAACTCCTACCTGAGGTAGGAGTCATCAGCCTTCGCAGGGCGGTTCAGGCGGACTCCATCGCCGTCGTCGAGGATTCGAGTATATCGTCACGCGCGCATGCGCCCTTCCCTTCTCCTGCTCGTTTTCGTCGGCGGCGGAATCGGCTCCGTGTGCCGCTACGCGATGGCCACGGCGCTGCAACGGAGCGTGCCGGGGTCGTTTCCGATCGGCACGTTCGCCGTGAACCTGCTCGGGTGTTTTGTCATCGGCGTCGTCGGCGCGCTCGGGCTCGAGCGCGCGGCCATCTCGCCCGAGGCGCGCATCTTCATCATGGTCGGAATCCTCGGAGGCTTCACGACGTTCTCGTCGTTCGCGTGGGAATCGCTCGGCCTTCTCACCGTCAGAGACCTGCTCCGCGCGTCGCTTTACGTGGGCGGATCGGTCTTCTGCGGGCTCCTCGGAGCGTTCCTGGGCCGCGCAATCGGGAGGATCGGCGCATGAAAGACGTCACGGCCGCAAAGCTCCTGCGCATCCACATCGGAGAGATGGACCGCGCGCGGCATCAGCCGCTCTTCGAGATTCTCGTGGGCGAGGCGCGCGTGTCCGGCCTTTCGGGCGCGACCGTTCTGCGCGGCATCGAGTCGTTCGGCGCCTCCAGCGTCGTGCACCGCTCGCGCCTCGTCGAGCTGTCCGAGGACCTCCCGATCGTCGTCGAGATCGTGGACACGGAGGAGAAGATCCGAGTCTTCCTCGAGCGCATCGAGCCCATCCTCGACGAAGCGGGCTGCGGCGTCCTCATGACGATGGAGAAGGTCGAGATCCTGCGCTGGGCACCGAAGAAGAAGGCCTGAAGGCCAGGCCGGCGCGGGCTACCATCGGCGGCACATGGATCCTGTTCCCGCCGAAGACGATCTCCTCCAATGGGCGAGCCTGTCGGATCGGGGCTGCGTCCGGCCGGGCAACGAGGACTTCGCCGGCGACCCCGACACCCTCGCCCAGCTCGCCGGCCCGCGGGCGAGCCTCGGAGAGCGCGGCGCTCTTTTCGCCGTCGCCGACGGGATGGGCGGCCACGCGCGCGGAGAGGTCGCGAGCAAGCTCGCGGTCGAGGTGCTTTTTTCGACCTTCTACACCCTGCCCGGCGAGCCCGACGAGAGGTTCCACCGCGCGTTGCTCACCGCCAACACGGCCGTGCGCCGGGCTGGAATCCTGGCTGCGCCCGAGAAGGCGGGGCCGGGCCCCGATGCCGCGGCGCTTCCGCGAATGGGGACGACTCTCGTGGCGGCGCTCGTCCTCGGGCGCCGGGTGCTCTTCGGAAACGTGGGTGACAGCCGCGCCTACATTCTTCATGACGGCCGCTTCGAGCAGGTGAGCCGCGACCACACGTATCTCGCCGAAGGTATCCGGAAAGGCCTCGTGCCAGCCGAGGCCCTCGCCGCTCATCCCTTTCGCCACCTCATCACACGCTCGCTCGGCTCGAAGGACGACGTCGACGTCGACTTTTTCTGGCGGCCCTGGCCCGCGCGCTCGGCCCTGCTCCTCGCGACAGACGGCCTTCACGGCGTCGTGGACGAGCTGGGCATGGCGACGATTCTCGCCTCGCGCCCGCCCGCCGAGGCCGTCCGCGCTCTCGTCGACACCGCAAACGCGGCCGGCGCGCCCGACAACGTCACCGCGCTCGTCGTGCGCAGCGCGCCGCCCGGGCGGCGGACCCGCCCCACGCCCTAGAATCCGCCCGCATGCGCGTTCTCGCGGGCACGAGCGGATTCAGCTACGACGGCTGGACGGGCACGTTCTATCCCGAGGATCTCCCCGCGAACGGACGGCTTCGCTACTACGCGACGCGCCTCCCCGCCGTCGAGATCAACAACACGTTCTACCGGATGCCGAAGCCCGAGCTTCTCGCGGGATGGGCCGCGCAGGTGCCCGAGACGTTCCGCTTCGCGCTCAAGGCTTCGCAGCGCATCACGCACATCAAGCGGCTCAAGGACACGTCCGAGGAGGTCCGCTATCTCGTGGGAGCGGCCCGCCACCTCGAGGGCCGTCTCGGGCCGATTCTCTTCGGCCTGCCGCCGAACCTGAAGAAGGACTTGCCGCGGCTCGACGCGTTCCTCGCGCTCCTGCCGTCGGACCTGAACGCGGCGTTCGAGTTTCGGAACCCGACGTGGCTCGACGACGAAGTTTTCGCGCTGCTGCGTTCCGCCAGAGCGGCGCTGTGCGTCGCCCAGGACGAGAAAGGCGAGACGCCTCTCGTCGCGACGGCCCCGTGGGGATACCTGAGGCTCCGGCGCGAGGACTACGCCGCCGCCGACCTCGAAGCCTGGGCGACACGCGTCTGCGCGCAGCCCTGGAGCGAGGCCTTCGTCTTCTTCAAGCACGAGGAGGCCGGAGCGGCGCCCGAGCTTGCGCGGAAATTCTCGGAAATCGTCGAGGGGATCGGGGCTTGAAAGTCGTCACCTGGAACGTGAACGGAATTCGCGCGCGGGAGCTCCAGGTCGTGGAGTTCATCGAGCGCGAGAAGCCCGACATCCTCTGCCTGCAGGAGCTGAAGGCGGCGCCCGAGCAGCTTCCGCTCTCTCTCGTCGCGCCCGAGGGCTACACGACGTACTGGCACGGACACAAGGGCTACTCGGGCGTGGGGCTGCTCCTCAGCCGGGAGACCTTCGCGGGGGAGGTCGCCTTCACGCACCCGGACTTCGACCACGAGACGAGGGTCGTCGAGGCGCACCTTCCGGATTTCACGGTGGCGTCCGTCTACGTGCCGAACGGGGGGAAGGACTTCGCCGCGAAGCTGGCATTCCTCGAGGCGATGGGGCGCTGGGCGCACGAGGGAAAGGCCGCGGGCAAGGCCCTCCTGGTCTGCGGCGACCTGAACGTCGCGCTCACGGACCGCGACGTCCACCCGAAGGAGCGCAAGGTGAACGCGATCGGTCAGAGGCCCGACGAGCGCGGGCTCCTCGAGAAGCTGCTCGCGGAAGGCCTCGTGGACGTCGGGCGTGCGCTCGATCCCGACAACGAGAACCTCTTCACGTACTGGGCTCCATGGCGCCAGCTCAAGGAGCGCAACATCGGCTGGCGGATCGACTTCGTCCTCGCGAGCGAGAGCCTCGCGAAATCCGCGAAGGCCGGGCGCGTCCACCGCGAGTTCGGGACGAGCGATCACGCCCCCGTCGTCGTGGAATTCGGATGAGCCCGACCGGAATGTGACCCGCGGCTAGACTGCGGGGCCATGGCGACCCCGCGCATCCGCGTGACGGCGAGTCCCGGCTGGGAGGTCCTGACTCCGGACGCTCCCCTGCGCGTCCGGGCCGTCGCGGGCGATCCGTTTCTCGCGCGCGTCCTCGGGGACGGGCGGCTCGCGCTCGCGCGCGCCCAGTCGGCGCGGCCCCGCCGCGGCACGCAGGCTCGCGCGGGTGTTCTCACGGCGGCGATCGAAGCGCCCCCCGCCTCGGGCTGGGTCCTCGTCGCGCGTCACCCGTCGGGCGCTCTGACGTTCCATCCGCCGGCCGCGATCGAAGGCGGGACGCATCGGTTCGAGGTCCGCCTCGCGCCTCCGCTCGCCGGGCGGCGCGGCCTCGGGGCCGCCGTCCGCGTCTTTTTCCTGCGCCTCGCGGGAGCGGCGGCCGGCGCGCTGCTGCCCGTCCTCGCGCGCGCCTGGGAGAAGAGACGTTTTTCGGCGGCCGGGATCCCGCTCGGCCTCGTTACGCTCGCCGTCCGGGAAGGCCGGCTCGTCGCGACGCCGGCCCGCAGGCTCTCCCTTCCTCCGCCGCCCGGCCGGAGCCTTCTCTTCGTGCACGGCACGTTCTCGCATGCGGCCGCGGCGTTCGACGATCTCGCGGCCGCGCCCGGGCTTTTCGGCGAGCTCGCGAAGCGCTACGAGGGCCGGATCCTCGCGTTCAACCACTTCACCGTCGGAACGTCGCCCTCCACGAACGTCCGCGACCTTCTCGCCCGGTTGCCGCGCACGAGAGTCCTCGTCGACGCGATCACGCACTCGCGGGGTGGCCTCGTGCTCCGCGCGCTCGCGGAGGAGGACGCGCGCGTCGCGCTCGGGCGGGTCCTTCTTGTCGCGTCGCCGAACGGCGGCACGCCGCTCGCCTCGCCCGCGCG
>JBGPDK010000073.1:0-15110 GCA_041482235.1 Thermoanaerobaculia bacterium | reverse complement strand
CGAGCAGAAGGGCTCGACGCTCGTGGGCGACTGCGACCCGGCCACGGCGTTTCCGCGCTCGTCGCGCTACACGCCCGTGCCCGGCGGTGTGGGGCCGCTCACGATTTCCATGCTGCTTCGAAACACGCTGGAACTGTGCCTCGGAAGACGGGCCGGATGATCCTGAAGGTCGGCCTCACCGGCGGCCTCGCCTCGGGCAAGAGCACCGTGGCCGGTCGGCTCCGCGAGAACGGGATCCCCGTCCTCGACGCGGACCTCATCGTGCACGACCTCTATCGCGCGGGCGGCGCGGGCGCTCGCGCCGTGGCGGACGCCTTCGGCCCGGAGTTCCTTTCGCCTGATGCCTCCGTCGACCGGCGAAAGCTGTCGGCGCACGTCTTTCACGACTCCGCGGCGCTCGCGCGCCTCAACGGCCTCATCCACCCGCTCGTCCGCGAGGCGCAGGCGCGCTGGTTCGCGGATCTCGAGGCGAAGGGCGAGCTGCTCGGCGTCATCGAAGCGACGCTTCTCGTCGAGACCGGCGGCCGCCAGCGCTTCGACGTCCTCGTGGCGGTCTCCGCCCCCGCCGACGCGCGCCTCGCTCGCGCGGTCCGCCGGAGCGGCGAGACGGACCCGAACGAGTTCGTGCGCCGCATGTCGGCCCAGCTTCCCGATGCGGAGCGGGAAAAGGCGGCGGACATCGTCCTCCACGCCGACGGGGCGAAGGAAGAGCTGCTGAAGAAGGTCGACGAGCTGGCGCGGGGGCTCAAGGGACGCGCAGCAGGCTCCTGAGCGAAGCAAACGCCCTCGCCCGGTGCGAGTCTCGGTTCTTCTCTTCCTCCCTCATTTCCGCCCAGGTGCGCGTCGCACCCTCGGGAATGAAGAGCACGTCCCAGCCGAAGCCGTTCGTCCCGCGGGGATGGAGGGCGATCGAGCCCAAGACACGCCCCTCCGCGACGACCACATCCGCCTCGCGCTGGCCCGGCCGGGCAACGGCGAGGACGGACACGGCCTCGGCCGAACGGTCGGAAAAACCGCCGAGCATCTTCGCGAGGCCATCCTGCCCCGCGGCTCCCATCGTGATCCATTTCGTCAGCGGGCCCGGAAAACCGCCCCAGGCGCCGACCGCGAGGCCCGAGTCCTCGACGAGGACAGGGACGGCGAGGGCCCCGGCCGCCACGATCGCCTTGGCGCGCGCGACCTCGGCGAAATCGAGGGACTGGATCTCCGGGACCTCGACGTCTTGCACCGCGACCTCGCGGCCCAGGAAGACCGCCGCCTCGCGGGCCTTGCCCGCGTTCGAGGTCACGAACGTCAGCCCGAAAAGAGCGTCCGTCACCGCGGGCGAACCGGCGCGCCTTTCTCGTCCAGCTTCACGCGGAACGCCTTCAGGCCTTTCGTGAGGCCCTTGAGGCGCTGCTCGCCGAGGGGCTCGAAGACGAAGGCGTCGCTCGCGAGCCGCGCGGTCTCCTCGCCCACCACGATCTCGTTCGGGCCGGCGACGTAGTCCTCGAGCCGCGCCGCCACGTTCACGGTGTTCCCGAGGACCGTGTAATCCACGCGCCGGTCGGACCCGATGTCGCCCACGACGGCGCGCCCCGTGTTCACGCCCACACGCACCGCGACCTTCGGCTCACCGCGCCGGGCGCGCTCCACGTTCCACGCCGTCAGGCTCTCGATGAGCTTCGCGGCCGCGGCCACCGCCCGGCGGGGATGGTCCGGCTGCGGAATCGGGGCGCCGAAGAAAGCCATCACGGCATCCCCGATGAACTTGTCGAGGGTGCCGCCCTGCTCGAAGATCGCGTCCGCCGCGAACGTGAAGACGGTTTCCAGAAAGCGCGACAGGTCCTCGGGCGCCATCGTCTCGGCGGCGGTCGTGAAGCCGACGATGTCCGCGAAGAACACGGTCACGTCGCGCGTGCGCACCTTCTCGACACCCGCGGGCCCCTCGGAGACGATCTCCTCGACGACACCCGGGGAGTGGTAGCGCGCGAGTCGCTCGCGGATGCGCTCCTCGCGGGCGATGCGCCCCTGCAGGCGCGCACGCTCGATCGCGACGGCCGCGAAGTTCCCGAGCGCGGTCAGGAGATCGAGGTCGTCCGCCGTGAACGTGCCTGTCTTGAGCGGCGTGTCCACGTGGAGGGCGCCGATGACGTGTTCGCGGTTCCACAGCGGGACGCACATGGCCGAGCGGATCTGCTGGATGCGGATCGACTGCCCGGCCTCGAAGCGGTCGTCGGCGAGAGCATCGGACGTGAGGACCGCCACACGCTCGCGCACGACGGTCTCGACGATCGTGTGGGAGAAAGTCTCGGAGGTTTCCGCGCCGGCCCGCCCTCGCTGGCGCGCGAGCGTCGCGACGAGCCGGTCCCCGTCCTCTCGGAGGACGACGACGGCCCGCTCGGCGGGCAGGAAGTCGAAGAGGAGGTCCACGACCTTCGAGAGGATCTGATCCACGTCGGGCGCCTCGATGAGGGTGCGGGCGACCTGGACGAGGATCTCGAAGATCTTCTCGCGCGCCTTTTCGGGTGGGTGCCGCCGTCCGGCGAGCGTGCCACCGACGTCCGTGATCCCGGCACCCGTGGCCTCGAGGTTGAAGTCGCGGTTGAAGTCCGCGATCGAGCGGACGAACGTCGAGCTCGAGTCGCCGATCGCCTTCACCGCGATGCTCCTCGCCGTGGGCTGCTCGCGCACCTCAAGCGTGAAGGTGCCGACCGAGAGGACGTCGTTCGCCTTCAGGGGTGACCTGGCCGCGAACTCCCCGTTCACCTTGACGCCGTTCGTCGACTTCAGGTCTTCGACCGTCCAGACACCTCCGCGCTCCGACAGGAGAGCGTGCCGGCGCGACACGGAGAAGTCGTTCAGGACGATCCCGTTCTCGCTCGAGCGGCCGATCGAAACGTCCCCGCCGGACAGAAGGAAGCGCCGGGTCTGCCCCTCGATCTCGTAGACGATCTCCAGCATGAGCGAGAGGGAGTTTATAGGGAGCCGCCGGGCCGCCTGAGGCGGCGCACCGGTTCAGTCCGGCGGCGGCTCGCGTTCGGGCGTTCGCGTGAAGCGCACGCGAATGACCTTCCACACGGCCACCGGCTGGCCCGCGACTCGCGCGGGCCGATACGTCCAGTGCCGGACCGCGTTCACCGCGGCCTCCGTCATGCCCGCGGGCCCGGCCGACACCACCTCGATCTTGCCGACAGCGCCGTCCGCCTCCACGACGATGCGCAGGACGACGTCCCCGCTGAGATTCAGCCGGCGCGCCACCTCCGGGTATCGGGCGTCCACGCGCGTCACGAGAAACGGAACCTCGGCGCCATCGGGAAGCGTCGCCAGTGGCGCCCGAGGAGGCACCGCCACGGACGCGGCCGCAGGCGGCGAAGCGGGAGCCACGAGTTCGGTGGCGCCCGCCGCCGCAGGGGGCGCCGGGGGGCGCCCGGCAGGCGTCGGGTGGAGACCGGGTTCGGGAGCTCCGAGCGACTGCACCTCCGGCACCACCCCCCGCCCGGAGCGCCCGACCGCAAGGGCCGGCACGGACGAGGGCAGAAGGCGCACGGAGCGCGCTGGCACGAATGCGAGGATCTTGCCGGCGAGGAGAACGCCAAAGAAATCGTGATCCGCGAGCACCACGTCCACGTCGTCGCCGTCCTCGAGCGCGCCCCACCTCGCGGCGCCGTAGTCGGGGGCGAGCAGGACGGGGCAGGATTCGATGGCCCGCGCCGGTTGCGGCGCGAACTGAGCCACCGCGGCGGCCCGCTTCTCGCGCGCTTCGCGATCGGCCATCAGCTCGAAGCTGCCCGCCGGTATCCAGACGTCCCGATCTGCCGCCAGGACGCGCACCGCGTCGCCACGGGCCTCACGCACCGTCAGCGTCGTTCCGCGGGGCAGCGTGAGCACCGGCGGAGACTTCGGCGCGGCCTCGGCGCGCGCGGTGACGTGTTCCAGCGTGATGACGGCCCGGTCGTCCGCCGGCGCGGCCGGAGACGGCGCGCGAGGGCCGCTCTTTCGGCAGGCGCTTCCCAGCGCGAGGGCGCACCAGGCGGCGGTGAGGGCGAGGCGGCGCGTCAGGGGCGACCCATCAGCGTGGCGAGGATCGCCTTTTGGACGTGGAGCCGGTTCTCAGCCTCGTCGAAGATGACGGACCGGGGACCGTCGCAGACCTGGGCCGACACTTCCTCGCCCCGGTGCGCGGGAAGGCAGTGCATGAAGACGGCATCGGGGTGCGCGAGGGCGAGGAGCTCCCCCGTGACCGTCCAGCCCGCGAAGTCGCGCACCCGCTTCTGCTGCTCGGCCTCCTGTCCCATCGAAGCCCACACGTCGGTATAGACGACGTGGGCCCCTCTCACGGCCTCCTCTTTCGAGTGCGTGAGGAGGAGCGTCGTTCCCGCCGCGGCGGCGTCGGCGTGCGCGGTCCTGGCGACGGTCGCGTCCGGCTCATACCCTGCCGGCGTCGCGATGGCCACGTTCACGGAGCACTTCGGCCCGCCGTACATCAACGAGTGCGCCATGTTGTTCCCGTCGCCGACGTAGGCGAGCTTGAGACCCGCCAGCCTTCCGAACTTCTCGCCCATCGTGAAGTAGTCCGTCAGGGCCTGGCACGGGTGGAGGAGGTCGGTCAGGCCGTTGATGACCGGGACCGTCGCGTGCCGGCCGAGCTCGAGGACCGTGGCGTGCGCGAAGGTGCGCGCCATGATGCCGTTCACGTAGCGCGAAAGGACGCGGGCCGTGTCCGCGATCGGCTCGCCGCGCCCGATCTGGATGTCGCGCGACGAAAGGAACTGTGCCGCGCCTCCAAGCTGCGTCATCCCGGCTTCGAAGGAGACGCGCGTTCGCGTGGACGACTTCTCGAAGATCATCGCGAGGATCTTCCCGGAAAGCGCCGCGCGAAACTCGCCCGGGCGCGCCTTCATGGCGGCGGCGAGGGCGAAGAGCGCCGCGACGTCGGCGGCGGTCAGGTCGTGGATCGAGATGAGGTCCTTCTGGAACATGTCTCCCTTTCTACACCGGATCGCGCGCGAGCGGCATCGTCATGCAGCGCGGGCCGCCCCTGGCTCGGGACAGCTCGGGTGCCGACAGCAGGATCGCGTGTTTGCCAGGCTTCCTCAGGTCCAGGGTCTCCCTTCCGAGCAGGAGGTCGTCATCGGCCACGACGGCATATCCGTGCAGCGCGAGCGACTCGGCCGTGCGCTCGTTCCGGTCGTAGCACAGAATGACGCCAGGCCCGAGGGCGAACGCGTTCGCGCCGTCCGTCCACTGTTCGCGCTGCTGGTCGATCGGGTCCGCGCCGCCGCAGAGGATCGGCGCGAGGTGAATGCCGAGCCCCGCGAGCGCCGACAGCAGGTCGTCCTTCGTCTTCCAGGTGATCTCGCGCGCCGTGAGATCGGCCTCGTACACGTCCGCCTCCTCGGCGCCGCCGGACAGGATCATCGGCCCGTAGCAGAGGCACTCACCCGCCGAGATCGGCGTGAACACGGTGTCGAGGTGCATCGTCGCGCGCTGCGGCGGAATCGCCACGACGAGAATCTTCCGCACCCGCGACCCCTCCCGTCGAAGCGCCTCGGCGAGGCGCTCGATCGTCGTCTTCTCCGTGCGCTCCGAGTACCCGATGACGAGCACCTCCGGGGAGAGGACGAGGACGTCGCCTCCCTCGAGCGTGGGCCGCATGCGTGCCCACGCGAGGTCGCGCCCCTCGCCCGCGGCGAATTCCTGGAACCAGAACCGCGACCCCGCCCCGGCGAAGCGCGGGTGCCGGGCGAACACCGCCCCCGAGAGCAGCGGCTCGCGCCAGCGGGCGCGGGTCGCCATCGAGCCCCGTACCACGCGGTCGCCCACGACCGTGGCCGGATCGCGCTGGAAGAACCAGTTCGGCAGCGGCGGGAGCAGGTACAGTGAATCGAGCGAGCCGGAGATCGCGGGCCTGGGCCGCTCGACGCCCTCCACCAGGCCCGCCGCGAGCTTGCCGGGCGGCATCTCGTTCAGCGCGAGAAGGACCGCCGGAGGCCATGCGAGAAGCGTGGCGAGCTCCGTGAGCACCTCGTTGCGGGCCGTGGGATCACGCAGGACTTCCTCGAGGAGATCCTGGGCGTCGAGCACCTCGTCCGCCACGAAGCGGAGCACCTGCCGGAAGCGGCGATGCTCCTCGCGCGCGCGGGCCCCGAACAGGATGTCGTCGAAAAGCAGGTCCTGCATCATCGATGGCACCATCCGGTCGATCTCCCGCCCGGGCTCGTGGACGAGGACCGCGCGCAGGCGGCCGATCTCGGAGTCGACGGAGAGCGTCATGGCGGGCCTCGAAGAGGCGGCGGGAGCCGCCCGAGGAATGCTAACCTGAACACTCGCGAGATTCGCGCTATGAGCGAGGAAGTCGACTTCATCGTCTGTCTCAACTGCGACACGCCGTGCTATTCCTTCGAATGCGACGAGAAGAACCGCATCTCGAGCGCGTTCTGCAACGTGTGCGGAAACGACGAGACGAAGCAGTTCCGACTTCCGACGGACGACGAGATCGAGGAGTGAGCCGGTGAGCGAATCCGCCATCGACCGGTACGAAAACCCGCTCACGAGCCGATACGCGTCCGCCGAGATGTCCGCTCTGTTCTCGGCGCGGTCGAAGTTCACGACCTGGCGCAAGCTCTGGCTCTGGCTGGCCGAGGCCGAGAAGGAGCTCGGGCTCCCGATCCCCGAGGCTTCCCTCGACGCGCTCCGGGCCCACCTCGTGCCGACCGAGGCCGAGCTCCTGGCGGCGGACCGGTACGAGCGCGAGACGAAGCACGACGTCATGGCGCACCTGCACGCCCTCGGCGACGTCGCGCCTGCCGCGCGCGGGGTCCTGCATCTCGGCGCCACTTCGGCCTTCGTGGGCGACAATGCCGATCTTCTTCTCCTGCGCGCGGCGCTGCGCCTCCTCGCGACGCGCACGGTGCGTGTCATGGGCCGCCTGTCGCGGTTCGCGCGCGCCTACCGCGAACTTCCCTGCCTCGGCTTCACGCACTTCCAGGCGGCGCAGCCGACGACGGTGGGCAAGCGGGCCTGTCTCTGGCTCCAGGACCTCGCCCTCGACCATCGCGAGCTCGTCCGCCGCGCCGACGAGCTGCGCTTTCTGGGCTGCAAGGGGGCCACGGGCACGCAGGCGTCGTTCGTGGCCCTCTTCGACGGCGACGCCGACAAGGCCGAGCGTCTCGACAGGGTCGTCGCGCAGAAGGCGGGATTCACGGACCGCCTCCTGATCTCCGGCCAGACCTACACGCGCAAGCAGGACGCCCTCGTGCTGTCCGCCCTCGCGGGCCTCGCGGCCTCGGCTTCGAAGTTCGCGAACGACGTCCGGCTGCTCCAGCACCTCAAGGAGGTCGAGGAGCCTTTCGGCAAGAAGCAGGTGGGTTCGTCGGCGATGCCTTACAAGCGCAACCCGATGAAGTGCGAGCGCATCAACGCCCTCGCGCGCTGGCTGCTCTCCATCTCGGACAACGGCAACTGGACGCACGCGACCCAGTGGTTCGAGAGAACGCTCGACGATTCCGCGAACCGGCGCCTCGCGCTCGCCGAGTCGTTCCTCTCCGCCGACTCGATTCTCCTCCTCTGGGACGCGGTGACGGACGGCCTCGTCGTGAATCCGACGATCGTGAGGCGCCGCCTCGACGTGGAGCTGCCGTTCCTGGCCACGGAAAACATCCTCATGGCCGCGGCCAAGAAGGGCGGCGACCGCCAGGTTCTCCACGAGAGGCTGCGCGTCCTCGCGCAGGCCGCGGGAGACCGCATGAAGGCCGAGGGCGGCGAGAACGACCTGCTGTTCCGGATCGCGGGCGACCCGGCGATCGGGCTGACGCCCGCCGAGGTCATCGCGGCCTCCGAGCCCGCCCGCTTCATCGGCCGCGCGCCCGAGCAGGTGGACGAGTTTCTCGAGACCGAGATCGAACCCATCCTCGCGACCGACCCCGAGGCCGCCGCGGGCGAGACGCGCGAGGAAGTTCGAGTCTGAGAAACGAAGAAAGAAAATTTTGCTTCGGAAGGAAGAGAAGAGGATTTTCTTGGAAAGTGAATGAGCTCTCGGCGCGTCGCGGCCGTCGCGGCAAAGGGCCGGCGCGGCGGTGCGCCCTATTCCCATTCAAAGAAATCTCTTTGGTGCTCTTCGGATTCTGGGTTCTTGGGTGTTCGTCCTCTCCGAAAGCAAATGTCCCCCCGCCTCTATCCCTGACCCCGGCGCCGGCCCCTGTCGCGACCGAGCGCGGCAATGCGTCCTGGTACGGAAAGGAGTTCGACGGGCTTCCGACCGCCAGCGGCGAGACGTTCCGGCCCGAGAAGATCTCCGCCGCCCACCGCACGCTGCCTTTGGGCACGGTCGTGGACGTGACGAACGAGAGGAACGGGAAGACGCTCCGCGTGAGAATCAACGACCGCGGGCCGTTCATCGCGGGCCGCATCGTGGACCTCTCGAAGGCGGCCGCCGCGGAGATCGGGTCGGTTCTGGACGGTGTCGTCCCCGTCACGCTCCGCGTCGTGACCCTGGGCGACAACTCGCGCATCCGCGCGGGCAGCGACGAGCCGCCCCCCGTGACAGCCGCGAACACGGCGGCCCGGGCCGAGCGCGGCGCCTGGGCCGTGCAGGCCGGCGCGTTCGGCGACGAGGGGAATGCGGTCCGGCTGAGGGACCGCCTCGCCGCGCGTTACCCGAACCCCTACATCGAGGAGTTCCAGGGCCTCAAGCGCGTGAAGTTCGGCCCTTACGGGACGCGCGAAGAGGCCGACGCCGCGCGTGAGTCCCTCGGCGAGATGGGCCTCGCCGGCGTCGTCGTGATCTACCGATAGACGCCCTCAGCGCCCCCGCGCGGGCCTCTGGAGCGCGCTCCTCACGAGGCGGTCGAGGAGCTTCGGCAGCGGCAGGCCCGTCGCCTCCCACATCTTCGGGAACATCGAGATGGGCGTGAAGCCGGGGAGGGAGTTGATCTCGTTCACCAGAAGCCGCTCCGTACCCCGCTCGAGGAAGAAGTCGACACGCGCGAACCCGGCGCCGCCGAGGACGTCGAAGGCGCGGACGGCGAGGCGCCGGATCTCGTCGCGAAAGGACTCCGGCAGGTCGGCCGGGATGATCGATCGTGAACCCGTCCCGATGTACTTGTCTTCGTAGTCGTAGAACTCGCGCCCGGGGACGATCTCGCCCGGCAGCGACGCTTCCGTCGCCCTGCCCTTCTCGCCCTCGAGAACCGAGCATTCGATCTCGCGCCCGTCGACCCCCGTTTCGGCAAGGACGCGCCCGTCCACGAGCAGCGCCGCGTCGACCGCGGGCGCGAAGCCGGCCTCCGACTTCACCTTCGAGACCCCCACGGAAGAGCCGGCGCACGCCGGCTTGACGAAGAGCGGGAATCCGAGACGGCCCGCGCTTTCCACGATCGACGAGCGTCTCTCGGGCGATCTCCACTCGGCGCGCGAGAAGGCGACGTACGCGACCTGCGGCAGGCCCGTCGCGCCGAACGCGGCCTTCATGAAGATCTTGTCCATGCCGACGGCCGAGGCCGCGACGCCAAAACCCACGTACGGGATGCCGAGCGACTCCAGAAGGCCCTGCAGCACGCCGTCCTCGCCGAACGTCCCGTGCACGATCGGAAAAAGCACATCGACCCTCGCGGCGCGCCAGGCCTTGAAGAACGAATCCACGATCGCCGAGGTGCCAGCCGGCTTCGACCCACGCTTCACGCCATCCAGGAGCAGGTCTTTCGCCGGCCGGGCGAGCTGGCTCGAGAGCCGGGCCTTCGACTCTCGCGGCGCGTGCCAGATCGCGTCCTTCCCGACGAACAGCGGGATCGCCTCGTACCTCTCTTTCGGGAGGTTCTCGAGAAGGCATGCCGCCGAGACGAACGACACGCCGTGCTCGCGGGACGGGCCGCCGAAAACGACTCCGACACGCCTTCGCGTGGGGACGCGGGGCGCCACTCTCAGCCCCTCACCCGAGCGTCACGAGACGCGCCGAATCGATGCCCTCCAGCATCGCCACGGCCGAGACGAGGTCCTGTCCGATCGGGGCGCCGTCCGGCCGGTCGATGCGAACGACGGCCGCCGCCCGGCCGTCCCTTCCGCGAGACAGCGCGAAGTCCGAGATGTTGACGCCCCGCGCGCCGAGCGCCGTCCCGATACGCCCCACGACCCCCGGCACGTCCCGGTTCGCGATGACGAGCAGCGTCCCCTCCGGGGAAAACTCCAGGGAGAGACCGTTCACGGCCACGATCCGTCCGAGCCGGTCTCCGAAGAGCGTCCCCGAAGCGCTGCGGTCGCCCGCCGTCACGGTAACGAGGCTCGCGTATCCTCCCGCGTCCTCGCGCACGGCGTCCGAGACCGAGATTCCGTTCAGCTTCGCGAGCGAGGCCGCGTTCACGAAGTTCGCACCTTCGGTGAACGTCGAGACGACGCCCTTCAGGGCGGCGACGACGCAGGCCTTTCGCATGCTCTCGGGCACGCCGGCGAGGGTGACCGTGAGCTGCTTCGGCGCGCCGGGCACCGCCTGTCCCACGAACGCGCCGACCTGCTCGGCGAGGCGCATCCACGGAAGCGCCGCGTGCGGGTCGCCTCCGGCGGGGAACGGCAGGTTGACCGCCGCGACGAACGGCGAGCCCTTCAGGGCCTCGGCGAGCATTTCGACGGTTTCGACCGCCACGCGATCCTGCGCCTCGACGGTGGACGCGCCGAGATGCGGCGTGCAAATCACCTTCGGGTGTTTCATGAGCGAGAAGTCCTTCGGCGGCTCCACGGAGAAGACGTCGAGCGCCGCGCCCTTCAGGTGGCCCGAGTCGAGCGCGGCGACGAGCGCCGCCTCGTCCACGAGCGGGCCGCGCGCACAGTTCACGAGAATCGCGCCCTCCTTCATCGCGGCGAGCTGCTTGGCGCCGATGAGGTGCTTCGTCTCCGGGCCGCCCGGCGCGTGGAGAGACACGACGTCGGACTTCGAAAGAAGCTCGTCCATGGAGACCGGCGACACGCCCAGCTCGGTGGCGCGCTCCGGCGTGACGTAGGGGTCGAACGCGAGCAGCGTCACGTGCCACGGTCGCAGGCGGGCGGCCACGCGCGCTCCCACCTGTCCGAGACCCACGAGGCCCACGGTCTTGCCCTGAAGCTCGGTGCCGACGAACTTCGTGCGCTTCCATTCCCCGGCTTTCAGCGAAATCTGTGCCTCCGGAATCTTGCGCAGGAGCGCGAGAAGCAGGGCAATCGCATGCTCCGCCGCGGAGACGACGTTTCCCGACGGAGCGTTGACGACGAGGACGCCGAGCTCCGTGGCGGCCTTCACGTCCACGTTGTCGAGGCCCACGCCCGCGCGCCCGACGACGCGGAGCTTCTTCCCCGCGGTCAGGAGCTCGCGGTCCACCTGCGTGGCCGAGCGCACGACGAGGGCGTCGTAGTCGCCGATCGCCGCGAGGAGGGCCTCGCGGGAAAGGTCGGTGTGGACATCTGCGGAGAGCCCCGATTTTTCGAGGACGGCGAGGCCGGTCTGGGAGAGCGGCTCGGCGATAAGGACGCGGCTCTTGCTCACGCGGCGCTTCCCGCCCTCGACCGCATGGAGGCCATGGCCTCCTCGTGCGCCTTCAGATATGCCTCCACCGAGGCAACGTCCACGTCCCCCATGTGGCCGATGCGCACATTCGTCGGCTTGAGCTTTCCGTAGCCCGAGCCGGGCGTCCACTTCATGGCCTTGAGCGCCTTGTTGAGCTCTTCGGGGTTGACGCCCTCCGGCGGGATGAGGGACGTCACCGTGGGCGAATGCGCGCCCGCCTCGGCGAGGACGCGGAACCCGTTCTTCCCCGCCCAGTCCTCGACGGCCTTTCGCATGGCGCCGTGCCGCGCCCACCGGTTCTCGATCCCCTCGGCCAGAATGTGGTCGAGCTGGATATCGAGGGCGTACAGCAAGGACAGGCACGGCGTCGTCGGCGTCTGCTTCTTGGCCGCGAACGCCTCGATGTCCACGAGGTCGAGGTACAGCCCGCGGAACTTCTTCTTTCTGGCGGCGGCCATCGCGCGCTCGGAAACGGCGAAGAGCGCGAGCCCGGGCGGCAGCGCGAACGCCTTCTGCGAGCCCGTCAGGACGACGTCGAGGCCCCATTCATCCGTCTCGACGCGCGTTCCCGCGACGGACGTCACGGCGTCGGCGAAGAGGAGTGCGTCGGAGTTCTCGCGGACGACCTTCGCGACCGCGGCGAGGTCCGAGAGCACGCCCGTGGACGTCTCGCTGTGGACGACGGTCACGGCGGCGTACTTCTTCTCCGCGAGCTTCGCCTTCACGACGTCGGGCTTGACGGCCTGGCCCCACTCGAACTTGAGGACGTCCGTCTCGAGCCCGAGGCGCGAGGCCATCTCGCCCCATTTGCCCGAGAAGGCGCCGTTGGAAAGCGCGAGGACCGGGCCTTCGACGCAGGAGACGAGCGCGGACTCCCAGACGCCCGTCGCCGAGGTCGCGAGGGTATGGGCCGTGCGCGCGGTCCGGAAGACCTTCGGGAGCTTCTCGAGGATGCGCCCGTAGAGGTCCATGAAGGCCTGAGAGCGGTGGGAGAGCATGGGACCGGTGAGAGCCTGCAGCACCTGGGGGCGCACCCACACGGGCCCCGGGTTGAAGAAGCGCACCTGGCCGGGAGAGCCTGAGGTCGAGTCGAAGTTTGTCATGGCGCGGATTCTACGAGCCCAGAAGGAGCGGCAAAAGGGCCTCGAGGTTTTCGACGATCGCATCGGGCGAGCAGGCCAGAAGCTCTTCCCGTGTCGCGCTGCCCGTCGGAAGTGCGATGATGGGAAGTTGCGCCGCGCGCGCGGTCGCGACGTCGATCGGCATGTCGCCCACGAAGACGGCGTCGCAGGCCGGGACGCCGAGCGTGCCGAGTGCCATGAAGACCATCTGCGGCGCGGGCTTCGGAGGGAATCCGTCGTCGGGCCCGGCGACGAACCCGAAGCGGCCCGACAGCCCGAGCACCTCGAGCAGCGGCCGCGTGAAGGCAGCGGGCTTGTTGGAGGCGATCGCGAGGCTGATGCCCCTCTCGAAAAGGCGCCGCGTGACGATCTCGGCACCCGGCAGGAGGCGCGTCGCCTGGAGCCCGACCTTGTCGTAGCGCTCGCGAAACAGGCGCACCCCTTCGGCCACGTTCTCCTCCCCCACCGCCTTCCCGACGAGCGCCTCGAGGCCATGTCCCACCATCCGGCGCGTCTCCTCGCGCCTGACGGGCGGGCGGCCGAACGCCGCGAGGACCACGCCGAGCGACTCGTGGATCGCCGCGTAGGCGTCGACGAGCGTGCCGTCGAGATCGAAGACGACCGCGCGCGGAGGGGCCGGAAGCGGCGCCACGTCTCAATCCACGACGAGGACGATCTTGCCCACGTTCTCGTTCGCGGCCATTCGGCGGTGGGCCCCGGCGGCCTCGCGCAGCGGGTAGGAGCGGTCCACGACCGGCAGGAGCGAGCCGTCGGCGAACCCCGGCAGCACGTCGCGCACGAAGGCGGCGGTCAGCGCGGTCTTTTCCTCGAGGGGCCGGCTCCGAAGCGTCGAGCCGATGATCCGCAGGCGTTTGGCGAGCACAATGCGCAGGTCGATCTCGGCCGAGGGTCCTGCCATGCTGGCGATCAGGACGAGCCGCCCGCTCCGCTTCAGGACGCGCAGGTTCTTTTCGAGAAAGGGCGCGCCCACCGGGTCGAGAACGACGTCGACGGCGTCCTTTCCCCACGCCGACTCGACGGCCAGAGCGAAATCCTCTTTCGAGGTATCGATTGCCGGCGCAGCGCCCAGCGAGCGAAGCGCGTCCAGCTTCGAGGAGCTCCGGGTCGTGGCGGCCGCGCGGACTCCCTTT
Organism: Thermoanaerobaculia bacterium; assembly: GCA_041482235.1. Classification (GTDB taxonomy): domain Bacteria; phylum Acidobacteriota; class Thermoanaerobaculia; order UBA5066; family UBA5066; genus Fen-183. Next base: position 1,329 of record JBGPDK010000073.1, on the reverse strand, counting down.
CCTCGAAGGAGCTGAAGGGCCGCGGTCCCCACTCCCGACGCCGCGGCATGGACGAGGGCGCTTTCGCCCTTGTCGCCGACGAGGCCCGCTTCGACGAAGAGGTTCAGGTAGGCCGTGAGCCACGCCTCGGGAACCGCCGCGGCCTCTTCGAAGCGCATCGGCTTCGGGATCGGCATCAGCATCGCGCGCGGCACCGCCACCTTCTCCGCGTAGCCGCCTCCGGCGAGCAGGAAGAAGACCCGCTCGCCTGTTCCTTCCACCTCGCCCGCTCCCTCGAGGCCGAGGATCTCCGAGGCGCCCGGAGGCGGCGGGTACTTGCCCTGCGACTGCAACAGGTCGGCCCGGTTCACCGCCGTCGCGCGCACCCGCACGACGACCTCGCCGGGAAGGGGCACCGGCTCCGGCACCTCGCCCCACACGAGCGCCTCGGGTCCGCCGGGTTTCGGGACAAGGATCGCTTTCATGACGCTCCAGAAAAGAGAAGAAGACCGGGATCTTCCTAGAAAGAGGAAAAAGTAACCGCCGATTCCTAGAAAGAAAAGAGGCCCGGGGGTTTTCTTAGAAAGGGAAGAAGAGAACCGGGGATTTCTTCGAAAGTGAATCGGGGAATCGAAGAAGGGTGCTTCGTGGCGCAGTCGGTCACGACGGCTATCGTGTTCGGATCGTTCTCGCAGAGCGGCGCGCGGCCGGTGGCCGCGCGACACACCTCGATCTTCGGGTACGCCTCGCTCCGGTATCCCTCGACGATCACGACGTCGCACTCGCCGAGGCCATATTCCCCTTCTAAGAAAACGGATAGAGCGGGTCGCGGATTGGCACCGTCCGGGCCCGGGCTCGGGTCCGAGGCAAAAGGTCCCCATCGGCGGTGCACCGCGCTCCTGCGTCCCGCGACGAGGATCGCGGGCTCGGCGCCCGCGGCCTTATGGCGCTGGGAGTCCTTCCCTTCGATGTCGGTCTCGTACTCGTGGTCCGTGTGCTTGAGTGAGCCCACTCTCAACCCGTCTTTCACGGACGCCTCGATGAGCTTCACGGCGACCGTGGTCTTGCCCGACTCGTGGGCGCCGACGACGAGGAGAACGACCGGGGATTTCTTGGAAGGGTAGAGGAGGCTGCGTTCGCGCGAGGGTGCGAACCGCGCGATGTCGGCTTGAAAGCTTCCGATCCAGGGATCCAGGCTCGCGCCCTCGCCCACGAGACGCCGGTACGCCGACGTGCCGGTGAGGAGATCGATGGCCGGGACGTCATCGCGGTATTCGTACTTCTCGGTCCGCCAGCGAAAGCGGTCGGGATCGAGCTCGCAGAACGCCTTCAGGAGCTTCAGGTACGTCT
>JBGPDK010000072.1:0-15222 GCA_041482235.1 Thermoanaerobaculia bacterium | reverse complement strand
CTCGCCATCGATCCGTGCGACAATGGAAAGGCGTGACAGAGGCTTCGTGAACGACGCCGCCCCGAAAGCAGCGGGCGTCGCCCGCCGCCGCCGGCGCGGCGGACGCGGGCGCTCGGGCGCGAAGGCAAAGTCGCCCGAGGATCTCGTCGACGCCCCGTTTCCCGAGGCCGATCCCGTTTTCGCGGCCCCGCTTCCCGCCCTCGCCGCCTCGAATTTCATCGACGGCATGGGAACACCGCCTCCGGCAGGAGCCATGAATCAGGAAGAACAGAACCTCGCCCTCTTCATCGACATCGACAACCTTCTCATCGGATTGCGGGAAACCGGACATCCGAAATTCGACGTCAAGCTGCTCATCTCGCGGCTTCTCGAGAAGGGGAAGATCGTCGTCAAGCGCGCCTATGCCGACTGGAGCCGTTACACCGAGTACAAGCGCGCGTTTCACGAGAGCGCGTTCGAGCTCATCGACATCCCGCAGCACCGCATGACCGGGAAGAACTCGGCCGATATCCGGATGGTCGTGGACGCCATGGACCTCGCCTCGAACAAGGAGCACATCACGACGTTCGTCATCGGATCGGGCGACTCGGACTTCTCGCCGCTCGTCTCGAAGCTGAAGGAGAACAACAAGCAGGTGCTCGGCTTCGGCGTGAAGGGCTCGACGTCGGAGCTCCTCATCGACAACTGCGACGAGTTCCTCTACTACGAGGACCTGGTGCGCGAGAAGACCAAGACCGCGTCGCTCCAGGGCCTGCCCGAGAAGACGGCCGAGGCGTTCTCCCTGCTGATCGACTCCATCCTCGCCCTGAAGCGCGAGAACAAGGAAGTCCTGTGGGGCTCGATGGTCAAGCAGACCATGCAGAGGAAGAACCCGAGCTTCAACGAGAGCTACTACGGCTTCCGCGCCTTCTCCGAGCTCCTCGAGGCCGCCGAGAAACAGGATCTCATCGTGCTGAAGCGAGACGGCAAGAGCGGCACGTACATCATCACGGGCTTCGGGAACGGATAGAAGACGAAGAGAAGACCGTCGATCTGGCCCGTCATTTCCCGCGAGGCGCTGGGCGCCTTCAAGATCTTCTCCGTGCGGCGCGACACGCTTCTCTCCCCTCGAACGGATCTTCCGCATCCGTTCTACGTCCTCGACTGCCCCGACTGGGTGAACGTGATCGCGTTGACGGACCGACACCAGGTGGTCCTCGTGCGGCAGTTCCGGGCGGGCACCCGTTCGGTGACGCTGGAGATTCCCGGCGGCGGCGTGGAGACGCACGACGGCTCCGCCCTCGTGGCCGCCCGGCGCGAGCTGCGCGAGGAGACGGGCTGCGTGGCGCGAAGCTGGAAACGCCTCGGCGTCGTGCGGCCGAATCCCGCCTTCCAGGTGAACCGTTGCACGACATACCTCGCCCGCGGCTGCCGGCTCGTCGGAGAGCTCATGCCGGACGCCGGCGAAGACCTCGTCGTGGAGCTCGTGCCGCTGCCACGCATCCCGGGCCTCATCCGGTCGGGGCGCATCACGCACTCCCTCGTCATCGCGGCATTTCACTTCCTGTCGCTTATGCCTTGACCTCCGGCTGGCGTCTGTCCAAGAATCCCGCGTCACGAGGGGGACTCATGAAGAAGTCGCGAATCGCCGCCGTTCTCTTCGCCGCGTCCGCGGCGTTCGCTCTGGCCGACACGAAGGCGCCCGCCGTGAGGTCCTTCGCGGCCACGTACGTGGGGACGATCGCGGCTCTTCCCGCCACGGCGAAAAAGGTCGAGGTCTGGATCCCGCTGCCGTCGGACGGACCTTATCAGACGATCGCCGAAGTGAAGGTCCAGGCGCCGGTTCCGTTCACGCTGGAAAAAGACTCGGCGGGCAACCGGCTCGCGCATTTCGTCCTCGACCGGCCCGAGCAGCTCGGGAAGGACCTCGAGGTCAGGGCGACGTATCGCGTCACGCGGCGCGAGGCCGTCGGGCAGGCCCCGGGGAGCGCGAAGGCGGGCGAACCTTCCGACGCGGCGCAGCTTCTGAAGCCGAATCGGCTCGTACCGCTCACGACCCGCGTGAAGGAGCTCGCCGACACGCTTTCGGTGGGGAAGACCGATGCCGTGTCCAAGGCGCACGCGTTCTACGACTACCTCGTCGACAACGGCACGTACGACAAGACGGCTCCCGGGTGGGGCAAGGGCGACTCGGAACGCTTCTGCGACATAAAGAAGGGCAACTGCACGGACTTCCACTCGGCGTTCATGGCGCTCGCGCGCTCCGAGGGAATTCCGGTGCGCTTCTCGATCGGCTTTCCCCTGAAGGCCGAAAAGGAAGGCTCGGTTCCGGGATACCACTGCTGGGCCGAATTCTGGGCGCCCGGGCAGGGATGGGTGCCCGTGGACGCTTCCGACGCCGCGAAAACGAAAGAGCCGATGAAGAAGGCGTATCTCTTCGGCAACCTCGACGCCGACCGCTTCGACATCACGACGGGCCGCGACATCGTGCTCTCTCCCCCTCAGAAGGACGGGCCCCTCAACTTCTTCATCTATCCTTACGTCGAGGTGGACGGGAAGACTTTCGCGGAGACGAAGATACGGCTCGACTACCGGGATCTGTGACGGGCACGCGGCCGGAGCCGTCCAGGCGGGCGGCGACGCGGACGGGAATCGGAAGAGAGTATTCTTCTTAGAAGGTGAAGAGGGCGCAGCGCGCGCCGGGAGCGGGAGTCTCGATCCGAGGGCCGCGCACGCCGGCGCCAGGAGCTGGCGCTTGAACTCGCCGTTCACCCATCCTCCGTTTCTAAGACAAATCCTCCGTATTGCATAATCGAGCCATGACCGGAAGCACACCGGTCGGGCGGCCAGACGCGGCACGAAGCGTGAAATGCACTTGGCAGGCGCGGACAAAACCCGCGCCGGGAGGTTCCCATGTTCCGCCGCTACGTCGCCCCGCTCCTCAGGCTTCTCGCGTTTCTCGGCCTCCTCGCCTCGCCCCTGCTCCTCGCGGCGCTCGCCCGCGCCGAGGAGCCGAACGGGAAGGGCCTCGTCGCGCTCCGCTCGGTCGTTCTCGGCGAAACGCCAACCGACCGCTTCGGGCGCGGCGGCCGCATCGCCGCCAGCGCGCCGGCCCAGCTCCTCCAGCGAAATGGCAGCCGGGTCCTGGTCGCGGCGGCCGGCCGGGGCACGTCCCCCGCGGCGCGCGGGTGGGCCGACTCCTCGGCGTTCTTCGTCCTCGACGAGCCGTTGGAACCGATCGACCGGCTCCTAGGCAACGCCCGCCTCCTGCTCGACGCGAACGACCGCCCGGTCCTCGCGGCCGCCTACCTCCACGAAGTCACGCGGCGCGACGCGTCCCGCGCCGAGGCGTGGGAGCTCCTCGGTCGGGCCGGCGAGCTTCTCGCCCAGTCGGCGCGTCCCGGAGACGGAGGGCGGTCCCCGGCTTCTGTCGTCATCGCGCAGGCTTGGGGCGTCACGCTCGTCCCGAAAGGCGACGGAAGCGGCTACCGGTACGACGGCGCGGCCTACAGGCGGCTGATCGCCCTCGCACCTCCCGCCGACGTGGCCGAACGTGCGCGCCTGCGCCTCCTCTCGGCGTGCGGGCCGGCCGTGGACCCCCGGGCGCCGGGCGACGTCGGCGCCGCTCTGCGCCGGGAGCGCGACCTTGCCGAGTACCTCGCGTCGTTCCCCGCGTCCCAGCGCCGCGTGCCGTTCCTCCTCGAGCGGGCGCGCCTCCTGTCCTGGCTCGCCGAGAGTGCGGGCCGGAGCGGTGACTCGGAGGCGCTCGCGGCTTACCGCGACTCGGCCATCGAGGCGGCCTCCGAGGTCACGGCCACGACGCCCGATGCGGCCCGCCGCCGCGCGGCCGACCGCCTCGTCGCGCGCCTCACGAAGTCCCTGCCGCGCAAGGTCGTTTCGGACAGGCCGGTCGTGTCGGCCTCAGGCCTGCGCGCGACGTTCGTGGCGAGGGGCGGGTTCACGCTGCTCGTCGTGGCGCGCCCGGACGGCAAGGATGCCATCCAGCCATACACCGTCGTGGGCGCGGACCCGTCCAGCCTCGCGTTCGACTCCACCGGCCGAAAGCTCGTGTGGGATGAAGCGCCCACGGCTGGCCGCCGAAGGACACGCCTTCTCGACCTCACGCGCGCTCGTGTCGTCGAACCGGCCGCTTCCGCCGAGCCCGAGCTCCTGGCGGCCGGAGCGCCGGTTCCGTCAGGCGTTGCCGGGCCCGGGGAGGACCGCTACACGACATCGCTCGGCTTTTCGCCGGACGGCCGCCTCCTCCTCGTCGTGTGCGAGGGCTTCACGCCCGACGGCGTCCGCATCCCGAAACGGCACGTCCTCTGCGACACGGACGGCGCGCGCCGGCCGGTGCTCGTCGACCGCCCGTACTCGGCGCCGGGCGTCGTGGACTGGGGCCGCCTCCAGCAAATGACCGAGCGGCTCAGCGGATAATCGGTTCGCATGGCGCGCGACGCGGATCACGAAGACCGAAGGCTGCGGAGAAAGTCCGCGGCCTTCCGTCTGAAGCACGACGTCGGCAAGGCATTGCGGTGGAGTGCCCCGGACGTCCGCGAAGCGGACGCCGAGGCGCTCCGGATGCGTCTTGCTTCGGACCTTCTCCCTTCCGGCGGTGGCCCTGCGCGTCGGAATGTTCTGCAAAGTTTCTTAGAGTGGAAGAGGGAAGAGGGGACGATCTTCCCCGAAGCCGATCCCGACCTGTCCGCCCTGAGCACCGCCGTGGCGTCCATTGACCGCCTTTTGCCCGCGCTCTTCACACTCGAAGAAAAACAGCTTCTCGAGCTCGACGAAGCGACACTCGACGCGTCACGCCATGCGACGAGCTTCTACCGGCGTGTGGCCCTCGGCGAAGGTCTCGAGACCATCCGGCCTCTCCGGGCGAGCCGATGACGGTGCGCGGGCCGCGCGTTCTCGTCGTGGACGACCAGCCGAAGACCGCGGACTTCCTGCGCCGCCACGCGCCCGATCTGGTCCTCCTCGGCCCTTCGGCGGAGAAGGCCTGGGCCGGAAGCTGGCCGGAGGCCGAGGCCGCGTTCGCGCGCGCGGGCCGGCTTCCGGACCTCGTGGTGCTCGATCTGAGGTTCGACATCCCCGACGAGGACCTCCTGCCCGACCGCCGTCCGCTCGGCGAGACTGCGGCCGGGAAGCGCGACCGGCGCGACCGGCGAGACCGCCAGGGCCTCTTCATCCTCGAGCGCCTGCGCCACCGCGAGCCCGACCTGCCCGTCGTGCTCACGACCGCGCACGAGGAGATTCCGTTCGAAGACGAGGCCCGGCGTCTCCGCGCCGACGCGTTCACGTACACGGTCGGCGAGGACGAGGCGACGGGCGAAGGGCTCGTGCGCCTCGTGCGCCGCGTGCTCGACGAGCGCGAGTCGCCCCTCTCGACCGGGAGGTTTTTCTGGGGTCGGAGCGCCGCGATGAGGGACCTGCGCCGGAGGATCGCCTCCCTCGCGCCCACCCCCTTGCCGCTCCTTCTCACGGGGCCGACCGGATCGGGCAAGAACTTCCTCGTGAAGGAGGTCATCCATCCGCTCTCCTCACGCAAGGGGCCGCTCGTCTCCTTCGACTGCGCGACGGTACCGGAGACGCTCCTGCAGGCGGCGCTCTTCGGCTCGGTGCGCGGCTCGTACACGGGGTCGGTGGCGGATCGCCCCGGAGTGTTCGAGGCCGCGGCTCAGGGCACGCTCTTTCTCGACGAGATCGAGAATCTCTCCTCCGACGCCCAGAAGGCGCTCCTCACGGCGCTGAACGACGGCGTCGTGCGGCGTGTGGGGGCCATGGCGGCCGTGCCGCACACGGCGCGGATCGTGGCGGCGTCCAACGCGGACCTCAAGAAGCGCGTCCGGGACGGGCTCTTCCGAGCGGACCTCCTGATGCGCCTCAACCCGGCGCTCGCGCTGGAGCTGCCGCCCCTCTCTTCGCGCCGCGAGGATCTCGAGGATCTCGCCGACGACTTCGCGGCCTCGTTCTTCCGGGATGCCGTCAACCGGCAGGAGATCGCGGCGCAGGTGCGAGCCGCCGGAGGAGGGGAGCCGGACCGGGAGGACGCGTTCGAGCTGGCGCGCGGCGAGGACGAGGTCGCGCGGAGCCGCGCCCCGGTCATCTTCGCGCTTCCGCGCAAGGGATGGCAGGCGGTGGCGCGCCATCCGTGGTCGGGGAACGTGCGGCAGTTCGCCATGGTCCTCGCCGATCTCCTCGCGGCCACGCTCTATGGGCGGACCGCCGCCGCGAAGGACCGGGCGGGCCGCGTCATCTTCGCGATCGATCCGCGGCTGCTGTTCGACTTGCTCGCCGAGGCCCGCCAGGAAGATCCCCCGGCCGCAGGCGAGGTCATCGCGCTCCCGCGTCCGCATGTGGACAGCGTCGAGGGGTTCAGGCGGGAGCTCGAACGCTCCGCGTTCCGCCAGATCTTCCACGAGTGCGAAGGCGATTTCGGCCGCATGGCCGAGCGCATGACGGGCTCTTCGGCCGACGGGCGCGCCGTGCGTCTGCGCTTCAACAGGCTCGGTCTGTCGGCCCGGCGCGAGGCGTGAACGTGTGGCAGGCGATCCTGCCCGTCCTCCTCGCCGCGAGTCCCGAGCCGGCGCCGGATTGCGCCGACGACCCCGCATCCCTCGCGGCACAGGCCGAGAGTCTCGTCGCGGCCGGGACGGCCGCCCCGGATGAGCTCGTCAGGGCGCGGGACTGGGTGCGGCGAGCGCGACTTGCGTCGCCGTCACTCGCTCTCGCTCTCAGGGGCGCGGACCTCGCGGCCGCGGCCGGAGACACGGATGACGAGGCCCGCCTGCTCGAAATCGCCGCAAAGGAGGCCCCGGACCTTCTCTCGCCGGTCGAGCGCCTCGTGCTCGCGCGGCAGGCCGAGGCGCGCGGGGACCGGCGCGGGGCGATCCTCCAGTACGGCCACGTGCTGACCGCGCTCGAGAGGCGCGGGCGGTCGGGAGCGGACTGGATCGGCGAGAACATCCGGCGGCTCGACGCGGAGGACGAGGCGCGGAAGCTGCCCGCGCGACCCGGCTTCGCGCCGCCTTCCGTCGACGCGCGCCGGGCCTTCGGCGACGGCAAGGCGGCTCTCCGGCGCGGGGCGAACGAGCCCGCGCGCGACGCGTTCCGGAAGGCGCTGCGGCTCGCGCCGGGATACTCCGAGGCCGCGCTGGCCCTCGGGAGCGTCGAGGAACGGGACGGCCGGACCGCCGAAGCGGCCGCCGCGTACCGCACCGCTCTCGCGGCCGACCCGGACGGCTTCGAGGCCCTCCTCGCTCTGGCGAATCTCCTCTGGAACGAACCGGACCGTTCGGCGAAGGAGGAATCGCTCGCGCTTCTCGACCGCGCGGCGGCGCTCCGGCCGGACCAGCCGCGCCTCCTGCGCGAGGCGGCGAGCCGGTGGGCCGCATGGGGCGACCCCGCTCGTGCCCTCGAACGCCTCGACACGTGGTGGCCGCTCGCGGCGCCGGGGGAGCAGGCGGGCGCGGGCGCCTTTCGCGAACGTCTGCGCGCGCGGCTCACGCGGACGGGAGGTCCCGCGCCGGCGTCCCTCGGATCGGATCCCGCGTCGCCCGCCGTGGGCGCCTTCCGGCTCGCGCAGGTCTATGCAGGGCGGCCGGACCAGCGGAGCTGGGACGTCGCCGAATCCGAGCTCGGCGAGGCCGAGCGTCTCGACCCGCTTTTCGTACCGGCGCTCGAGCTCAACGCGACGCTGCGCGAGAGGCGTGGCGACCTGGCGGGCGCCGAAAAGCTCCTCGGGAGGGCCGTTGCCACGGACCCGTCGCGAACGGCCGCGTGGGAGCGGCTGGCCGAGCTCCTCTCCCGCCAGAGCGGGCGGGCGCGCGACGCCGAATCGGCGTGGGTCAACGCGGAGCAGGCGGGTTCGCGGGAGGCGCTCTTCGCGCTTGCCCGGATCGCGTCAGGCGAAGGACGATCGTCGCGAGCAGCGGGGCTCTACCGGCGCTACCTCGCCGAGGCGGCAGGAGGCGTCCATGCCGAGGAGGCGCAGGCTGCTCTCGAGCGCGAGGAGAGGCGGCAGGGCACGCTACGAGGCGCGGCGTTCGGCGCCGGAGCGCTCGCCCTCGTCGCGGGCGGCCTCTCATGGGCGCGACGGCGCATGGGTCTCACGCTCGAGGAGTGGCTGAAACGCGATCCGGGTGCCACACGCGACGCGCGCTCCGTGGCGGGCCGTCTTTCTCACGAGGCGTTCAAGCACGGCGGACTGCTTCTGGGCGAGGCGGTGGAGCGCCTGGGCTCGCACGGCGGCCTCGCGGAGGCCGCCCCCCTCCTCGTCGAACGCCTCTATGGAACTTCGGGTGCGAAGGGCCTGGTCGCGGAAGCTCGGACCGCCCTCTCCGACCTCGAGGCGCTGGGGCGCCGCCGCGGCGCCCGCCTGAACCTGCGCTTCAAGGATCCGCTTCTCGCGCCGGTTTCGCGCTCCCTCGACGCTCTCGAGCGGGCCGAGAGGGACCTCGTGAGGGTCGCCGGAACGGGCTCTCTGCCCGGGCGCCGGCTCGAGGCGCTCGGCCGGACACTCCGCGAGTCGGCAGCGGTCCTCAGCCCCCGGACTGCGCAGCTCCTGACGGTGGGACTGGACGCCGCGGGGTCCACCGAAGTTCGCTTCGAACGCCTCGCCTCGCTCCTTGCGAGCGTCGCGCGCGAAAAGGATGTGACGGCACCTCTCCTCGCAGGCCTCGGGCTGTTCGCCTCGACGGGCGGTGGAAAGAGCGTGCGCGTCCGCGTTCCGGAGGGAGACTGGACCACTCTCTGGCGAAACCTCTTCGCGAACGCGCTCCAGACCCCGCGCCTGGCGCTTCTCGCCGAGGAGCGGCGGGACCCGGTGACGGGCCAGGCTCTCGCGCGCTTCGTCCTCTTCGACGGGGATCCGCGCCTCCTCACCGCCGAGCTGATCCGGGGCCGCGAGGCCGAGCGCGGACTCGGTGTCGTCGCGGATCTCGTCCGGAAATGGGACGGCCTCGTGGACGTGACGCCGGGCACGGGGGAGTTCACGAAGGGCGTCGCGGTCGAGTTCGCCGCCGTGGAAGAGGCGGCGTGAGATCGCGTCGCCGAGCGCTCGTCGTGGAGGACGGCTCGGAGTACGTGGACGGATTCGAGCGGCTCGCGTCCGCGCGCGGCCTCGACGTCGTCTTCTCGCGGGCTCGCGATCTCGAGTCCGCGCGCGCCGCCCTCTCCGTGGACCGGCCCGACGCGCTGTTCCTCGATGTCGTCTTCGACCGCACGCCCGCCGACCGGCTCGCGGGCGACGCGGGACCGCTCGCCGCGCGCTTCGGCGGGGACCGCGTCCGGGCCGTGCGCCACCTCGCCACGCACCAGGGCTTCTACATCCTCGACGCGCTCGCCCCGCTGCTCGCCGACCTCACGGTCGTCCTCGCTTACGACTTCGCGGTCGAGCCCCAGCGGCTCGAAGCGCTGCGGGAGCGCGTTCGGGGGCTCAGCGGCCTTCCGGACGGAGCCTCGCTTTCGGCGGCGCTGGATTTCCTCTTGAAAGGCAATTAGAGAAAAGAGAACGAGAGGAAGATTTCCTAGAAAGGTGCTAGTGACGGCGGCGTCCATGTCGGGCAAGCGCCCTGCGCACCGCGGCCGAGCTCTTCTTTCTTTGCCTTTCTAAGAAAGTCTTCTCTTCCTGTTCCCCTTCAGATCTCCTGGAACACGAAGCGCTTGAGAACCTGGATCCGCTCCGAGGCGTGCTTGGGGTCCATGAGCCAGATGGCGCCCGCGACGGAGGAGAGAAGCGAGTTTCCGTCCTGAGGCGTGAAGCAGAAGCCCACGATCTCCTTGCCCTTGTCGGCGATGGCGAGCGTCGGCGTCGAGATGACTGTCTGCGAGAGGATTCGGCCGTAATACCCGTGATCGCGGCCGAAGGAAAACACTTCGTTCGCGCTCTTTCTCTCGGTGAGCGCGACGAGCGGGTTCTCCTTGAGGCGCTCGATCACCGCCTTCTTGTCGGTCGCCTTTTTCAGCTCGAAGTTGAACCACACGGAGTGCATGTACTGCGTGTTGAGCTTCAGGGCCGACGAGAAGACCTTGGGCTTCAGGCCGAGCGTCTCGTAGAGATGAAAGACGTCGCGGGCGTGATGCGTGCCGAAGTCCTCGTCGTCGTGCCTCCCGACGGTCGGCGCCGGGATGTAGTCCTTCGTCTGGGAGATGTCGTTCGCGCGCCTCATGCAGACGAACTGCGCACGGTCCATCGTCAGCTCATCCCCGACCATGCCGAGCGTCTTGATGAGGATCGCGAGGTTGTGCGTGTTGCACGACACGATCTCCAGGAACCGGTCTTCTCCCGGGATGAGCGCCGAGTCGTTGATCCCGCGCGCATACATCTTGCCGAAGCCGAACTCCGAGCCCTGCGCGAGGAACCCCCGTGGACCTTTGATGTGCTTGTAGAACGCCTCCTTGTTTTCGTTTCCGGCCGGCGTGCAGTCGATGACGACGGTCGCGCGCTCCATCGCGTCCTGGGCCGTGTACGAGACTTTGTGGCCGAGGGCCTCGAAATCCGCGGCCTTGTTCTCCTCCGTCGCGAGATGCGCGCCGCGCGACATGAGGTGCGCCACCTTCGCCCGCTCGGTCTTCATGGGCGTACGCTTGTGAAACGTGACTTCATCGATGCCGAGGTGCTGTTTGAAGTCGGTGAAGAGCCCGATCAGGGGTTCTCCGATCGTCCCGGTCCCGACGATGTGAACGATATTCTTCATGGCGTGCTCCTGACGCGAGCGAACATCCTGCGGGGAATTCCCTTATAGCCGTGCCGGGCGGTGGAATTCAACGGGCGCGCCCGGAAAAATTCGCGTGCTAACGTCGTTTCGATGCCGGATGCGGCTCCCGCGAAGCTCACTTCGCCCGTGATTCCGGGCCCTGCAGGCCCGCTGGAGGCTCTCCTGCGTTCGCCGGCCTGTCCGGCCGGGGCCGCGCTGGTCGCGCACCCGCATCCGAGGCTCGGGGGCACCATGCGTACGAAGGCCGTGTTCCGTACCGCCCGGCTTCTGTCCGAACGCTTCTCGCTGGCGGCCCTGCGCTTCAATTTCCGCGGAGTGGGCGTTTCGGCGGGGGAGTACGACGGCGGAGCCGGCGAGACGGAAGACGTCGTCGCCGCCGCGACCTGGCTGCGAGCCCTCCAGCCGGCCGGCCCCTTTGTCCTCTCGGGCTTCTCCTTCGGTTCGCTGTGCGCGCTGAGGGCCGCCGCGCGCCTGGCTCCTCGGGTGCTGCTCCTCATCGGGGTTCCGATCGACCGCGACGAGCCAACCGGCACCGTGTCCGAGGACACGCGGGTCGTGTGGATTCAGGGTGGTCGCGACGCGTTCAGCTCCGTCGCGCGCGCCCGGGAGATCGCCGCCGCGCGAGGCTGGACGTTTCTCGTGGTGCCCGGGGCCGATCACTTCTTCACCGGGCGCCTGGACGAGTTCGAGAGCGCCGCGGGCGACGCGCTCGCCGAGAGGCTCGCTTGATGTTCGAAGAGCAAGAAAGGGAGATTCTCAGAAAGGTGGCGTTGGATTCGGCGGCGCGCGCGATGGGCCTTCGAGCGCCGGCACGGCCGGTGATCGCCGCGGACAGCGCGCTCTTGCGCCCTGCGCCCGTTTTCGTCACCTGGAAAAGGGACGGCCGGCCGCGAGGGCGCAGCGGAACGACGGAAGCAGCGCGGGCTCTCTCCGTCGAGGTGGAGGAGCATGCCGTGGCGGCTCTCTTGCACGACCCGAGATTTCCTCCGGCGACCGTCAAAGAGCTGCCGCGCCTCGTGCCCGAGATTTCCGTCCTCTATTCCTTCGAAGAAATCCCCGGGGCCGAAGGCCTTCTCCCCGGCACTCACGGCGTCGCTGTCCAAAAGGGGAAGCGCCGCGGCGTCGTCCTGCCGCAGGACGCCGCTCTCTTCGATTGGGACGGCGCGCGTCTCCTGACGCAGGCGTGCCTCAGGGCCGGGCTCCCGGAGGAGAGCTGGAAGGCCGCGAGCCCCCCGCGCCTCCTCCGGTTCACCGCTGAGGTCTTCTGAGTTCCGGCTACTTCTCGATCGAGATCAGCTCGACCTCGAAGACCAGCGTCGCGCCACCCTTGATCTTCGGGGGGCTTCCCATGTCGCCGTACGCGAGGTCGGGCGGGCAGACCAGCCGAGCCTTCCCGCCCTCCTTCATGAGCTGGAGACCTTGCGTCCAGCAGGGAATCACGCCGTTCAGCGAGAATGTCGCGGGCTGGCCGCGGTCGATCGAGCTGTCGAAAACGGTGCCGTCAGGGAGCGTGCCCCGGTAGTGGACCTTCACCTTGGCGGTCGCCTTCGGCGCTGCGCCGGTTCCGGCCTTCGTTTCCTTGTACACGAAGCCCGTCGCCTGCTTGACGGCGCCCGGCTCCGCAGCTTCCTTCGTGAGGAAGGCCGCTCCGGCCTTCTTCTCGACCTCGGCGGCCGCGGCGAAGCGCAGGTTCGCGAACTCGCGGATCTTCGGGCTGTAGGTCTGGAAGTCCACCTTCGCGGGGCGCCCGAGAACTCCATCCGAGAGGCCCTCCTGCACGGAGGCCAGCTCCGCCGGAGTGAGCTTCAGCGGGGCGAGGTTCTGGCTCAGCACGAGTCCCATCGCGTAGAGCGTCTTCGCGCCCTCGCTCGCGGGAGCCGCATCGGCGGTCTTCGCGGCGGCCGTTTTCGCCGGGGCGGGCTTCGCGGCCTCCTCGGCGAGCGCCGGAATCATGGAAGACAGGAGAAGAACGGAGGCAATGAGATGTCGCCGCATGGGATGAGTTCCTCGCTTTTCGTGTGATGGCGCCCCGGGGGGAGCGACCGATGCCCGATTCTAACGCAGGGATGCAGGCCGCCGTGTCAGGACGTGGAGCAGCACACCGGCCGCGACCGCGGCATTCAGCGACTCGACGCGGCCCGCGAGCGGGAGCGTGATCCGATGGTCGAGCGCCGCCGCGATGTCCGGCGAGATCCCCCGGCCTTCGGAGCCGATCACGAGCGCGAGGGGGCGAACCGCCGCGAGGGATTCCGGCGCGTCGCCGCCGTGCGCCTCGGCCCCCGCGAGCGCGATATCCAGCCTGCGCGCCCATGCGACCGCCTCACCCGCCGTGACGCGCGCGCACACCGGCAGCCGGAGCGCGCTCCCCGCCGACGCGCGCAACGCGCGCGGCGAGAACGGCCACGCGCATCCAGGCGTCAGCAGCGCCGCGGCGGCGCCGAACGCCTCGCCGCTCCGGAGGATCGCCCCCACGTTCGTGGGGTCCTGAACGTCGTCGAGGACGAGAAAGAGAGGACCTTCTGTTTCGGACCCTCGCTTACGAGGAATGGCGGCCTCTCGGGGAGGGTTCGAAGAGGCCGTTTTCTTCGAGGGTAAGAGGGAAGAGAGAGACGCCAGGGTGCGGTGGGGGGGCTTCGCGAGCGCGACGACGCCCTTCGTCGAGGGCAGATCGGAGAGCCGCCGCAGCACGCGCGTCGAGACGTGCGTCGCGCGTGCCGAGGCCGACGTCGCCAGTGCCGAGGCGGCTGTCGCGCGCGCATCGCCCGCCCCTCTTCCCTTTCTAAGAAAATCTTCTTCTTTCTCTTCTTCTTCCTGAACAAAAAGTTCTTCGAAACTGACGCCCGCCTCGAGTGCCTCCTCGATCATCCTCCTGCCTTCGAGCAGCATCGCTTCTCCGCTCGCGATGGCCTTGACCGCTGCCTGGATGCGGGGATTGGAAGGCGAGTCGATGCGCGTCGTCATGTCGAGCCGGAGAGTCTAGTTCCTTCCTCGAGGGACGTGCGAGGGGTGAATCGGTATGCTTAAATCCGCTTCGGATGAAGCGATTGCTTCCGGCCGCGGGCGCCGTCGTCGCGAAGGCCTCGCCCCTGACCGCCCTTTGGACGTTCCCTTCCATCCTGTTCTCCGCGTTCCTCGTGGCCTGGGGCGCCGAAGCGGCGCAGTTCCTCGTGTCGCAGGGTCTCGCGCTGGCGATCCTCGCCTGGCTCCAGACCCTGCCCGAGTTCGCCGTGGAGGCCGTGATCGCATGGGAGGCCGGGAAGGACCCCGCGAAGGTCCACCTCGCGATCGCAAATTTCACGGGCTCGATCCGGTTGCTCGTCGGGTTGGGCTGGCCGCTCGTCTATTTCGTGGCCGCGTTCTTCGCGCGGCGGACGGGCAAGCGGAAGACCTGGATCGCGATCACTTTCGACGACGAGCACGCGATCGAGATCGTGGGCCTGCTGCCGCCGCTCCTCTGGTTCACCGTCATCTGGTGGAAGGGAACGCTGGGTCTCGTCGACGCCGCCGTTCTGACGTGCTGTTATGTCGCCTATCTCGTCGCGCTGCTGCGCGTGCCCCCGCGCAAGGGCGACGTGGAGGAGATCGGAGATCTGCCCGCCGTCTCGCGATGGGCCCTCGCGCAGGGGCCGGGCCGGCGCGGCTGGGCGATCGCCGGGATCTTCCTCGTGGGGGGCGCGATTCTCGCCGTGTCGGCGCACGCGTTCGTCGAGTCGATGCTCGCCCTGGCGATGACCGCGGGCGTTTCCCAATTCGTCTTCGTGCAGTGGGTGGCGCCGTTTCTCTCCGAGTTCCCCGAGAAGCTCTCGGCGTTCAACTGGGCGCGCCAGATCACGAAGGCGCCGATGGCGGTGATGAACCTCGTCTCGTCGACGATCAACCAGTGGTCGATCCTCTCGGCGCTCATCCCCGTCATCTACTCGTTCTCGAGGGGAACCCCGTCGGCCATCGTTTTCGATCGGCACCAGCGCCTGGAAATCCTCCTGACGATCCTGCAGAGCTTTCTGGGCTGGCTTCTCCTCTTGAACCTCGATTTGCGCGCCTTCGAGGCGGGGATCCTCTTCGTTTTCTGGCTGGTACAATTCGCCTTTCCCGGGACGCGCGACGCGATGGTCGGCGTGTATGCGGGCTGGTGCGGCCTGGAGATCCTCATGATCGCATTCGGAAAGCGGAAACCGCGCGCCCTGAGGGCCGCATGGCACGTCCTGAGGCGGCGGTGAAGTTCGCGTCCCGCGCTTCCCGCGTCGCCGGCTCGGCGACGTTCGCCGTCATGAAGGCCGCGGCGACGCTCCGCGCCAGGGGAATCGACGTCGTGGACTTCGGCCCCGGGGAGCCCGATTTCCCGACGCCGGCGTTCGTGAAGCACGCCGCGATCCGCGCGATCGAATCGGACTTCACGAAATACACGGACGCGTCGGGAATTCCTGAGCTGCGCGAGGCGATTGCGGAGCGGTACCTGGCGGCGTGGGACGCGCCGTACACGGCCGCGGACGTCGTCGTGACGGCCGGCGGCAAGCAGGCGCTG
>JBGPDK010000071.1:0-15285 GCA_041482235.1 Thermoanaerobaculia bacterium | reverse complement strand
GGCGTCAGGTCCGTCAGGAGCGTGTAGTAGGTCCACATCGAGGCGTCCGAGATCGACATGACCTTGCCGAAGATCTCGTCCGGACTCTCGGCGACGCCGATCGCGTTGCCGGCCGACTTCGACATCTTCTCGGAGCCGTCCGTGCCGACGAGGAGCGGGAGCGTCATGGCGACCTGCGGCTCCTGCCCCGACTCCCTCATGAGGTCGCGGCCGACGAGAAGGTTGAAGAGCTGGTCCGTGCCGCCCAGCTCGACGTCGGCCGCCAGCGCGACCGAGTCGTACCCCTGGCACAGCGGGTAGAGCAGCTCGTGCACGGCGATGGGCTTTCCCTCGCGGAAGCGCTTCGCGAAGTCGTCGCGCTCGAGGAGGCGCGCGACCGTGTATTTCGCCGACAGGCGGACGAGCCCCTCGGCGCCGAGGGCCGAAAGCCACTCGGAGTTGAAGGCGACGCGCGTTTTCCCGGGATCGAGGATCTTGAAGACCTGCGCCTTGTACGTCTCCGCGTTCGCGAGAACCTCGTCCTTCGTGAGCTGCGGGCGCGTGACCTTCTTGCCCGTGGGGTCGCCGATCATGCCCGTGAAGTCGCCGATCAGGAAGACGACCGTGTGCCCGAGACGCTGGAAATGCCGCATCTTGCGGAAGACCACCGTGTGTCCGAGGTGCAAATCGGGCGCGGACGGGTCGAAGCCCACCTTCACGAGCAGGGGCTTGCCCGTCTTCGCGGACCCTTCGAGCTTCTTTACCAGCTCGTCGCGTTTCTCGCAGGCCTCGACGCCCTTCAGGAGGAGATCGAGCTGCTCGGGAACGGGCGGAAAGGCGCTCACGACGGCGATTGTAGGAGACGGGCGGCGCGGCCCGCACTCCGCTTCACTTCGACACGCCGCGCCGGCCCGAGACCCAGTCGTCCCACTGGCCGAGGGCCTTCATCTGCTCGTCGAGCTTCGTGTCCTTGAGAAGCTTGTCCACCTCGGCCTTCGACTGGCGCGGCGCGCGGGAGTCCGCGTTCGCGAGGCCCCAGACGAGGGCGGATGCGATCGCGGCGTTCGCGCGCGCCTCGCGGGCGTCCACGGCGTCGAATGTGTCCGACTCGGCGTGGTAGTCGGGAAGGTAGGGCGCGAAGTCCTGGTTCGCGACGAGGTTCGGGATGCCCGAAAGGAGGAAGTCGAAGTTGTCCGTTCCGTCGATGCCGTCCAATGCGTGCGGCGCATTCGTGAGGCCCGCGACGGCGGCGAGCGCCGTGTCGACCGGCTTGCGCAGGTCCTCGCGCCCGTTCAGAAAGAAACCGTTCGTCCGTCCGGAGCCCACGTCGAAGATCACGACCGCCGCGATGTTTCCGAGCTCCTTCGCGTGCGCCCTCACGTATTCGGCCGAGCCCCACATCCCGAGCTCCTCGGCGTTGAAGGCGGCGAACCGGATCGTCCGCTTCGGCGTGAGGCCGAGCTCCTTGATCCCGCGCAGGACGTCGATCACGAGCGCGACGTTCACGCCGTTGTCGTTCGCGCCCGTGCCGAGGTCCCACGAGTCGAGGTGCGCGCCGAGGAGGACGAACTCCTCGGGTCTCTCGCTCCCTCGAATCTCCGCGACGACGTTCTGCGCCTCGTATGCGGGGCCCGTCCTGTTCGAAACCGAGAGGCGCACGGTCACATCGCCCGTCTCCGCGAGGCGGAGGAGGCGCGCGGCGTGCTCGCGGGAGACCATCGCGGCCGGGAGCGGCGCGAGCACGCGCCCGAGGCCGACCGGATGGCGGTAGAGAAGGCCGCGCGGCCGCGTGGACTGCAGGAGAACGGCCGCGACGCCGGCCTTCTTTGCGGCCGCGAAGACCTTCCCGTTGCGCAGGTATTCGTCGAAGAGGTCCGCGTCCGTCTTCATCTCCTTCGAGCGGACGACCGCGATCGCGCCCTTCGCCTTCGCGCCGAGGCGGTCGAAGTCCTCTCCGGTTCCTTCTCCCGCGTCCACGGCCCTCGCCGCGAGCGTTCCGTCCGTCGAAGGTGCCGCCGGGCAGGCAACGACGCGCAGGGCGACGCTTTCGGGCGAGACGATCGAGAGCTCTGCCGTGCCGGGCAGCCAGAGGAAAGGCACGGGGAACCTCTCCGTCGCGACGGCGTCCGCCCCCGCCGCCTTGAACTTTGCAGCGGCCCAGGCGACCGCGCGCGCGTTCGCAGGGGAACCGACCGGCCGGCCGCCCACGGTGTCGCAGAGCTCGCGCGTGTCGGCGAGGAGAGGCGTGTCGCCCACGGCCCGGCCGGCGAGGCGGGCGGCGGCTTCGGGAGATGCGGCGAAGACGAGGCCTGCGGGCAGGCAGGCGGCGACGACGGCGGCGCGAAGGATGTTTTGCATCCGCGCATTCTCCAACAGGCGCACGCGGCGCGGGCCCGGCCCGCTCAGTCGTGCAGCAGCTCGCGCAGGCGCGCGAAAAGGAAGTCGAGGGCGACCGTGTTCTCGCCGCCCTCGGGCACGATGAGGTCCGCGTAGCGCTTGGACGGCTCGACGAACTCCATGTGCATGGGGCGCACGGTGGATTCGTACTGCGCAACGACGCTTTCCACTGACCGGCCGCGCTCGGCGATGTCGCGCTTGAGGCGCCGGATGAGCCGGATGTCGGCGTCCGTGTCGACGTAGATCTTCACGTCGAAGAGCTTCCTCAGCTCCGGCTCGGCGTAGATGAGGATGCCGTCCACGAGGACGACCTTGCGCGGCTCGACGCGCCTCGTCTCGGCCGCGCGGCGGTGGAACTTGAAGTCGTAGATCGGCGTCTCCACGACCATTCCCCGCTTGAGCGCCTTGAGGTGGCGCACGAGAAGCTCGCTCTCGAGCGAGTCCGGATGGTCGAAGTTCTGCCGGTCGAGGATGTCCTTCGGAAGATCGACGAGGTCGCGGTAATACGAGTCGTGGGAGAGGATGGCGATGCGCTCCTCCCCCACGCGCCTCGCGATCGCGTTCGCGACCGTGGTCTTTCCCGAGCCCGTCCCGCCCGCGATGCCGATGAGAAACGGCGTCACTTGAAGGCGTCCAGCATCTCCTTCGCCGTGCCCGCGTCCGCGCCTTTCGGGTCCAGCCTGAGGTACTCGGAGAGGTGCTTCTTCATGTCGGGGATCTTGTTCAGGTTCACGTACGACATGCCGAGCAGGTAATGCGCCTTCGCGAAGTCCGGCTTGCCCTCGACGACCTTCCTGAGCAACGGCTCGGCGCCCTTGAAGTCGTTCTTGTTGTAGCGTTCGACGGCCTGGTTGTAGAGCACTTCCGGCTGGTCGGGGTTCGCGGCGACGTACCTCTTCTCGTACTCGTCGGCCTTCGCCTTGTCGCCCTTCCCGCGGTAGGCCTCCATGAGCAGCCCGACGAGTGGCGTATTGTCGGGCTCGAGGGTGAGGGACTTCTCGCCGAGCGCGATCGTCTGATCCCAATCCTTCTTCTTGTGAGCGATCGTCGCTCCCAGGCTGTAGGCGTTCGACTTGTCAGGTCCCAGCTTGATGGCTTCCTGGGCCTTCGCGAACGCGGCGTCGAGGTCGCCGGCCTGATAGGCCTCGACGGCCGCGTTGTAGCTCGCCGCGAAAGGATCCACGACCTGCTTGACGAGACCTTTTTCGACGGCCTGCTCCTGCGTGAAAAGCGTGATGTCGAGAGTCTCCGCGCCTCCGATGGGGACCTTCTTGTCCTGCTCGACCGGGGTGTAGCCCGTCTTCTCGAAGCGGTAGTGGTAGACGAGCGTCGCGTCGTTCAGGATCGTCCCCCACTTGCCGTCCTTGTCGGTCTTGAGCTCCAGCTTGAACCTCATGAGGGCTTTCGTCGTGATCGTGATTTTCACGTCGCCGAGGAGCTCGCCCTTGCCGTCCGTGACCTTGCCCGTGATCCGTCCTTGCTGGATGCCGAAAAGGGCCGTCGGAAGAAGGAGCAGCGCGAGGAGAGCGCCGGCCAGGGCGCGCGGGGTGCGGGGAACGTGCATCGAAGCCTCCAAAGCCGTTTCCGGCCGATTCCGTGCAGGAAAGATGCCCATTCTAGCGCCCGCTTACGGGGTCCGGAACGGATCTGAATGCATCATTCCGGGCCCCGGCTGCACGAAAAGGGGCGGTTCGGGTAGGCTGGAGGAACGATGCGCCGGCGCCTCCTTCTCGGCCTCCTCGCCGCCTGCGCGGCCGTTCTGGCCGTCTTCGTCTGCGGTTTTCTCATCGGGCGTTGGCGCGCGCGCCGTGAAGCCGTTTCCTCCGCTCCCGTGGTCGAGGCCGTGCGGCGCATCGCGCGCCTCGCGACGATCGAGATGGAGATCGCGGACGTCGTGCGTTACGAAGAGGTGAAGACGATCCTCGTCTTCGAAATCCCGAAGAACGCCACCTTGCGCCTGCGCGGGAAGGTGATGGGAGGATTCGACCTCGCGCGCGGTTTCGACGTCGAGGCCGACGTGGACCGGCGCCTCATCCTCGTGCGGCTCCCGGCGCCTCAGGTCCTCGCGGTCGACGACCGCCTCGAATGGTTCGACGAACACTCGGGCTGGCTCAACCCGATCACGCCGAGCGACCGGACCCAGTGGACCCAGTGGGCGCGCGGTTCGCTCGCGCGTGCGGCGAAGGATGCCGGTCTTCTCGAGAAATCGGCCGCGCACGCCCGCGACCTCTTCACGGACGCGGCCTCGGCCTTCGGGTGGACGGCGGAGGTGACGGTGAACGGCGCTCGCGTGCCGCCCGGCTCCGGCTCCGCATCGGCGAAGCCC
Organism: Thermoanaerobaculia bacterium; assembly: GCA_041482235.1. Classification (GTDB taxonomy): domain Bacteria; phylum Acidobacteriota; class Thermoanaerobaculia; order UBA5066; family UBA5066; genus Fen-183. The sequence goes on along the minus strand of JBGPDK010000071.1, from coordinate 10,583 downwards.
TGAGATTCAGCGTCTCACGGGCAGGCGGCCGTTCACGTCCTTCAGCGTGTTCGTCGCGATGAGGATGACGTCCACGAGCCACCAGATCAAACCGAGCCCACACGCGAGTGTGGCGAGAATTTTCAGGATTCCGAGGCCAGTCTGTCCCAGATAAAAGCGGTCCACCCCGAGATAACCCAGGAAAATCGCGAGCAGCAGAAGAGTGAGCCAGTCGCGCTCGCCCGGCGCGAGAGGGGCCTGCTGGCCGGGATAGGGCGGAGGCGCCAGGGGCGTCGCCGCGACCGGAGAGGCGGGCGCCGCCGCGAGGAGATCGCGAAACTCCTCGCGCGTTCCGAGCGGGACCCACGAGGCCTCACCGGCCTTGAACGAGAGGCTCGGCGATGCGACGCGTCCCTCCGTTATCCACGCGCGGATCGTCGGCTCGTCGACCGGACCGTACTGGCTGCCGTTGGCTCCGATGACGTAATACATCGCCGTCTCCTCACTGACAGGAACGCAACCCGGCCCGGAAAGGTTCTCCCTTCCGGGCTGGATCGCATGCTAACCGGTCAGCGCTTCCTGGGTTCGGAGCGCGAGGGCGGTGCGGAACGCGGGGCCGGAGCGGACCTCGCGGCCGGAGCAGAACGCGGCGCGGGAGCCTGCCGCGCCTGAGGCGCCTGAGGCGCGGGGCGCGACCAGCTCTGCGCGCGCGCCTCGCCGCGCTGCCGCGCCGAGAAGTCGCGGTCCAGTTCGGGGCGCGGCACGGAACGTGTCACCGGGCGCGGCGCGGGCGCCGGCGCCCGGGCCGTCGTTCCGCGATCCCGGACGGGCGCGCTGCGCGCGGTGCCGCCTGAATTCCTCCACGTGTCCTTGTCGCGCTGCTGCCAGCCTTCTTTCGTCTTGCGGTAGACGTCGCCGTTCCTGTCGGCGTAGACGTTGTTCGGCCGGCCCGCGGCTGGCCGGGACACGCCGCGCGGCGCGACCTTCGGGATCTCGCGCGAGCGAGCGGGCAACCTGCTGTAGATGTTGTTCTGGGCGCTGAACGGCCGGACGTCCCGCGCCGGCGGGCGGAACCCGATTCCCGGACGCACGCCGTGCACGAGAGGGCCCCCCGGCACCGGCCGGCCCAGGCCGCCCCGGGAGCCGGCCAGCTGGCGATTCCCGCCGAGGGGTCGGACTCCGCCGGGACGATTCCCCCAGTTGTTCGCGACGACGTTAGGGGGTCGATAGCCTCCCGGGCCGAACCAGCCGGACCGATGCGATCCTCCGCCCCAGCCGCCGCCCCAGCGCGCCGGTCGTCCCCAGCCCACGGGGTGGAACCCGCGGCCCCAGCCGCGGCTCACGTTGAAGAAGGGGTGGCTCCACGACGAGCCGAACCCCCATCCGAACCACGGCGTGAAATGCGCGTGAAAGCCCCACGTATAGGGTCGCGGCCACCAGAAGGTGGACCCGAACCAGGGCTGGTAGGCCCAGCCCGTGCCCCAAACGACGGTGCCGTACCAGGGGTAAGAGCCGAGGTAGCCGGGCGTGTAGCCCATGTAGACCTCGTCAGGCGTCGAGTCGTAGATCTGGACGTACTTCACGTTGTAGACCGGCGCGCTCGGCGGGATCTGCTCCACGTCATCGGTCGGGATCGAGTCCGCGAGGAGCCACGGGCCCGTGGGCGAGTCGGCGACGAACCAGACGGCGTTGTCGCAGGCGTAGTAGCGGCCGCGGATCCTCAGGACCGAGGTCGGCGTGTTGACGGCGTATTCGGTTCTCGTGCCTTCGATCGTGACGAACTTCGGCTCGCCGTCGTACTGCACGTCCAGCTTCGCATCGGCGCGTCTGACCGCCGTCGTCTGCGGGATCTGGGCGTCGAGGACGGAGTCCTCGGCCTCGTCCGTGCCCGGCACGCTCGCGCGCACGTCGCCGACGTCCGCTTCGGGAGCGATCTTCGAGAAGGTCTTGGGAAGGGCGTCGGGAAGGACATAGGTCCAGGATCCCCCCTCGAGCGACTTGCTCCGGAACCAGCGGCCCGACAGGAGGGCGTAGTACTGCTGCGACGGGACGTCGAGGAGGACGTCGCTCTCGGAGTTGTCCAGCGAGAGCAGCTCGGCGCCCGCGCCGCTGACGGGCTTGAAGGAGGGTTTGCCCTCGGACACGATGAGCTCGGTCGGCTCCGTGGCGACGACGATCCTAGGCGGGTTCGCCGCCTCGGTCCCGTCCTCGGCGGGCGCGTCCGCGTCGTCTTTCTTCTGCTCCTCGGCCGCTTTCGCGGCGAAGTCGGCGATGTCGGCGGGCGGGCCCTCGACCGAGCGCCACGGGCCCTTCGCGTCGGGCGCCTCGTACCACCACTTCTTGCCGCCCGAGAGGTAGTAGCGGTTGCTCCGGGTGTCGAGGACCATCAAGAGCGGCGTGTTCACGACGACCTTGAGGGGCGCGCCTTCCACGTCGCGCAGCTGCGGTTCCCCGTCGAGCGTCACGAGCACGGTCGGCTCCCGGGCAAAGAGAATCCTCGGAGGGTCGTTCCTGAGACCCTGGGCGCTCTTCTTCTCGCGGTCGGCCACCTTCACGCTCTCGAGAACGCGGTCGTACGAGATGACGAGGTTCCAGTTCGGGACTTCCGCCTCGACGATCCCGGCGAAGGTCTTCTCCTTCTCGGGCGTGATGTTCGGGAACCTCACGCGGTTCACCTTCAGGCGCAGGATCTCGACGGAGCGGTCGTCCCGATCCACCGAGACGCTCGCCGCGAAGAAGATGACGCCGAATTTCGCGGTCTTCTCGTTCTTCTTCGTCACCGAGACGGCCGCGCGCCCCGTGATGGTGTCCCCCTTGAAGGTCTCTATCTGAGGCTGGTACATGACCGCCTTGTTGCCTTTTGGCGTCGTGAACTCGCGCGGCCAGGGATCGGGCGTGATCGCGGCCGCGAAGGCGCCGCCCGAAGCCACCAGAAGGAGAAGTCCAACGGCCATCCTCAGGATCGATCTCATGAGCGTGCTCCTGTCGCTACAATATGCGTCAACGCGAAGAGAAGCCGCAAGTCCCATGCCCGCCTCCCCCTCTCCGCCGTCCCCCTCGCGCCGCCGAATGCTGCTTTCGGCGGAACGCGCGACGGAGTCGCTTTCGCGGCACGGCCGCACGCGCGTGGCGCTCGGCTTTCCGAACTCCTACGAGATCGGAATGTCGAACCTCGGCTTCCAGTGGGTCTATCGACTCCTGAACCGCGAGGACGACATGGTCTGCGACCGGTTCTTCGCGGACCTCGACGCGGACCGGCGAGGGCCGCGCACGCTGGAGACCGACACGCCGCTGGGCGACTATCCGCTCGTCGCGTTCTCCATCTCGTGGGAGATGGACTACGTGAACTTCCTCCGCCTGCTGCCCGCGGCTCGCATTCCGCTCGACCGCACGGCCCGCGCCGAGGGCGATCCGATCGTCCTCGTGGGCGGGGACTGCGCGCGCATCAATCCCGCGCCGCTCGCACACTGGGTGGACGTCTTCGCGATGGGCGACGCGGAGAAGATCGTCCCCGGCCTCGCGGAGGTGCTCCGGCGCGACCTCTCGCGCGAGGCGACGCTGGCCGCCCTCGCGGAGCTGAAGGGCGTCTACGTCCCGGCGGTCCACGGGGCGCGCGCCGAAGGCGCCGAGGACGGAAAGATTGTCGTCCAGCAGTTCAAGGCGGCCGAGGGCGCGTTCCGCGAGCCGCCGCACACGACGCTCCTCACGCCGCACACCGAGCTGTCCGACAAGCTCCTCATCGAAATCGCGCGGGGCTGCTCGGAGATGTGCCGGTTCTGCTGGGCCGCCTACGCGATGGCTCCCCAGGTGCGCGTGACGGCCGAGGCCGTGCTCGAGATCGCCCGGAAGAACCGCGCGCTCACGTCGCGGGCCGGCCTCATCGCGACGGCCGTCGCCGACCATCCCGAGATCCTCCCGATCCTGCGCGGCCTCGCGGCCCTCGACTACCACGTGGCGCTTTCGTCCGTGAAGATCGACGCGATCTCGGAGGAGATCCTCTCGATCCTGACGGCGCAGGGCGAGCGCGCGCTCGCGATCGCGCCGGAAGCGGGCAACGAACGCCTGCGGCGCGCGATCAACAAGAAGGTCTCCGACGAGATGCTCTTCGACAAGGTGCGCATGATCGCGCGCTCGGGGATCACGCAGCTCAAGCTCTACCTGCAGGTCGGCCTCCCGGGCGAGACCGACGGCGACGTGGATGACGTGGTCGGCCTCGTCGACGCCCTGCGCCTCGTGTTCCTCGAGGAGGGCCGGAAGCGCGGGCGCGTGGGCACGCTCGTCCCGACGGTGAACGCGTTCATTCCGAAGCCGCACACGCCGTTCGAGAACGAACCGCTCGACGATCCGGCCGCGCTCGAAGAGAAGATGAAACGTCTCGACCGGGCGTTCCGGAAGATGCCGAACGTGACGTTCCGCGGCATGCCCGTCGTCGAGGCAATCTGGGAGGCGTACCTCGCGAAGATGGGGCCCGAGTCGGCCCCGATCCTCCTCGAGGCCGCGGCCGGCACGCCCGTGCGCCGCCTCGTGAAGACGCACCGCGAAACCCTGATGGCCGTCGTGAGGCCCGGTGGCGCGCTCGCGCATCCGGAGCACGCCGTGCCCCGCGGCGTCTTCGACCCCCACGCGCGGCAGGCCGCGCCGTGGGGCTTCATCGCGAAGTCGTAACGTTAGCCCCGCGCCGCGCGGAAGTAGGCTTCGGCCCCGGTCTTCAGGAGCGCGGTCACCGAGTGAAGCATGATCGTCAGGCCGCGCGCAGCGAGGTCTTTCGCGCGCGTCCCTGTCGCCGCGACCGTGCCGACGACGAGGGCGTGCCGCTTCGCGACGGCCGTGACGCGGTCGATCGCGGCCTCGATCTCCGGATGCCCCGGTCCGTCCAGGAATCCCATCGCGAGGGAGAGGTCGCGCGGGCCCACGATGAAACCGTCGAGGCCGGGCACGGACGCAATCTCCTCGACGCGCTCCAGCGCTTCCTTCGTCTCGATCTGCGGCAGGACGAGCGTCTCGCGGTTCGAGCGCGCGACCCAGGCCTCCTGCTTTTCGACGCCGAGGAGAAGACCGTTCGCGCGCATCGGCGCGAGGCCGCGGAGGCCCGCCGGCGGGTACTTCACCGCCTCCACGAGCCGCTTGACGTCGTCCGCGGTCTTGACGCCGGGCAGCATGATTCCGGTCATCCCGGCGTCCAGGAACTGCAGGATCAGCTTCGCGTCGAGGCCGCGCGGCCTCACGAGGGGCACGAGGCCCGCGCCTTCGCACGCCCGCACGACCGCCGCAGCTTCGGGCGGGCCGGCCGTGCCGTGCTCCGCGTCGAGGATGTAGAAGTCGAAGCCGAGGAGCCCCACCGTCTCGACGAGATCCGGCTCGGTGTTCGGCGACAGGAGGCCGTGCACGACCTCGCCGGAGCGGAGCCTTTCCTTGAGGACGTGCTTCGCCATGTCTCCCCCCTCAGACCACGACGCGCTGCAGCGCGCCGTAGAGATCGTTCGCCGTGGGCGGGCGCTCGGCGGGATTCTTCGCGAGGCACGCCATGACAAGGCGTTCGAGCAGATCGGGCAGATCCGGGCGCAGGGCGGTGAGGGATTCCGGCTCGAACGTCAGATGCTTTTCCAGGACCTCGCTCGGATCACGACCCTCGATGGGCCGCTTCCCCGAGAACATCTCGTAAAGGACGACGCCCACGGAGTAGATGTCGCTCCGGGCGTCGAGCTCCCAGCCCTGCGCCTGCTCGGGACTCATGTAGTGCGGCGTGCCCACCGTCTGCCAGCTCTCCGTCGCGGGATCGGCGCCTTCGGTTGCACTCGCGATGCCGAAGTCCATGACCTTCACGACACCGTTCGGGAGGACCATGATGTTCGGCGGCTTGATGTCGCGGTGGATGATGCCCGCCTCGTGCACGGCCGCGAGGCCGCGACAGAGCTGCTTCGCGATCTGGAGGCCCGGCGAGAGCGCGACGGCACCCTTTTGGTCGATGATGTTGCGCAGCGTCGTGCCGGGCACGTACTCCATCGTGAGAAACCTCAGGCCGTCCGCCTCGCCGAGGTCGTGCGTGCGCACCACGTTGCGGTGCGTGATCTTGCGCGCGAGCCGAATTTCCACCTTGAGCATCTGGCCGCTGCCCTCGTCGAAGGCCCTCGGCCGCAGGACTTTCAAAGCGACCTCGTCCTCGAGCTCGCGGTCGAGGGCGCGGTAGACCGTGCCCATGCCGCCCCTGCCGAGCGTTCCGAGGATCTGGTAGCGCCCCGCGAAGAGCGCCCCCGCCCGCAGCCCCGCTAACGCGCGCGCCGCCGCGTCGTGCGAGACGGGCGTCGCCGAGAGCGCCGTCGCCCGCCGCGTCGTGTCGGCGGCGGGGGCTCGCATTCCGGCGAGCATCTGCTCGAGGGCCGCCTTCTCCTTCAGCTCGCCGAGCATCGCCGAGAACGCACGGGCGAGCGCGCCGACCTCGTCCCCGCCCGCCTCAGGCAACTTCACGTCGAGATTTCCCTCGCGGATCGCGGCCGCGCCCCTCGCGAGCTCCGCGAGGGGATGCGCGATGCTCCGGCCCATCGCGAAGGAGACGGGCAGCGCGAAAAGGAGCGCGAGGGCCCCCACGAGGAGGAGCGTGTCGCGGATCCGGCGGAATGCCGCCGTCTCCTCGTCGCGCGAGCGCGAGACGACGAACGCTCCGAGCGTCTCGTCCGTCGCGCTCTTGAGCGGCACGGCGGCGAGGATACGGCGGTCGCCGGCCACCCGGATCTCGAGCGGGCCCACCGCTTGTCCGAGTCCGAAAAGCGATTCCAGCGCGGCGTGGTCGGCGGCGAGCGCCGGGACGATGAGATCGCCCCGGAAGGCCTCCGTCGCCGCCGAGAGCTCGATGCGCGGCGGCTCCCCGCGCTTCGCCGTGTTCGCGAGGAACCCCGTCTGGCCGTTCGTGATGCCGCGCAACGCGTTCGCGCGCTTCTCGTCGAGGGGCGCGGCGACGGCGAGGACGCCGCGGAGCCGCCCTTCCCCGAGCGACATGTCGCCCGCGAGCACGGGCACCGACGCGACTGCGGCAAGCACCTTGCCCTCTCGGATGACCGCCGTCGCGGGCTCGCCGAGGAGCGCCGCCGACACCCACTTCACCTTCGCGAACGACGGACGCCGATCATCGGCGGTCTCCTGATCGCTCCGGTCGAGGAGGACGCCGTTCGCGTCGAAGAGGAAGACCGTGCGCGCATTGAGCTTTTCCGCCTTGTCCGTCGTCCAGTCGTGGAGGGTCCTGGCGTCCACCGCGTCGAAGAGACTCTTCGTGCCCGGCTCGTCCGCCACGCTCGTCGCCTGCCGGCGCAGCGCGTCCTCGCTGCTCCCCTCAAAGGCGTTGAAGACCCCGGGGAGCGCGCTCAGGCTCTCGCGGATGCTCTTCTCGGCGACCTCGTTCGCGCTCCACGTGGCGATCGCGATGGCTCCGCCGAGCGTGAGGAGAACGAGGAGCGCCGCGGCGACGGAGAACTTCGTCGCGAGCCCCGGCCCGGCCGGTAAAACGGGCGGCGCGACCGGCGAAGTAAGGGGCACCGTGTCGAGCGGCGGGACGCGCGTCGACCCGCCCGAGGTGAGGTCGGGAGCTTCAGTACCGGTTTGCATCGTCGTCCGGAGGCGGGTACTTCCTGCCGTACTTGTTCGTGTGCGGCGTCTCGCGCCAGTCCGAGCCGTCGAGCGCGATCGCGAGCTGAGCCGTCTTCCCCGCCGCCAGGTCGACCGTGCCCAGAGTATCGCCGCCCTTCTCGGCCCATGCCCGGATACTCACGTGTCCCGCCGGGACGTTCGCGAGCACCGCGCTCCCGTCCTCGGCCGTCTGCGCCCAGATCGTCCCGTCGATCACCATGAGAAAAGCCGCCATCTGCGGGTGGATGTTGCAGTAGATGCGGACGAGCCCGGGCCGGTCGAACGTCATCGTGCGCGTGGCGCCGTTGCGGTAGAGGCCGAGGTCGAACGTCGCGCCCGGGGACAGGCTGAAGACGTTGTGGAAGATGCCGTCGAGGTTCGGGAAATCGACCGTCGTTCCGGCCGGAACCGCCGAGACGCGCGGATCGAAGCGCTTGCTCTTCGACGCGATGCGCGCGTGACCGGATGGCAATGAGGCCGCGCCCGACCTGGCGGCGGCGTCCGGAATCCAGACGACCGCCTGCGCCGCGGGGGACGGCTGGCGGTCGGAACCAAGGACCGTCACCGTCACCCTCACGTCGCCCGTGCCCGGAGCCGGCGTGCCGCGTCCGGCGCGCGCGGCGACAAACACGGCAAAAAGGGCCGTCGCTGCGGCCGCGAGAGTGAAGAAGGTCCTCGGCACGGCCTGCGATTCTAGACAACCCCGAGAGCGGAGGAGTGCATCGGCGGGGGGAACGGTCCGGTCGCATTCCGGTCGCGAGTTGCGCATCTTCCCGGCCGGCGGGAGAATCTCGCAGGAACCAGAACCATGATTGTCGACAGCGCCCTCTCCGGAGTGGCGGCCGACCTTCTCCGCGCGCGCGATACCGCCTCGCTCACGGCGTTGCCGTCCCGGAGTCAGGCCGGGTTCGACCTCGACAAGGGCTACCAGGTTGGACGCGAGCTTCATGAAGGTCTCGTCGGGCGCGGATACGCGCCCGTGGGCCGCAAGATCGGTTTCACGAATCCAGCCACCTGGAAAGAGTTCCAGCTCGACACGCCGATATGGGCGCACATGTACGCGCAGACCGTCAAGTTCGCGAACGGCGCCGGGTTGCGCCTGTCTCTGAGCGGCATGGTGGCGCCACGGATCGAGGCGGAGGTCGTCCTCAAGCTCCGGCGGCCGATTCAGGCAACTGACCCTTCGGCCGAGGAGCTGGCCGACTGCGTCGAGTGGGCTGCGATCGGATTCGAGCTCGTGGACTGTCACGGCCCCGGCTGGCGTGTCACCGCAGCCGATGCCGTCGCGGATTTCGGCCTGCACGCGGCTCTGGTCGTCGGCACGCCATGGATACTCGACTCCGAAGACCCTCGGCAGGTGGCCACGCAGATGCAGGAGCTGAAGGTCACGCTGTCCCGCGGCGCTGCGATCGTGGCACAGGGAGAAGGGCGAAATGCCCTGGGAAGTCCCCTTCTCGCCCTTGGTCACCTCGCGCGGGTGGTTCGGAGCCAATCCTGGGCGTCGCCCCTGTCAAACGGCGAAATCATCACGACGGGCACGCTGACGCCGCTTCCCCCGGTCTCGGCCCGCGAACACTGGAGCGTGCACGTCACAGGAGCGCCCCTCGCTCCTTTGGAAGTCGATCTGGACGATTGATCCCTACGCGTCGACGGTGATCCGCTCCGCCCGCACTTTCGCGACCGCGCGCGCGACCTCGTCCGCGGCCCAGTCGACCTCTTCCTCCGTCGTGAAGCGTCCGAGGCCGAAGCGGATCGAGGCCTCGGCTTCCGCGCGCGTGCGCCCGAGCGCGAGGAGGACGTGGCTCGGCTCGGCCTCGGCCGAGGTGCACGCCGAGCCCGACGAGACCGCGAGTTCGCGCGCCTCCGCCATCACGGCGTCCGCGGGGGCGCCCGGGATCGTCACGTTCAGGTTTCCCGGATGGCACGCGGCCGGGTGGCCGTTGCGCGAGAGGCCGTCGACGCGCGCGAGGAGGCGCTCCCACAGCCGGTCCCGCAGCCTCGAGACGCGGTGCGCCTCGGCCTTCCACTCCTCTTGCGCGATCCCCGCCGCCGCGCCGAAGCCCACGATGCCGGGCACGTCGAGCGTGCCGGGGCGCAGGCCGCGCTCGTGCCCTCCGCCGAAGAAGAGAGGATCGAGCCTCACGCGCGGGTTCACCGCGCGTACGAAGAGCGCGCCCACGCCCTTCGGCCCGCACAGCTTGTGCGCCGAGAAGGAGACGAGATCGGGGCCCAGGGCGTGCACGTCGAGCGGGATCTTGCCGAGCGCCTGCACGGCGTCCGTGTGGAAGACGACTCCGCGCTCCTTGCAGACGCGCGCGATCTCGCCGACGGGGTTCAGCGTGCCGATCTCGTTGTTCGCCATCATGACGGACACGAGAATCGTGCGCTCCGTGAGGGCGTCCTCCACGGCCGCGGCGCTCGTGACGCCGTGCGCATCCGGCTTCAGATACGTGACGGCGAAGCCCTCGGCCTCGAGGCGGCGGCAGGGATCGAGGACGGCGCGGTGCTCGATCGCGGACGTGACGACGTGGGCGAGAGGAGAGCGTCGCGCCCGCGCGGCCCCGAGAACCGCGAGATTGTCCGACTCGGTGGCGCCGGACGTGAAGACGATCTCGCGGGGGTTCGCGCCCACGAATTCCGCGAGGGTCTCCCGCGCTCTCGTCACCGCCGCCTCGGCGCGCCAGCCGAAGACGTGGCTCGACGAAGCCGCGTTCCCGAACTGTTCCGTGAAGTACGGCCGCATCGCCTCGAAAACGCGCGGGTCGACCGGCGTCGTCGCGTGATAATCGAGGTAGACGGGAAGCTTCAACGTCACGGGCCGCCCCGACGCATCCTCGGCCCGCGCCTTTCCGTTTGCAAGGAGGAGGGAAGAGAGGAGGCCGGGATCGATGCTCCACATCCTCGTCGCGACCGTCGAGCGGCATGATCTGCTCGACGGCCTGCGCGCGATCGCGCCCGCCACGACGACTTTTCTCGGCGAGCGGGGC
>JBGPDK010000070.1:0-15391 GCA_041482235.1 Thermoanaerobaculia bacterium | reverse complement strand
GGCGCCCACGCCGCGGCCGTATTCCGCGTCGTACTGCGTCCGAATGACCTGGAACTCCTGGATGGCCGCCTGCGAGAAGGTGAATGGTGGACGCGTGCCGCCGGTCTGCTGGCCGAAGAAGTCGTTGTTCGAGCTTGCGCCGTCGATGTTGAAGTCGGTGGAGAGCGGGCGCGCGCCATTCGCGGTGATCGCGTTCGTGTCGAACGACCCGGCGCTGACACCGGGCGTCAGCGAGGCCAGGGAGCGGAAGTCCCGGCCGAGAAGCGGGAGGCTGTCGATCTGCTGGTTGGTCACCGACTGGGCCATCCCGGTGTGAGTTGTGTCGACGATCGGCCGGTCGGCCGTGACGGTCACGGCTTCGGATACCTTCATCGTGAGCTTCAGGTCCGTCCTCGTCGTGGCGCCGAGGAGAACTGTCGTGCGCGGCACGTCAGCCTTTCCCAGCCCCTTCAATTCCGCCAGGACTTTGTAGTTCCCGGGCGGCAGAAGGCTGAGGTCGTACCCGCCATTGGTGTCGGTAAACGCCGTACGAGTCAGGCCGGTGTCGAGATTCGTTGCCGTAACGGTGACGCCGGGAAGGCCGGCGCTCGCGTCGTCACTCACCCTTCCGGCGATCGAGCCGGTCGTGTAGTTGACCGTCTGGCCGAATGCTGCGAAGCACACGAAGAGCGTGCCCAGCAGCGCCGCGAACATGGGTCGGAGCCGCATCTGATTCATAGAACCTCCTGTCCTGAATGAAAAGGGGAAGGGAAAGAGAGAGACGACGAACTTCACTGGGGGGGCGCCCTCCGCGGCGTTTCCGGCGCCCAAACCGCGTCGGGAGCGACGACCCAGTTGCGATCGGTGACCGGGGAAACGTGCCCGAGCTTCTTGAGCCGGGCGATGACGAGCTCGCGAATCTCGTCCGGGATGTCCTTGACGACCCGCGCGCCCTTGAGCGCGGCGTAGCCGCCCGAGCCCTGCGCGCGGTAGGAGTTCACGGCGAGCGTGAAACGGTCGCCGGGCGCCACCGGACGGCCGTGGAACGAGAGGTCCTTGACGCGGCCGCCGACGGGGCCGGTCGGGTCGATGCGATACGTCGCGCCCTGAACGACGTCGAAGTTGTACGGGATCATGTTCTCCTTGGGCCTCAGGACGAGGCGGCCGCCTTCCCAGGAGGAGGCGCCATAGAACTCCGCGGCGCGCTCGAGGCAGGCCTTCAGGGTGGTGCCGTCGATCTCCACGGCCACGAGCTGGTTCTCGTACGGATACAGCCCGTAAACCTGCCGCACGGAGATCGGTCCCTTCGGCCAGCCTTCGAAGCGCCCGGGCAGGAGCGAGGTCATCGCGAGGTCCGCCCCGGTCGCCCGGAGCATCGTGTCGCTCACGAAATCGAGGAGCGCCGAATCCTCGAGGCGCGCGCGCGCGCCCGGAAAGTCGCCGTCGGCGACGGCGATCTTCTCGTCCAGGTAGGCGCGCGCCGCCCGGTCGTGGGGCGTCGCGATCGCGACGACCGCGGGGTCGAGTGAGACCGTCGCGTCGGACGGCAGGAGCTCGCCCGCCACGGTGGCCACCGTCCAGCCCTCCGGTCCGCGCGTGAAGGTGACGTCGACACGGGCGAGAACGTCGCCCCACCGTCCCGGTTGGATCATCGGCACGCCGTTGAGACGCGTGAGCGGAATCCGCCGGTGCGTGTGGCCGGTGAGGAGGAGGTCGATTCCCGGCACCTTCGAGACCGCCACCACCCGGTTTTCAGCGTCCGTGCCGTCGGGCTCCCCCGTCTTCAGGTCCAGCTCGGGGCCGCTGTGGATGAGGATCGCGACGAAGTCGCACTTTTCTTTCTCGCGCAGCACCGGCACGAGCCGCCGGGCCGTGACGACGGGGTCCTCCCACGTGAGGCCCGGCCGATTCCGTTCGGGCTCCCAGTTCGGGATGTTCGGGGTCGTCATCCCGAGAACGCCGATCTTCACTCCGGCGACCGTCTTGACGATGTACTCCGGGAACGCAGCCGAACCGTCGGCGTTCCGCGTATTCGCCGAGAGCCATGGGAAAGAGGCTTCCTTCTGCGCCTTGCGAAGGACCGCGAGGCCAAAATTGAACTCGTGGTTGCCGACGGCCATGGCGTCGTATCTCACGGCGCTCATCGCGGCCGACATCGGGTCCGGGCCGCTCTCGGGGCGCTTCGCGTGGAGGAACTCGACGGGCGTGCCCTGGATCGTGTCGCCCGCGTCGAGGAGGAGCACGTTCGGCGTCTCCTTTCGGATCGCCGCGATGCGGGAGGCGACCCGGGCGAGCCCCTCGTTGGCCGTCTCCGCGCGGGCGTAGTCCCAGGGAAGGAAGTGCCCGTGGAGGTCGGTCGTCTGGAGGATCGTCACGACGACGGGAACTTCCGCCGCGCCCGCGGGCCCGAAAACCGGGACGAGGGCGCACACCAGGAGAAGAGAGAGCGCGAGATCGCGGAACGGGCGGAACTTCACTTCTTTAATGAGCTTTTTAGCACCGGCTTTCGGGAGACGCAATGAGTGAGATTGCTCATCGACCTCCGGTCAGCGGTTATGCTCCTGCCTCATGGCGAAACGAACAGCGCGGAACGCGGCGCCGGTCGCCGAAACTCTCGCGCGGCTTTCCCACCTCTACGCGGACGCCGGGTGCTCCCTCGACTTCCGGAGCCCCCTCGAGCTCCTCGTCTCGACGATCCTCTCGGCGCAATGCACGGACGCGCGCGTGAATCAGGTGACGCCCGAGGTCTTCCGGCGCTTTCCCGGCGCGGCAGAGCTCGCTGCGTCCCCTCCCGGAGCGCTCGAGGACGTCATCCGCTCGACGGGTTTCTTCAACGCGAAGGCGAAGTCCCTTCGAGGCATGGCGAAGGCGCTCGTGAAAGAGCACGGCGGCGAGGTCCCGCGCACGATGGAGGCTCTTCACGCCCTGCCGGGCGTCGGCCGCAAGACGGCGAACGTCGTCCTCGGAAACGTCTGGGGAGCTCCCGACGGCGTCGTCGTCGACACGCACGTGGGGCGCCTCGCGCGGCGGCTCGGATGGACGCGCCAGACGGACGCCGTGAAGGCCGAGAGGGATCTCAACCGGATCGTTCCGAGGGATCGTTGGACCTGGATCAGCCACGCTCTCATCCAGCACGGGCGGCGCATCTGCACGGCGCGCCGCCCGCAGTGCGATCGCTGCACGCTCGCGGAACTGTGTCCGAAGGTAGGCGTCGAAGCAGCAAAGAAAAACAAACAAAATGAGAAAGAGAGAAAGAAGTCCAGAAAATGACCCCGCCAGGCACCGGTTCCCTCGAAGTCATCTGCGGCTCGATGTTCTCCGGGAAGTCCGAGGAGCTCATTCGGCGCCTCACGCGCGCGCAGATCGCGCGGCGGCGCGTGCAGGTCTTCAAACCGAAGATCGATGACCGCTTTTCGGAGGCCGAAGTGGTCTCGCACGGGGGCTTGCGTCTGCTCGCGCTCGCCGTCGCGTCTTCCTCCGAGGTGCTCGAAAGGACCGACGCCCGCACGGAGGTCGTGGGCCTCGACGAGGTGCAGTTCTTCGACGCCGGCATCGTCGACGTCGCGAGCCGTCTCGCCGACCTCGGCAAGCGCGTGATCGCTGCCGGCCTCGACCAGGACTATCTCGGGCGACCGTTCGAGCCCATGCCGGCGCTCATGGCAGCCGCCGAGGAGATCACGAAGACGCGCGCCATCTGCGTGCGCTGCGGCTCACCCGCGAGCCGTACGCAGCGCCTCGTCGCGTCGAGAGAACGCGTCGTCGTGGGCGCCGCGGGACTGTACGAGGCACGCTGCCGCCGCTGTTTCGAGCCAGGAGTCGCCCCGGCCGAAGGCACTTTCGCCTTCCCCGAGGGCGACGATGCGCCTCCAAACTCTTGAGGGCGCTGGGTTTCGAAAGATCCACAGAGCTTCTGTGAATTGCCCTGTGGATTCACGTGTGCAAAAAACCTGAAATTGCACGCCAGAGGCCCACTCCGAAAGTTTGCACATGTTCGGGTGCAGTCAAGAAACCGCCTGCTGACAATCACTTGCGGTTTGCGCTCCGTGTAAGAACGGCGCAAACCCGCGCCCGAAGCCGGTTTCGGCAAATTACACAGGCGGCAGCGGGCATTCCATGCGGCCCGCGCCCTTTCGGGCCCTTTCAAACCCGCATGGAATGCCGGTTTGACGCCCCGGATCCCGGCCGCCCCTCACCAGGTCGCGCTTTCGCGGTGATCGCCGAAGACCGTTCGCAGGGACTCTACGATCTCCCCGAGCGTGACGAGGCCCGTGACGGCGTCCACGAGCGGCGGCAGAAGGTTTCGCCCGTCGCGAGCCGCCTCGACGAGCGCGGCGCGCCGCCTTTCCACCGCGGCCGGATCGCGCCGCGCCCGGAGAGCCTGAAGGCGCGCGATCTGATCGGTTTCCACGGCCGGGTCGATGACGAGCATCGGAATCGAACGCTCCTCGGCGGACACGAACTCGTTGACGCCCACGACGATCTGCTCCTTCTCCTCGATCGCGCGCTGAGCCCTCCAGGCGCTCTCCTGGATCTCCCGTTGGAAGAACCCAGCCTCGATCGCCTTGAGAGCTCCGCCCATCCCGTCGATCTTCCCGATGAGCGCGCCGGCGCTCTCCACGAGCCCGGCCGTCAACGCCTCGATGGCCCATGAGCCGCCGAGAGGGTCGACGACGCGCGTGACCCCGGTTTCATGGGCGATGACCTGCTGGGTGCGGAGCGCGAGCAGTGCGGACGCCTCGGTGGGAAGCGACAGAGCCTCGTCCTTGCCGTTCGTGTGGAGCGATTGGGTACCGCCGAGCACCGCCGCGAGCGCCTGGATCGCGACGCGCACGACGTTCACGTCGGGTTGCTGCGCCGTGAGCGTCGACCCCGCCGTCTGGGTGTGAAACCGCATCGCCGAAGCGCGCGGATCCGTGATCCCGAACCGCTCGCCGACGAGCCGCGCCCACAGCGTGCGCGCCGCTCGGAACTTCGCGATCTCCTCCAGAAAATCGTTGTGCACGTTGAAGAAGAAGGAGAGCCGCGGCGCGATCGCGGACGGGTCGAGGCCGGCCTCCCGCGCGGCCGCGAGGTACTCCAGCCCGTCCGCGAGCGTGAAGGCGATCTCCTGCACCGCCGTCGCCCCCGCCTCGCGGATGTGGTAGCCCGAGATGGAGATCGTGTTCCAGCGCGGCACGTTCTCCAGGCAGAACGCGAAGACATCGGTCACGAGCCGGAGCGAAGGCTTCGGCGGGAACGTGTAGGTGCCCCGGGCCGCGTATTCCTTCAGGATGTCGTTCTGAATCGTCCCCGTGAGCTGCCGCCACGACGTGCCGCGGCCCTTCGCGACGGCGAGGAGAAACGCGAGGAGAATCGACGCGGTCGCGTTGATCGTCATCGAGATCGAGACCTTGTCGAGCGGGATTCCGGCGAGCAGCGTCTCCATGTCCTCGAGAGTCGCGACGGGGACTCCCACTTTCCCGACCTCGCCGCGCGCGAGCGTGTGGTCCGAGTCGTAGCCGATCTGGGTCGGGAGGTCGAAGGCCACCGAGAGGCCGGTCTGCCCCTGGTCGAGGAGGAACCGATACCTCAGGTTCGACTCTCTGGCGCTTGAAAAGCCCGCGTACTGCCGCATCGTCCAGAGCTTCGTGCGGTATCCCCCGGGTAGCGTGCCGCGCGTGAAGGGCGGGACCCCCGGAAGGGACGGCGCCCAGCCGGAGGGAACGTCGGCCGGGCCGTAGACGGTCCGGAGCGGCAGGCCGGAGGGCGTGGTGCCGGTGGATTCGCTCATGGGCCCGATGCTACGCCGGGGGACATCCACGACGCCGCCCCACCGGCTTCGTGTCAAACTCGCCCTGGCCGTGGCACGCACGCTCAGCGGAAACCTCGACACCTTCTCGCTCGCCGATCTTCTTCAGTGGCTGGAGATCAATGCGCTCTCCGGCCGCGTGACGGTCTGGCGCGGGGAAGTCCTGCGCACGATCGACCTCAAGGGCGGCGCGATCGTCTTCGTGTCCTCCTCTTTGCCGAACGAGCGCCTCGGCGTCTACCTGACGCGCCGCGAGGTGCTTCCCGAGGCGGCGGTCTACGAGCTTCTCGCCGAGAGCTTCGCGACCGGCAAGAACCTCACGCGCCTCATCCTCGAACGGAAGCTCCTGGGCCGCGAGAAGCTCGCCGAAGCCGTCGAGGGCCTCGCGATGAAGATCCTCCTCGACCTCTTCCACTGGGACGGCGCCTCCTTCGAATTCGACCCTCTTTTCAAGAGCGAAGATCTCATCCGGATCCACTTGTCGCTCCGCGGGCAGGTTCTCGCGTTTCACGGCGCCAAGGCGCTGGACGACTCGCGTGTCAACGTGGGGGTGCCCACCGGCGGCGACGAATCGGGCGCCCGCTGGGAACGGGAGTTCAAACCCGAGGCGCTCGCGTCGCTCTTCTGGACGATTCTCGAGGGCCTGCCCGGCGAAACGCCGGCACCTGCCGCCCTGCGCGAGGCATTCCAGGGGTTCACGTCCTTCGCGAACCGCGTCCACAAGAGGCTCCGCGAGCCCGCACGCCTCTTTCCGATCTACGACGACACCGCGACGATGCTGAAGACGGCCCTCGACGAGGGCGGCGATCTCGAGCGGCTCGTCCAGATCGCCGCCCTCGACCCCTTCCTCACGATCGATCTTCTCTACCTCGTCAATTCCCTGCGCACGGAGCCGAGTGAGCTCATCGGCACGGCGCGGGAAGCGGTCCGCGTCGTGGGCCCGCCGGCCGTCCGGCGGTTCACCGGCCTTCTCGCGGATCCCACGTCTCCCAAAGTGCCCTCCGAGGAGAAGATGGAGCGCGTCGTGAGGCGCTCGGCGCTGTCCACGGCGGTGGCCAGTTCGCACCTCGCCGAGGATCATGGGCTCGAGCGGGAGGACGCGTACACGCTCGGGCTGCTCGAGCCTCTCGGCAGCTACGAGCTTCTCAAGCTGTTGATCTCGGTGGCTTTCCCTCCGGGTCCGATCCGCGCGGGGGCCCTTTCGCGCTTCCGGGCGGCGGCGGGGCAGGTGTTGGCCCGGAAGTTGAATCTCCCTCAGGCCGTCGAGGACGTCCTCGGCTCGAGCGGGCGGGTCACGGCCCGGAGCCCGGCCGCCGAACGTCTGATCTTTCTCGCCAAGCAGGCCGCTCCGACCGAGCAGATCGGGCAGGAGTGGACGAGCGACGACCCGCGCCTCACCGAGCAGGTCGTCGCCCTGACGGCGCGCCCCGAGCGGAGCGACGTCATATCCCGCGACACGGCCATGCTGCGCGAGATCCTCCAGCTCTGACCACCTCCCACTTGCCGAGGTCAAATCATGCGCGTTGCCTTCGCTCTGCGGCTCGTCGTCACGCTGCTCCTTCCGCTGCTGGCCTTCGCGCCCCGTGCGCGCGGGGACGCTCCGCCCGGGTTGCCGGGCGTCCGCGCGGCCGTCGACGTGACGGCCATGGACCTCGACGTCGTTGCGACGGCGAAGGACGGCCGGCCCGTGTCGGACCTCACGCGCGCCGAGCTCTCCGTGACGGTGGACGGCAAGCCGCTTCCGCTCGACTATTTCGTCAGGGTCGAGGCGGGCCAGCTCCACGGCCCCGACCTCGCGACCGCCTCGCCCGACTTCATCCTCGAGATGACGGCGGCGGGCCCTGACCGGTACGTGCCGCGCCAGTTCCTCCTGTTCTTCGACGACGAGCACCTCCTGCCGTTCGACCGCAAGCGCGTCCTCGAGGGGCTCCGCGACTTCGTGACCCGCCTGTCGCCGTCCGACAGCATGGCGATCGTCTCCTACAACGTCTCGACGCGCGTTTACGCGCCCTTCACGAACTCCAAGGAGGCGCTCCTCGACGGCCTCTCGCGCCTCGAGAAGGTCACCCCGCGAGGGCTTTTCTGGGAGTCGCAGTTCCGCCAGGATGTGTCCAACGCGCGGCGCTCGCGCCCCTCGTCCCGGGATTCCATCATCCGGGGCTACGGCAACCAGATCCTGAGCCGCGAGAAGGGCACTCTCGACGAGCTCAGGCGCGCCTTCGCGGCCCTCGCGGCGCGTTCCGGCAAGCGCGTGGCGTTCTGGATCTCGAGCGGACTCGAGCTCCGGCCCGGCCAGACGTTCGCGCAGGCTCTCGCGACGAATGCGCTGAGCCAGTTCGAAAACAGCGTCGCCGCCGAGTTCCGGGCCGTCGTCGCGGAGGCGAACCGGTCGGGCATCACCGTGCACGCGCTCGACGCGCGCGGCCTCGCCACCGACACGGACGCCTCCGAGTCGGAGGCGCCCGTCGTGTCCTCATTCGCGGCCGACGCGAACCGCCGCGAACCGCTCGCCGGCCTCGCCGACGCGACGGGAGGGATCCTCGTCCAGAACCGCAACACGTACTCGAACGCGCTCGACCGGATCTACCGGGAGTCGGCGAGCTACTACTCGGTCGGCGTCACGCTCACGGCCCTCGACCCGAAAAAAACCGAGCACGCGGTCCGGGTCGCCACGACCCGCCCGGGCGTGACGCTGCGGGCGCGCCGCTCGTACGGCGCGAAGACGTCCGACGAGGGCGCGCGCGACCGGATGGAGCTCGCGCTTCTGACGCCGGACGCGGCCGGCGAGTTCCCCGTCGCGCTCACGATCGGGGCCGCGAAGAAAGGGGCCGGAATCGGCCGCCGCCTCTCGCCGTTCTCGGTGAGCGTTCCCATGTCGTCGTTCACGTTCCTCGACGAGGGGCAAAAGAAGAAGGCTGTCGTCGACATCACGTTCGCGGCCGTCGAGGACAATGGCGCCCGCTCCGATCCCGTCCCCGATCGCAAGACGATCCTCGTGGACGCCACGACGCTCGCGAAGGGGGCGGACCAGCCGTTCGTCTACACGGGCGAAGTCAAGTCCCGCAAGGGCAACATGCGCTTCGTGGCGACGGTGCGAGACGTCGCCACGAACCGCATCGGCGTGGCCTCGACGAGCGTGAGGATCGAGTGACGATCCCCCGTTGAACGGCTCCGGCTCCGAGCCTCAACCCTTCTTTTTCGGCGCGGCGGGCGGAGCGGCCGGCAGCGTTCCCGTGACCGTGAATGGGGCGGAGAGGTCGAGCTTCTTCTGGGTCGCCGCATCGGTGAGCGTGAGCTTGAGCTCGTAGTCGCCCGGCCTGAAGTACTGCCCGAGGTTCGAATCCACGACTCCGCCAGCGATGTCGAGGACGACGGCGCCGGCCTCTTTCTGCTCGGGCACCTTCGCGGGCTCCTCGGGCGGCGTCGGGACGTCAATCGCGGGCTGCCCTTTCGGCTTGATCTTCACGGTCCGCTTGAGCGTGATCGTCCGCGTGACCGGGTCGACCGGAGGATTGTAGAGACGCACCGCGTACGCGAGGCCGTCCGTCGCGTCCACCCGGCCGTCGCCTTTCACGACGAATCGGCGCGCCGAGAACGTGAACGGTTCGTCGGCCTTCGGAGCTTCCACTGGAAAGTCGTTCACGGAAACGAGAAGCAGTGACGCCGCGAACTCCGTGGGAAGGCCGGGCACCGAGATCGGACGCCGCGCCGAGACGAGCACCTTGCCGGATGCGTCCACGAGAGCGGCGGCCACGTCGTAGTCGCCCGGTACGATCCGGAACGAGCGGTCGGCGAAGAAATCGGACTTCGTCTTCCGGAGCGCCGCGGCCTCCTCGAGGCGCACGGCGTCCTTGCCGTCCTTGTCGCGCGCGAGAATCAGGAGTTTCGCCCCTTCGCCCGTGCCGACGGCGGACCCGGGCACGAAGAGCTGCGCCATGAGGCGCGTCGCGCCGTCGCGGTAGGAGAGCGGGAGCAGCGCGAGCGGCCCGAACGGCTCTTTCGCTATCCCTTCGAGCGTCGCGCGCGCGCCGTCGGACAGCGCCGGCCCCTTGGATTCCTCGGCGGCCTTGTCGGCCGCGGCTTTCTGCTCGGCGGCGGCCTGCTCTTTCGTCTTGTAGACGGGCAGTTCCTTGAGCTGCGGGTTCACGAGCGCCATCTGCGCGGCTTTGGTCTCGACCTTTCTCGCGGGACCGATCTCGAGGATCGACTCGCGTTGGTTGTCGACATCCACCTGGAATTTCAGGTCGAGCGAAGGGACGTCCGCCCACGGAGGCAGTTGCGCCTTCTCGTAGAGGAACTGCGTGATGACCGTGGAGACGCCGGCATTCCCACTCACACCGGTGCCCGCCGCCCCCTGGGCCCCGAAGCCGCTCGCCGTCGCGCCGGCGAGGGTGTTGGACACGGACGGGTCCGCCTTCGACGCGATCGATTTCGGGGGGCCGATGAGAATGAGCGCCTTGCCGCGTTCCGTCAGGGCGCCTCGCCTGCGGCCGAGCGGAAAGAGCTCGTCGGACTTCTTCACGAGAGCGTCGAAGCGCTCGCGGAATTCGTTCTGGGGCGTCTTGATGTCCGGATCGCGCTTCGCCCAGAAAAGCGCGATGAACTTCTCCGCGTCCTCGTCGGAGGCGATCTTCTTCCATTCCTTCTTCTCGGCGTCGGTCGCGAGATAGACGGACTCGGGCGACTTGTCCCAGTCCTTGTACTTGTCGAGGGCCGCGAGCGAAGGCGCCGCGGCGAGGAGCAGAGCAAGCGCGAGGGGGGCGCGACGAATCGTCATCGAGGAGAGTCTCCCTTCTCTACTTCGGGGCGAGGCGTCGCCCCCGACCGGTGATGATAACTTTCCCGCGTGCCGGTGTCGCGCTCCGTCTGGTGGCTCGCATTCGCTCTCGAAGCCTCGCTCGGCGCGGCGTGCGGCAACGGGGCGCGTCCCTTTTGCCCGGGCCCGCGGCCGAGACGTTTCCCGCCGCGCCCGTGATCCTCATCAGCGTCGACACGCTTCGCTCCGACCACCTTCCGTCTTACGGCTACTCCGGCGTGGAAACCCGCCGCCCGTCGCGCGACGCCTTCTCTCGGAGACGTTCTTTCCGCGGATCCACTTCGGCTGGAGCGAGCTGAGCTCGCTGATCGAAGGCCGCTGGAGGCGGAGAAGGAGTTCCTCGAAGAGATCCGCCTCTATCCCGACCGGACCGTCGCGCGCGTTTCGCTCGCTCTTCCCGGGAGATCCCGCTTCGCCGCGACCGGTGCTTCCTCTTCGGCGGCAAGACCCCGGTCACGGTGAACGTCACGGAGATCTCGACTTGTACGGAAAATTGGATTGCTATCCCTGTTTCCGTCTATGGAATGTTGGGCATCTGCCGCGAACGCTGGAAATACAATAGTTTGCGGGGTATCGGCGGCGGTGGATCTCGGCATACCACCTGCTAGATGGGTCCGCTTCGCCCGTGTTATGATGGCGCTAACAAGCAGTTTCGTCCCTGTTTTTGGCGTGTTTTTCCCTGAAATCGAGCCTTTCGTGTCTTTTCGTATAAGTGCGTTTGGTAGGAAGAAAGATTTAGGAGGTAGCGAATGCTGAAAAGAATCTCTCTGGTCCTTCTTGTGCTAGCGCTCGTCGCGGCGGTACCCGCGTCGGCGGCCCTCGTTGGCACCGCGTCTGGTGTCGTCAAAGATTCAGCCGGAGCGCCTCTGCCCGGGGCATCGGTGACACTGACCGGACCCGCGCTCCAGGGCGCGCGGTCGTCCGTCACGCGCGCCGACGGCAGTTGGAGGCTCTTCAACCTGCCGGCGGGTGACGGCTACAAGGCCGTTTTCCAGCTCTCGGGCTTCAAGACGGTCAACTCCGAGGCTTTTTCCGTCAGGATCGACCTTGACTCGCAGGTGCACGCGACGATGCAGCTCACCGACGTCAAGGGCGAGATCGTCGTGACGGCCGAGGCGCCGGACGTGGACGTCACGCAGACGACGAACCAACAGAACTTCTCGTCGGAATACCTGAAGAAGATCCCGATCGGCTCGGCCAACCGCAGCTACCAGTCGATCCCGGCCCAGTCCGCCGGCGTCGTGGGCACGGGGAACCCGAACGTCTACGGCGGGAACCTCCTCGAGAACTCATTCCTCGTGGACGGCGTCAACACGACCGACCCGGTGACGCACACGTTCTCGTTCAACCTCAATTTCGACGCCATCCAGGAGGTGGCGCTCCAGAAGTCCGGTTACGAGGCCGAGTACGGCCACGCCTCGGGCGGCATCATCAACGTCGTCACGAAGAGCGGCGGCAACCTCTTCAGCGGATCGTTCGACATCCGGTACGACAACAACAAGTTCACGCAGAACGGCGACCACTTCACCAACAGCCTCTCGAAGTCGCGGAACACGCCGTGGGGGGCCACTCTCGGCGGGCCGGTCGTGAAGGACGCGCTCTGGTTCTTCCTCAACGCACAGCGCGCCGACAACTTCACGACCCCCTTCACGACGAACGCCGTCGTCCTGGGCCAGAACCCGGAACCGGCAGTGCGTCGATTCGACGGTTGGAACAGCGGCGGCAAGCTTTCCTTCACGGCCACGCCGCAGTTCAGCGGCTTCTTCAGCCTGCAGGACTCGTTCGCCTCGATTCCGGGCTCCTCGAACAGCACGCTCGTCCGCCCCGAGGCCGCGAGCACGCAGGAGCAGAAGGCGCGCATCTACGCCCTGAAGCTCACCGGCGTCCTCAATCCGAACTGGCTGACCGAGGTCAACGTCGGAAGGCATCTGGAGTCCCTCTCTTCCGGTCCATCCTCCGGCAACGACGCCATTTCCCAGTGGACGAACCGCACGCAGGGCAACGTCACGTACGACAATTTCAACAATCACCAGTCCAGCGACCGGAACCGCTGGCTCGGCGGCATTTCGACGCAGTATTTTCTATCGAACTTCATGGGGAGCCACCAGCTCAAGGTCGGCTACGACATGGACTACACGGTCTTCCCGTCGTTCAACTTCCTGACCGGAACGCCGAGCGACCCGTCGCTCTGCCCCACCGCGAATGGCCGCGTCTGCGGAGCCTCGTTCACCTTCAACGGCTTCGATACGGCAGGCAATCGCATTCCCTTCCGCCAGACGGTTGCCGAACGGCTCCCGCTCCTCACGAGGAGCGGCCGGAACTTCGACGGCTACTTCCAGGACCAGTGGCAGCCGTTCAGCCGCCTGACTCTCAATCTAGGCGTCCGGTGGGACGAAGTGAAATACGTCGCCAACACCGGCAACAACTTCATGAACATGATCAAGGTCCAGCCGCGTCTCGCGGCCGCCTTCGACGTCTTCGGCGACGGAAAGACGGCTATCCGGGCCAACTATGGTCAGTTCTTCGTCGACGCGGCCCTGACGTTCAACCGTCTCTTCGACGAGAACATCACGACCGCCATCTCGCGCGTCTATCAGTTCAGCACCACGACGGGGCAATACTCGCTCCTGCAACAGACCGGCGGCACGGCGGTGACCGCGGCGCTCGTCGACGGCCACCTCCTTCCGACCTACGACGAACAGATCAGCGGCGCCATCCAGCGCCAGATCATCCCCGGCATGTCGGTGACGGGCTCCTACATCTACAAGAAGACTCACCAGATCTTCGAGGACACCTGCATCAACCAGACCGAGTGCCCGGACTTCTGGGTCTCGAACCAGCCGGGACGCGACATCGGCATCAAGGATGCGCTCAAGAAGGACTACTGGGCCTACTCTCTCGAGGCGCAGTATCAAATGGGCCGCGTGCTCCTGAACGCGAGCTACGTCCTCTCCAAGAGCCGTGGTTCGACCGATGCCGGGACCACGCAGTATGCGGGCGACGACTTCGATCTCTTCCCGGATAACTTCGTCAACCGTTTCGGCTACCTGGCCGACGACGCGCGCAACCGCGTCAAGGTATTCGGGGGCTATCAGATCCCCTTCATCGAAGCTTACTTCGGGGCCGGATACACGTATCGGAGCGGAATTCCCTACAACATCACGACCGCGAGTCCGAACGGTTTCGGGAACGTCTATGTCCTCCCGAGGGGCACGGACCGCACGCCCGTCCTCCACAACCTCGACGTCGAGCTGAGGAAGTCCGTCCCGGTCATGGATCGGCTCAATGTCACGGTCATCGGCTCCGTTCTCAACGTCTTCAACTCCGAGCAGCCCCTGACCTTCAGCGGCAACGCCGATTCTCCGTCCACGCTCCGCTCGGCTCTGACCTTCCAACGTCCTCGCAACTACCAGATCGGCTTCCGGATCGACTGGCAGTAATCCGGCTCTCATCGGTTTCTTAGAGCGGGGGGCTTCGGCCCCCCGCTTCGTTTTGGAGGGGCAAGGGCGAAGGCTGGCGCCGTGCGAGAATCCGCGCCTCCATGTGCCAGAGCCGCACGCGAGCCGTCGAGAGGAAAGCCTCCGCATGATCCCTGGTCTGAAACGCGACCTCGAGAGCGCGATTTCGGAGGCCTGCCGGCGGATCTTCGGCGTGGAGGCGCCGCGCGTCGTCCTCGAGACGCCCCCGAAGGTCGAACTCGGCGATCTCGCCTGTCCCGTCGCGTTCGAGCTCGCAAAGGTCCTGAGGCGGCCACCGAGGAAGATCGCCGAGGAACTGGCGCCGGCCCTCATCCTGCCCGCCGTGGTCGTGAGGCGGTCGGTCGAGGGCGGCGGCTACGTGAATTTTTTCGTGGACCGTCCGCGCGTCCTTCGGGCGATGCTGGTCGCGGGAAGCGCGGCGCCGGCCACGCCCTCTTCGGCCGACAAGCTCATCGTCGAGCACACGAACATCAACCCGAACAAGGCGGCGCACATCGGGCACCTGAGGAACGCGGTCCTCGGCGACGTTCTCGTGAGCACGTTCAAGCGGCTCGGCCGCCGGGTCGAGATCCAGAACTACCTCGACGACACGGGCGTTCAGGTGGCCGACGTCGTCGTCGCGCTCCAGAACGCCGCGGACTTCGTCGAGCCCGAGCGCGCACAGCGCCTCGGCGAGGAGATCCGGGAGATCCTGGACGCTTACCCCGAGCACGCGCCGGGTGTGGCCCCGCGCCGGCTGGGCGACCTCGCGTGGGATCTTTATGGCCTCGCCGGAAAGAGCTACGCGGCCGACCCCTCTCTCGAGGAGAAACGACGTGCCACGCTTCACGCCATCGAGGGGGCCGCCACAGGCCAGGACCAGTCGGACGAGGCGGCTGCCACGGCCGCGCTCGCGGGGCGCCTCGCCGAGGCGGTCGTCCGCTGCCATCTCCTCACGATGGAGCGTGTGGGTGTCAGCTACGACCTTCTGCCGCGCGAGAGCGACATTCTCGCGCGCCGCTTCTGGGTCAAGGCCCTCGAGCTTCTGAAGGCGGCCGGCGCCGCGCGGCTCGAGACGGAAGGCAGGAACGCGGGCTGCTGGGTGATGCCGCTCGAAGGGGCCCCGGAGTTCGAGGGCATGGAGGACGCGGACAAGATCCTCGTGCGCTCGAACGGCACGGTCACGTATACCGGGAAAGACGTCGCGTACCAGCTCTGGAAGCTCGGCGTGCTCGGGATCGACTTCGAGTACGAGGAGGTTCCGTACCGGGACGTCGACGGCTCGCCCGAGTTCCACGCCTCGGACGGCGTCTCGCCCCTCTATAGGACGCGGCGGGACGAGACCGGGTC